>JAGAPO010000112.1 GCA_017623215.1 Lachnospiraceae bacterium | reverse complement strand
CCGGGCATTGCCCACGGCTCCGGCGTTACGAAGCTGTCAACCGGCGCTGCCGCCTGAATCCCGCGGCAGAATGCGATAACCGCTTCCGGAGACTTTATGGTAACGGCCTGAATAATGTCGTGCCTGGATTCGGAACCGTTCGGAATAACCGGGAAGCCGAGCGCCTCGTAAATATTGGCGGCAAAGATCGCGCCCTTGAGCGCTCCTGCCACCACCGTGGGTGCCATAAAGAAGCCCTGGTATAACTGCTGGTTGATTCCGAGCGTCGCACCGACCTCCTTTCCAAGACCGGGCGAAGTCAGACGATACGCCGCGTTCTCCACGCACTCCGTCTTTCCTACAATATATCCGCCGATCGGAGCAAGGCCGCCGCCCGGATTCTTAATCAGCGAACCAACACACATATCCGCTCCGACATCGGTCGGCTCAATGGTCTCAACGAATTCTCCGTAACAGTTATCCACCATGCAGATAACCTCCGGCTTAATGCTCTTTACAAAGGCAATCAGTTCGCCAATCCGCTTAACGGACAGCGTGGGTCTGGTCTGATAGCCCTTCGAACGCTGAATGGTAACCAGCCTGGTCCGCTCATTGAGCGCCGCACGGATTCCGTCATAGTCAAAGCTGCCGTCCGGCAGCAGATCTACCTGCGAATACGTGATTCCGTACTCCGCAAGCGATCCTCGCGCCTCGCGGATACCGATGACTCCTTCGAGCGTATCATAGGGCTTTCCGACCGGAGAAAGGATCTCATCCCCCGGACGAAGATTGCCGGAGAGCGCAATCGTCAGCGCATGGGTTCCGCAGGTCAGCTGCGGACGAACCAACGCCGCTTCCGCATGAAATGCGCTTGCATATACCTCCTCTAACGTATCTCTTCCCAGATCGTTATAGCCATAGCCGGTGGTCGCCGCAAAATGAATATCGCTTACGCGGTTATCCTGCATTGCCTTGATCACCTTGAGCTGATTGAACTCCGCGACGCGGTCAATCTCCTCAAACCGCTCCTTTAACGAATCCTCCACCTTAAGACAATACGCAAGTACCTTTTCATCCAGGTGAAGCGAGCGATAGGCTTCGGTCAATTCTGCTTTCAAATTCTGATTCATGATTTCTTCTTTTTCCTCTCATTCCGCCGTTCCATATATAACCGGCTGATTTCTATTTTAATTAAGAATATTTTTCTGTTTCAAAATATCCAACATTCTTTTAAGAAGCCTGTCATCCTCCGGATACTCCTGCCTGTCCAGCCAGATGACCTCTTTCTCCCGTTTGAACCATGTCACCTGGCGCTTTGCAAAATGCCTGGTCTCCTGTTTTACCGATTCAACCGCCTCTTTGAGTGTCATTTCGCCGTTCAAATGCTTAAGCATCTCCTTGTATCCGATTCCCTGCATCGAAACCAGATCCGGCGAATATCCTGCATCCTTCAGCTTCTTTACCTCGTTAAGGAGCCCGTCCTGCATCATACAATCTACTCGCCTGTTAATTCTCTCATATAAGAGGTCGCGCCTGTCGTTCAGCACAAAATACGCGAATTCATACGGTGATTCCTTCTGACGCTGCTCCTCATTATGTTTCGATATCGGAGTCCCGGTCTGCTCATAATACTCGAGTGCCCGGATCACACGCTTCACATTATTCGCATGGATAATCTCAGCGGACGCCGGATCCACCCTGCGCAGCTCCTCATGCAGATATTCCGCGCCCTTTTCCTCGGCAATCGCAGCAAGGCGGCTTCTGAGCTTCTCATCCGCCTCATGCTCCGTAAATGCGATTTCATACAGAACGGACTGAATATAAAAGCCCGTTCCTCCGACAATTAGCGGAATCCTTCCTGCTTCATATATCTTCTCCATATACTGCTTTGCAAGCTCCTGAAACCGAACCACGTGGAATTCCTCATCCGGCTCGATTTCATCAATCAGATAATGGGTAACGCCCTCCATCTCTTCCGGGCGGATCTTTGCGGTTCCGATATCCATGCCCCGGTAGACCTGCATCGAATCGGCCGAAATAATATCCGCCCCCACCGCCTTCGCAAGCCGGATGGAAAGACTCGTTTTTCCGACCGCGGTCGGACCTGTTAAGATAATCAGCGGCCGTTTCATGGGCACACCTCCTGACTGAAAATATATCTGTTCTTAAATCTGAGCGTTCCTATCATTTTCATGCTGTAGTTTACCTATAGTTTACATATTTTTATTATGTAAGCTTTTTTGGGCTGTTCCATATCGCTGCTTTTTAGTTTGCATATTTTTGTTATGTAAACTTCTTCTGCTGTCAAGTATTTTCCTTTTCTCCGGTTTTCATATTTTATTTATGGAAACCAATCGAATCTTTACACAATTCGCTTGAATTTCTTTTCGATCTCATATTTGCTCATGGATATGATGATCGGTCTTCCGTGCGGACAGTGATAGGGATTCTCGAGTGTAAGCAAATCTGCAATCAGCGCTCTTGCCTCCTCCTCGCTTAGGGTATGATTGCCCTTAACCGCGGCCTTGCAGGAAAGCGACGCAATCTTTTCCAGTACAATATCCGCCGGCCCTTTTAAGGATTCCTCTACCAGAGAGTCAATCAGCTCTCGAAGCAGCGCCTCTCCTGCAATGCCGAACTGATCCGCAGGAACCGCGGTAACCGAATATTCCCGGCCGCCGAACGGTTCGATCTCGAATCCAATCCTCTGCAGAATGTCCATGTGCTCTTTGAGAGCTGCCTCTTCGCGAAGCGTTAGCGTCATAATAATCGGAGGACTCACAATCTGCGAAAGGAATTCCTTCTTCTCGATCGTCTTCATCGTCCGCTCATACAAAATCTTCTCATGAGCCGCGTGCTGGTCGATAATATACAGCTCGTCTGCAATCTCCACCAACCAGTATGTGGAGAACAGCTGGCCGATAATCCGGTAATCCCCGCCCTGTACGGGAGCCTGCGTTCTCTCACCGTCTCCGAACAGGCTAAGCTGCTTCGTCTGGATGTTCTTTTTTTCTGCTGCCGGCTGCTTTTCCTCTGCTGCTGTCTGCTTTTCCTCCGCTGCCGCCCGCTTTTCTTCCTGCTGCCGGGCTTTCTCTGCTGCCTCTCTCCTCCAATTCAGCAGCTTTGACTGCCTTCCCTCCGGCGTGACCGGCACAGAATCCGGTGCGGACACCGCGCTGCCTTTGTTCTCCCCGCTTCCCTCGTTCGGGGACTTTCGGCCATACTCCGCACGTTCCCTCACAAGCTCTTCAAAATGAGGATGCGGAAAGGCGGCCATATCATGAAGGGAACCGATCTCCGTATCTTTTGCAGCCGCCGGCACCGGCTTCCTGCAAAATTCCACGCGTGCCGCCTCCCTCTCCCGTTCCAGCCTCTTCTTCTCGAACGGCTCCGGAACATCCGCTGCCAGTCCGGCTCTCTCCGATTTCTCCACTTTTCCGGTATTTTTATTCGTGCCGATCACGGCATGCGGAATCATGGATTTACCCGAAAGAGCCTGTGCGAGAGCCTTTGAAGTCACCCGGTACATCAGATCCGGATCACCGAAGCGAACCTCCATCTTGGTCGGGTGTACATTAACATCCAAAGACGCCGTATCCATCGTATAATGCAGCGCCGTGAACGGGTATTTATGCGTCATCGTATAAGGCTTATAGGCATCCTCAATGGCGCGCGTAAGCACCGAGCTCTTAATATAGCGCCCGTTAATATAATAATTCTCGTAATTACGATTGCCTCTCGATACCACGGGCTTTGCCGCATACCCCGTAACCGCAACGCCGCCCTCCTCATACTGTACCTCAACCAACTGCGCCGCGATATCCCGACCGTATATATGATACAGAATATCCTTCAGATTCCGGTTGCCCGAGGTATGCACCAAAAGCTTGCCGTTATTAATGAACTTAAAGGAGACCTCCGGATGCGATACGGCAATTCGCTCCACGAGATCATTGATATACCCGGCCTCCGTCATCGGAGACTTTAAGAACTTTCGCCTCGCAGGGGTATTGTAGAACAGATTGCGGATCAAAAAGGTCGTTCCGTCCGGGCACCCGATGTCCTGAAGCGCCTTTTCCTGTCCTCCCTCAATCAGATACCGGCTCCCCGAAAGCGCGGAGCGCGTCTTGGTCAGAAGCTCCACCTGCGATACCGCGCAAATACTCGATAACGCCTCTCCGCGGAACCCAAGGCTCTTTAAGGAAAGCAAATCGGACGCGTTCTGAATCTTACTCGTCGTATGACGCAAAAATGCAATCCGAATCTGATCCTGCTCGATTCCGGACCCGTTATCCGTAATGCGGATCATTCCGATTCCGCCCTCTTTTACCTCCACCGTCACGGCTGTCGCACCCGCGTCCACGGAATTCTCTAACAGCTCCTTCACGACAGAAGCCGGACGTTCTACCACCTCGCCGGCGGCAATCTGATTAATTGTCTCCTGGTCCAACCGGTTAATAACAGCCATAACACACCTCCATTCCCGGCAGATACCGCTCTTTAAGCCGCCGGATCCTCTTATATGCGCAAATGCACTTATTTCATCAGTACCTGTACAATCTGTTCCGCGAAACGCGATTTGGTCGGCGGATGAATATTATCGGTCTCACTGTTGACCGTTCCCGTTCCGGTACCAAATACCCGAATAGGCGCATCTGCCTGTAATACCATATGGGAGGTAAAGATCGGATTTAATACTAGCTGCATCATTATTTTCTCCTTTTTCCGCAAAATCTTTTTATGAATTCAATGTTGCCTCACGACCTGCATTTCATCTGCAGCTCGTCCAACAGATTCAGCGCCTCGATCGGACGCATGCGGGACAGATCCACGTTCTTAAGTGTCTCGATTACCTCTTCATAGTCAAACGGGGCAAAGAAGGAAAGCTGCCCCGGATCCTCGGCCGGCTTCTTCTTTTTCTTACCGGATGAAAGCTCCGGCTCCTTCTCGCGGAGAAGCTCTGACGATTCCGCATTCGGCTTGCCATATTCCGTCCCGGCACATTCAGCTGCTCCCTTCGCGCCTCCGGCAATCTGCCTTGCCTTCTCCGTAATATCCGTCTCGATTAATTTCTCCACGATCTCCTTCGCACGGGTAAGCACGGATTCCGGAACTCCGGCAAGTCTTGCAACCTGGATTCCGTAGCTCTTATCCGCTCCGCCGCGCACGATTTTGCGAAGGAATACGATATCGTCCCCCTGTTCCTTCACCGCGATACAATAATTATTAACGGCCGGAAGCTTACCCTCAAGCTCGGTCAGCTCATGGTAATGCGTCGCAAATAAGGTCTTTGCTCCGAGCAGCTCCACATTACTGATATGCTCCACAACCGCCCACGCAATCGAAAGTCCGTCAAAGGTACTGGTTCCGCGTCCAATCTCATCCAGAATCAGCAGACTGTTCCTGGTTGCATTCCGCAGGATATTCGCGACCTCGGTCATCTCCACCATAAAGGTACTCTGACCCGAAGCCAGATCATCCGACGCGCCGACTCTCGTAAAGATACGATCCACGATGCCGATATCGGCACTCTCGGCCGGAACAAAGCTTCCAAGCTGGGCCATCAGAACAATCAGAGCGGTCTGCCGCATATAAGTGGATTTACCCGCCATATTCGGGCCCGTAATAATCGAAATCCGGTTATCTTCATTATCCAGATAGGTGTCGTTTGCAACGAACATGTCATTCGGAATCATCTGCTCGACCACCGGATGCCTTCCGTTCTGAATTCGAATCACACCATTCTCATTTATCTCCGGGCGCACATAATGCAGCCGCTCCGCCACATACGCGAGGGAAGCATACACATCCAGCTTCGCAATCGCCTTTGCGGTCTTCTGAATTCGCGTTACCTCATCCGCAATCTTATCGCGCACCTCGCAAAACAGATCATATTCGAGTGAGAACAGCTTATCCTCCGCTCCCAGAATAACATCCTCCAACTCCTTTAACTCCGGAGTCGTATACCGCTCCGCATTCGTCAGCGTCTGCTTGCGGATCCAGTTATCCGGAACCATATTCTTGAACGAATTCGTAACCTCCAGATAATATCCAAATACCCGGTTGAACTTAATTCGCAGATTCTTAATTCCGGTCTTCTCCTTTTCCTTTGCCTCCAACTCGGCAAGCCAGGTCTTTCCTTCCGTCTTCGCACTTCTGAGTCTGTCCACCTCCGCGTTGAAACCAGTCTTAATCATGCCTCCCTCTCTGACGCTGATCGGAGGCTCCTCTTCAATCGCCGTCGTTATCAGCTCTTCCAGATCGGCAAGCGCATCCATCTCCGCATCGATCTCCCGGAGTAATGCCGCGTCAAATCCGGCAAGCAAATATTTAATCGAGGGAAGCATGGAAAGGGAGGAGGCAAACGCGGTCAAATCCCTGGGATTGGCCGTCTTATAGCTGATGCGCCCCATCAGGCGCTCCAGATCATAGATCGAGTTCAGATACTCTCTGAACTCCTCCCTCGTAATTGCGTTCTCCGTCAATTCCTGCACCGCGTCAAGCCTTTGAATAATCTCCGCCTTCTCCACGAGCGGCTGCTCCACATAGCTGCGCAAAAGTCTCGCTCCCATCGCGGTCTTCGTCTTATCAAGCACCCACAAAAGCGACCCGCGCTTCGTCTTTTCTCTCAGCGTCTCGGCAAGCTCCAGATTCCGTCTGGTCGAGCTGTCAAGCACCATGAACCGTGTCGTCACATAAGGGGTGATATGCGTCAGATGCGGCAGCGTATTCTTCTGCGTCTCATACAAATACTGCATAATCACACCGGCTGCAATCGTTCCGGCCGGATAATCCTTAAGTCCAAGCCCATCCAGCGCAGCAACGCCAAAATGCTCCTTCAGGCTCCTCTCGCACAGCTCCCGTTCAAACTGCCACTCCGGGATCTCCCTTACAAAGATGGACAGCCTGCTCTTCACATCCTCAATATCGATCCCGCATTCCAAAAATGCGGCGTTGCAGATAATCTCGGACGGACTGTATTTATTAATCTCATCCAGAATCCGGCGTTCGCTGTCCACCTCGGTTACATAATAATCGCCCGTCGTAATATCCACAGCCGACAATCCGCACCCGGACTCCGAATAAAAGATACCAAGCAGATAATTATTCTTTGTCTCATCCAGCACCTGGGTATTCAGATTCGTACCCGGCGTTACAATTCGAATTACCTCTCGCTTGACCAGGCCCTTTACAAACTTCGGATCCTCCATCTGCTCACAGATCGCAACCCGATAGCCCTTCTCTACCAGGCGGCTCAGATACCCCTCCACCGCATGATAGGGAACTCCGCACATATGCGCCCTCTCCTCTAATCCGCAGCTTTTTCCGGTCAGCGTAAGCTCAAGCTCCTTTGAGACAATCTTCGCATCCTCAAAGAACATCTCATAAAAATCTCCGAGCCTGTAAAACAAGATACAATCCTTATACTGATTCTTAACCTCCATGTACTGCTGCATCATCGGAGTCAATTCTGCCACATTCATCCCTTTAACCACCTTTACTTTTGCACTCTAACCGAGGTTCTCCACGTCCTCTAAGATTCCAGCCCGGTATCAATTCTGAGATTCGTCCCATCCGCCGCCGAAGTTGCAAGCTCATCGCACCGTTCATTCTGCGGATGCCCGTTATGCCCTTTCACCCACACGAACGTAACCGCATGCGGCTCCTTCGCGGCAAGCAGTCGTTTCCACAGATCCACATTCTTCACCGGCTCATTCGCGCCGCGTTTCCAGCCCTTCCGAATCCAGCCGTCAATCCAGTGCTCATTAAACGCCTTAATCAGATACTGCGAATCCGAATACAGCGTCACCTCACAGGGACGGTTCAGCGCCTCCAGCCCCGCAATCGCCGCCATCAGCTCCATCCGATTATTCGTTGTTCTCCGATACCCCGCCGAGATCTCCCTGACATGCTCGAGCCCCTTCGTATCCACATAGGACAAAATCGTACCAAACCCTCCCGGTCCGTCCGGGTTCCCCCGTGCAGAACCGTCCGTATATATCGTAACCTTCATATACTAACCATCCCCTTTCTCGTCCTGTCACTCCGTCAGTCATCTACTCAACCGCATTCCACTCACCGGCTTCAAGGAAATGCGAAGCCGCCTCATTGGCCCGGCTGATAATCTGCTCCGAATACCCCATCATACCAAGCAGCTTAATCGCATTGCGCGAAACCGCCCGGCCCTCATACAGCTTATAATCGAACAGAATCGAATCCTCCGTCACCTGCTCCTGGAAATGATAATTCGAATACTCCTTTTCCAGAATATGCGTCAGCTCAATATCATGCGTCGCTGCGAAGCACATCGCACCCGCCTTTGAAAATCCATCCAGAATCTGTGACGAAGCCGCGATACGCTCAAGCGTATTCGTTCCACGCAGCACCTCGTCCACAAAGCAAAGAGTCGGAAGCTCCTCTCTAAGCCCATCCAGGATCCTCTTTAACGACTTAATCTCCACAATATAATAACTCTCATGATTCTCAATATCATCTTTTAACGCCATCGAAGAAGCCACCTTAAAATAGCAGGAACGATACCGATCCGCCAGCGCGGTAAAAATCGTCTGCGCCAGAATCGCATTAATTGCAAGCGTCTTAATAAACGTCGACTTACCGGAAGCATTCGATCCGGTAATCAGCACACAGCGGTTCTCCCTGAGCGAATTCTTTACCGGCTCCTCAAGCATCGGATGATACACATTCTCCGCCTCCAGGAACGGCTTCTTCTCATGCACCAGCTCTGGAAGACACCAATCCTTCGTCATCTCACGGAACGAAGCCGCCGCAAGCATCGAATCCAGAATTCCAATCGTCTCGTAAATCCGATTCAGCTCCTTCTCATTATTCTTCAGCTGCGCCAGCATCCGGTTAAACTTAATCAGATCCACATGGAACAGCACCCGCAGATAATCCACGAACACATCCATCATATCGCCGGTCGCCTTCTTCGGCGCAACAACCGACGCTCCTCTGCGGAATCCCTGGAACGTCTTCCCCGCCTTCAAAAGCGTCTCCGAATACTCCGCAATCTCCGGAATCTCAAGCTTCGGAATTCCCTTCACTGCCTCCAAAAGCCGGATAATATACGACACTACTTCAAAATACGGCTCAATCACACGCTTGCGCTTATTATACATCACAACATTATAAATCGCGACCACCAGCGAAACCATCACGCCAATCCCCGGAGAGAACAGACACATTCCAAGCCCCGTCGCCATACAAATCGCCATCATCACATGCGGCACATTGGACTCTTCGGGAATCGCATTCAGCCGGTTCATATACTCATACACCGAGATCCGCTTCATCTTCCCCATACAGGCAAGCTCGACCTGCAGATCCAGTCTCTTCTCCTCATTCTCCGCGAAAAACTCCATCAACCGATTCCGCTCCGCCAAAACCTTCTCATCCGTAACCGGCCGCCTTAACACCGCATACAAATACTCCTCGCCAATCGCCGAGCAAGTATTATTCATCAACATATACACCTGATCCATTGCCAGATCATTCCAGGTAATATCATCCACATCCCGTTCTCTCTTCGCCTTCACACGATAAAAAAACTGAATCGAATCATACTTCTCCTGCGTATACTCCTCCTCCGGAACCTCTCCCCAACGTCTCATCACCCTCCCCCGAAGCTTCCTCTTCTGGGTCTTGGCATCATACAAACTCTTCACAACGAGCATCACAACAACCGAAATCACAGTAATCAAAACATTAATCGCACTCTGCGGCATACCTCTCATCCTTCCTCTCAAACCACATCACGAACCACCTCAAATATATCGGAACCCCTTTCCGTTCCCTCTCCCCCACTTCTCAATTCTCCCGACCCCTCCTACACCAAAAAGCCCCATAAAAGGGGCTTCTTACATTATAATTAGGAACTCTTAAGATGTCAAGAATCAACTCCAAACAACCAAAAGCGTTTTAAAGGCGTTTTAAAGGGGGAAGGCTCAACTTATTGAGTCTTCCCCCCAAAGGACAATCAATCGTTAATAAAACGCACTACCTTCAGCGGTGTCCGATAGCCGACCGCCGAAATCTTAACACCCGTCTTTCGGCCGCTCGCATGAATCACCTGACCATTACCGATATACATCGCCACATGATCAATATACCCCGTCGAAGTTACGCCATAGAACACCAGGTCGCCCGGCTTAGCCTCCGAAAGACTAATTACAGTCCCCTTGGAAGACTTTGCAATATCCCTGGACACTCTGGGCAGTCCCGTAATACCGAACTGCTTATAAATTGCAAGGACGAAACCGGAACAATCCGCACCAGTCGTCAGGCTGGTACCGCCCCATACATACTTCAGACCAACATACTGCTTCGCAAAGCTAACCATTCTGGAACGCAGCGACGATACGCTTGAATCCAGCTCCTTGGCCTCCGTTGCTGTCGGCCACGAATATGTAATCTCCACATACTCCGATGCCACATAACCGGTTGTGTTACCGTCTAACTGAACCTGAACCCAGGTCTTTGCAACCGGGTCATTCTTGTTCACGATCATATCATCGAGAACCTCAAGCTCCTCACCGGTGCTTACCTGTGTCAGAATCGCCGCTTCGGTACTCGGCTCCAGTCTGACTCTCAGACCGGTTCCCTGCACACGTGCAACAACACTTCCCACCTCTTTTGCCTTCGCAACAGCCTCTTCTCCCATATATAAATATTCCGTTGACGCATAACCGGATACCTTACCGGATGTAATCTTCGCCCAGCCATCCGACACGCTCTCTACGATACAATACGCGTTCTTCGGCAGAATTCCGACGATCGCACTGCTTGTCGTGGCCTCCTTACGAATATTCAAATGCTTGTCCACGTTCGCAATCGCGATATTCTCCGGGATTACAATCTCCATGGACAACAGCTCTGTTGTATCTACTTCTTCCTCCGAATCATCAATCTGATCATAATAATTGTTAATTGCGACGGTGATTCCACCAATCGAATTCTCTCCGTCCACCGTCTCCGCCGCTGCCGGAACCGCTCTGAGACAAATTGCCGCTGCGCCTACAAAACCCAAAATCGCTGCTCTCCAAAATACCTTTGTCATGAGTAACCTCCGAATCTCTTCTTACACTACAAACCTTACATTTCATTTAAATATGTTACAAAAATATTAACTTTATTAATTTCGTATTATACCAACACCGTTAAGTTTTGTCAATAATGTGTCAGCATTTTTTTAAAAATTTGTTTAAAAAAGCAAAAGACTTCCAATGACTACCATTTGACCGTAAAAATCCCGTATATTTTCAAAAGATTTCTTTAAAAACATACGGGATTTTGTAACAAATTTATAAAATTTTATTATTCCTAAGTTCTTTCCTTGAACGACACCCGGTGAATCCAGGGGACTTCACAGAGACTTCGCACGCAATTTCCACCGCCGCCCTTGAGCAATTCCCATCAGCGCTCAATCAGTTCCTTCAGCACCGGATACAGCGCTTCCGCCCAGGCCTCACAGCCCTCCGCATTCGGATGTCCGCCGTATCTTGCGCGGTGGCTTTCCTCGCCTCCCTTTCCAAGCACCGGAACCACGTCAAAGACCGCGTCGGCCACGCCGGCAAGGTCATTCCGAATATACTCATTAATATTCTTCCACATCTGAATGTGAGCGCCCTGGTAATCAAACGGCGGAATCGTCTGAACCAGAACCTTTACGCCCGCCTTCTTCAGATAGGTAACGATGGAAAGCAGGTATTTCTTAATCTGCTCCTCCGAATTGCCCTGATGAAGATCATTCACACCAAAGCATACAACAACTACATCATTCTGTTTCGCCTTAAAAAGCCAAGCACCGTCGCTCGCCGCATCCTCCGCTCTTCCGTAACCAAGGCCGAGATTCCAGAACGCGTAGCGTTCTCCCAGCTTTTCGGATACCCTGGCATTCCAGTGTGCATAAGAATTGATCGCAGTTCCGATTCCCTGTGTGATGGAATCTCCGATATATCCAACTCTTACATCCACCTTCCGATCACAGCCGACCATCGATGCGTACGGCATCTTTTTCGAAAACGTCCACTTCTCTCCCGTCTTTACAAAACAGGGAATGATACTTTCCTCGTGTGAGGGAATCATGGAGCCCTGAAACGCAATCTCAAGGCACAGATACTCGCCGGCATTTAGAGTAAGACATACCGGATCGGATGCGAACATCTCTCCCGGATGAACCAGCTTCTGCTTTTCACCGCAGAATGTTACCTCTTTAAAGTCGCCAACTGCGATATCCGCCTCTGACGCATCTTCCCCCATCACAATCTCCGGATATTCCTTCTCGTCCGTCATCTGGAAGGTTCTCCGCTCAATCTCAGCACATCTTCCGACTCTGACTCCCAGAATCTGCCACTCATCACAGATCAGATTCTTATGGCTGACCGCTCCGTTCGAAAATGTACTGTCAACCGTATTCGAGAACAAAAACGAATACGAGAAACTTCCTCCATTCGCAATCTTGTAAAAGATTCTTCCGACACGTTTCTCCTCCGCAGAAAAGATGTACTGATTGCCGCTTCCGGCATACGTGTTGGAACGATACGTTTCAAAATATTTCATATCAGTATCCCTGCCTTTCTCATTTGTCCTGTCTTATGCAGACTTTTTCATTCCTAAAATATCACACTTTCCATCGGCTGGCAAGCATTTTGCTCTAAATTATAATACAGATCAGTCCGCCGTTGCTGTCGTTAATAATCTTCTGCATCGTATCCTGCAGCTTTACCTGGCTCTCGTCGGTCATCTTCCCGATCTTTGCGCCGATTCCGTCGTCCACAAGCTGCCCGATTGTCTTTCCGAAGATATTGGTGTCCCAGATTCCGTCCGGATCCTCCCTGGTCTGTGCCTTGATGTACTCCACCAGATCCTTCGCCTGTTCCTCGCTTCCGACGATCGGTGCGATCTCTGTCTCAATATTGGCTCGAATCATATGAACGGACGGCGCGCTCGCATGAATCTTCACACCGAACTTCGCGCCATGCTTAATAATCTCCGGCTCCGCAATCGAGATTTCATCCCGCATCGGCGTTACGACACCGTAGCCCTTATACTGTACCTGTTCGCAGGCTGCCCCAACCTTCTCATACTCCTGCCGTTTTCCGGCAAGCTCCTTTAACGTGGATAAGAACTGATATTCGCCCTCCACCGGCATTCCAATCATATCGCTGATAATATCATAATAATACTGATCCGGGATGCGCGCCTGAATCCGGACATTACCGTTCTCCCGGTTAATCGAGTCAACCTTAAAATCCTCCACATACTTGGATTCGACCGGAAGGATCGGACCTCTGATATCCTTCATCAGGCGAATCTGCTTCATCAGATTCTTAACTGCTGCAATCAAATCCGCCTTCAGATAATGATCGTTCGGCAGCATCTCCGCCCATTTCGGAATAAAGAAATCCAGCTCCGCCACCGGAAATACCGATAGAATCTGCTCCATAATCCGGGTAATATCCTCTTTCTTCAACTGCTCACAGTTGACCGGAAGCACCGATACCCCGTTCTTTTCCGAGATCTCCGCGGCCAGCACCCTTGTCTCCTCCGAATAAGGCTTTGCGGTATTTAAGAGTACAATGAACGGCTTTCCAAGCTTCTTTAACTCCTGAATCGTGCGTTCCTCCGGCGCCTGATACGCTGCCCTCTCCAGGTCGCCGAAGCTTCCGTCCGCTGTAATCACAACGCCGATCGTCGAATGATCATTGATCACCTTTCTCGTTCCTATCTCCGCGGCCTGCGTGAACGGAATCTCATGGTCGAACCACGGCGTCTTTACCAGACGCTCCTGCCCATTCTCCACATGCCCCGCCGCCCCGTCAACCATATAACCAACGCAGTCAATCAGCCGAATCTTCACCTCTGTCTCATCCGGAAGCGTAATCTTTGCCGCCTCCTTCGGAATGAATTTGGGCTCGGTCGTCATAATGGTCTTTCCTGCTGCCGACTGCGGCAGCTCATCCACCGTGCGTTCCTTCACATGCGCATCCTCGATATTCGGAATTACCAAAAGATCCATGAACCGCTTGATAAATGTGGATTTGCCGGTGCGCACCGGTCCGACAACTCCGATATAGATTTCTCCCTTCGTTCGTGCGTTAATGTCTTTGTATACGTTATATCCCAAAGAACCCGAATTATCCATACAACCTCCGTTCCCGCAGGAGATGTTCAAATTCCTGTCTGCCCGAACCACGTTCTGCCGTGGACGGACAGCCCGGCCAATTCACCGTCTGAGCAGACTCAGCATTCATCAGCATTCAAAACTCCTCCTGCATATATGTACGAAATACCGCCGTCTGTACAGTATATGCAAGAGGAATTTTCTGTATGACGCCGAAAGTCGAAATCCAAGCTTACAATTTCTTCGGTCCATGAGACGTACGTGACCGCTTTCCGCACGGAAAGCACCCGCACACTTTCGGGAAGCGATTATTTCTCCGCCAGCATCAGTGCCGCATTCCACTGCTTCATGAACGAATCCGACATCTTTCTCGGAAGTGCCGGAATATCCTTCTTCTGAATCTCCAGATAGATCACTTCGTCGGCCTTTAACCGGAAGCCGGTCTTCAACACCCCATTTTCGGCCGATGTCAGCTGATATTCATACTTCATCATGCTGCAGAAGCGCAAAAGCTCCTCCTGGGTCTTTGAAAGGTTCTGCGGCGTTCCCATCTCACGCCATATCTCATAACAGCTTCCCTGCCCCTTTGCAATCTTCGCGGCCGTAATCACGTACTCGCCGTCCGGCATTTGGATCTCCAGATTCTCGTTCCAGTCAGGCTGCTCCTTAATCTCCAAAAGCTGCTGGTTATAGGCGAGCACTCTTACCACACCGTTCTCCTCCACAGCAGCAAGACCGCATCCCAACGGATAAGCCTCTCCACGTTCACAGTCCATTTCATAGCCTCGCAGCTTTCTTAACAGCTTATATGCGTTATAGGTCGATTTCTTGATTCCGTGGATATTTACCAGCCCGTATGTACAGGAAAATACACTGTGCGGCATTCCCGCTTCTTCGAAGATATCGCTCGCCACCCAATAGGCGGCGGAATCACAGATATCCCTGACTCCGAGCATATTTCTTACCACGCACGCGCCTCCGAAATGCAGGTCCACCGTCGGATTGCAGGTCCACGAAATATTCTTTGAGGAATTGCCCGACTGCGTGTTCCATTCCGTCCAGTGAATCTCCAGATCCGGCATGCTTGATTTCTGCACGGCCTCTTTTACCTCTTTGAATCTTCCTACAAAATACTCGCCCAGCTCATAAGGCGAACCAACTCTTTCCTTATATTCGCAATATTCTCCAATCGGATAGGCATGTGTGGTAATAAAGTCAAGAGGAACTTGATTGGATGAACAGAACGCAATCAGTTCTGCGACATAATCGCCGCCCGCGGTCGCAGGTCCTCCTACCCGGATTCCGGTATCAACCCGCTTCACCGCCTCTGCGGCATACTGATAGAACTTATAATATGCCTCCATTCCGGCCTGCCAGAAGCCCTTCAGATTCGGCTCATTCCACACTTCAAAATACCAGGTCCGCACCTCGTCCAGTCCGTACCGGTCAACCAAATGGCTGACAAAATTTCCCACTAACGCGCCCCATTCCGCATAGTCCTTCGGCTCGCTCGTATTCATATTCCAGTAGCACGCGTGCGTATCTCCCGATACCAGCTCATCCGGCATATCGCCGAGCTCAAAGAACGGCTTGAGTCCCACGGACAGCAGATTATCGGTCATCTTATCAATGTAGTGCCACTGATATGCAATCGATCCGTCCGGGAGCCTGCGCACGATCGCCATCTCTTCATTGAAGAGTCCATGGAATCTGCAATATTGAAAGTGCAGCTCGCTTTGAATCTCCTTTAAATGCTCCATTAAGTCATGCCGAAGCAGCTCATATGCGCGGCCGACCGCGATGCTCTTAAAAATCGAGTCGCCGAATCGCTTCTTTGTCGTTGCATGTTTTACTGTTATCATGTTGAACCTCCCATATGTTATTGTGTCCATGGTTCCTTTCGCTCTGGGTACCGCCCCCAACGGGCGGAGTCCCTGGAAAACCTTCGGTTTCCCAGGGTCGCTTCGCTCCTTCAGACCAGGCAGACGGTGCTCTGATCAAGTTAACTTGTCAGAGCACCGTCTGCCTGGTCTGACTCCGCCCTATACGCACATTATACCCCTCTCTTCTTTTGGGCGGAAGGTGGAAATATGTGACTTTTGGGGGTTTTCTGGATATATGGGTAAGAGGTGCGGGAGTGTTCCTTCCTCTTTTCCCCTGGGATTCTTTCTTTTCCTACAGTCCGGTAATTCGGATCTCATCCCCCTTATTAGTAGCGATCTCATACAGAGTACCGGCATTCTTGACCTCAACGCCCTTTTCACCGTTGACCCGAACCATCATGCCTTTTTCAAACGGGCAGCGGATTCGCAGCGTCTCGCCAAGCTCGCTGTAGATCGCAGTCTCGCCGATCTGTCCGTCGATACAGGAGCTCTCCACCCGGAAGCCTCCCTTTGCGAACAGACGGAAGCGTGCGTTCCATTCTTTGGGCATTGCCGGGAACAGGTTGATGACTCCGGGCAGCCATGCGCTTCCTCCTCCGGATTGCAGGAGGGCTCTTTGCAGCGCGGCGGCGCAGTTGCCAAGGCGCTGTGCGCTCATTGCGTTGACCCCCTCGCGCGAGGTCAGGCGGTTCTCAAATACCGGCACGCGTCCATTATCGCTGTAGGAGCAATATTCGCGGTCGGCATTGATACAATTAAGCTGATTGACGATCTGAACGGCCATCTCTTCCGCTCTGCCAAGGTGTGCCAGCACGCGCCCGGCGCTTGACATCTCGCTTACCAGCTTACGGCTCAGTAAAGAATGGTTCTCAAGGGTCAGATCCATCCAGCGCTGACCGGCTTCATACAGCTCCGGATCGGTGTACCTCGTCTCAGCCGTACACATCTCGCAGAAGCCGGCCGGATTCCGGAACATACTTGCAATCACATGATCGGTTCTGTCGTGCTCGCTGATGACATAGCTGCCAACCGCATTGATCCAGACCGGTTTTGTCTTATCAAAATGGGGGTTGCTGAACTCCGGATGTGCGGTCGTAGGCAGAGGCGCCAGCTTCGCGTACCTGTCCGCCCACAGCGCCGCCTTGTCTTCATCAACCCCCAACACCTTTGCCGCCTCAATCGCCATCGGGAAGATGACGTGCATCGCCAGAATGGACTCCATGGAATCCTTGGAGCCGTAATAGTTCTCGCCGCAATTAGTGCCATAGATGTGATACTTTCCGTCGTCATCCATGCGGACATTGGGATAGGTCCGGAAGAATTCGGCGATACCGCTGATGATTGGATACCCATATTCCTTCAGATAGGTCTTATCGCCGCTGTACTGGTAATATTCCCAGTACGTATAGGCAACACCGACCTGGCTTCCCATCATATGGGTAACAGCCGCATACAGGCCGCGATCCTTAACGGTCAGCTCGCCCTTTTCCCAGGTCTTGATGCCGATAAAGTTCCAGCGTGCCTCATGCGGGCGTTTCTTAAGCGCCGTCTTCCAGAACCGCTCGCTCTTTTCACTCCAGGGCTTGCGCTCCAGCATGAGATCGCTCATCTCCTTTGCCAGCTCGTCATCGAGGATCTCAGGGCCGTCAAAGCCCATCGTCTCCGGAATGAACAATCCTTCGCTGTCCCACTGCTGTCTGGCATACGCCTCAAGGCGATCGCGCATCAGATTGTAATGCGATAGGTACGGCATTACCAGCTCGTAATGGCCGGAAGCCATAATCGGATTATAATAAAGCGACAGGTTGTTCCACCACTGCATGGCTCCCCAAAGCCTTGGGTCCCCGCGGGTCAGTAAAAGCATTCCGCCGTAATTGGGCGGATATTTGCCATTCTTGGAGCAGATACCCATGACATACATAAAATACTGGTAGTGCGCCTCCACCATCTTGGCCTCTTCGCTGCCCCACAGTTCAATGTAGGACTTCTGCCAGAAATCAGCCCATACCTTTTCCGTATATTCCATCAGCTGCTGCCTTCCGATGAGCGCCGCGCGGACCGCAAGCGCGGCCGCGGTCTCCGGAACATCTCTTGTGCGGTCGAAGGTTGCATAGCTGGTTATGTAAATATCAAACTCGCCCTGTGTTGGCTCCACACACAGGCGCATCTCACGCTCAGTCTCCATTCCAAGCACGATCACATGACGGCCGGGCACTCCCATGTAAGCTCCGCCATTCTCATTATTGAAGCGCATCTTAGCAGGCTTGCCCACCACTTTCACCGCCACAGCGCTGGAACAATAGTAATCGTCTTCGGTGAAGGTCTGTGTCAGCACCATCACATCGTCGATCACCTCAAACTTGCTCACCGCCTCATGGCTGGCCGTTCGCACCTCCATGTCGCGCAGGTTCTTAAGCCGAATGCTGATACTCTCCGGCGCAGGCCGATCGTCGCGCACATGAAAGCAGAACGCGTCCATATTCTCACAGGCGAAAAACGTCGTCTCGGTATTCCCCCCGCGTATCGTACCGGACGCACGATACAGATCCAGGTGCCGTCTGGTCTGCTCACCAAACAGATCATCGCCGAAATTGGCAAAATCAATATCAACGAACGCACATCCATAGGCATAGTCGATGTGACGGTCCGGGAAGCTGTTGGTGTAGCTGTCATTTCCATAGACATCGCAGCGATTCACCTGCAGCTTGATGGCAGTTGGGGACGTCCACACCAGGGAGGCCATAATGCCGTTCCCCAGGGGAAGGCCGCCTTCACTGCGCTTTGCGACGCCTTCGTAATGAAGGTCGGCGCGGGCAACGATTTCGCGGATCTTTTCCGTTTGCATAGCTTATACTCTCCTTTATAAAATAAATGATCGGCCGTTCTCACGTCAAAGACAGGGGAGGCCGCCCCTCTGATGCAAAACAGAAACGTTTCGTTTTTATTATAACATAAAGATAAAAAATCCGTCAATCATTTACATCCAAACATCCAATAATCCGTAACCCTCCGCTCGTGTCATACACGAACCATTCAAAGGGCTGTTGTAGAACACCTATCGATCCCGATTGTTGTTCCCATCTATCGGCGAGGGAACCAACCTCGTGTATATCGATTCTGTTTTACAACAGCCCTTCCGTCTGCTTATTCTTTATAGATTAGATCCGTACACATATGGAACTCCCATAAACCGCTTCGGTACCTGTTCGAAATTAACCGCCTCCACTGCTGCGTCATGGGATTCTCCGTCAAACAATACTATAACACATTCATTCAAATCTTATCCAGCGCCTGCTTTACATCCGCCATTATATCCTCGATATTCTCAAGCCCGACCGAAAGTCTGATCATACCGCCGTCGATACCGGCTGCCACCAGCTGCTCATCGGTGAGCTGTCTGTGCGTTGCCGAAGCGGGATGAAGCACGCAGGTTCTGATATCCGCAACGTGTACCACATTCGACGCAAGCGTCAGGCTGTCCATGAACTTAACCGCGGTATCTCTTCCGCCCTTAATCGAGAAGGAGATAACGCCGCTTGTTCCGAGCGGCAGATACTTCTTTGCCATCTCATGATACTTATTGCTCTCAAGGCCCGGATAATTAACCGAAGCCACCTTATCGGAGCTCTCTAAGAACTTCGCCATAATCAGCGCATTCTCGCAATACTGCTTCATACGAACGGGAAGCGTCTCAAGGCCAAGATTCAACAGGAACGCGGAATTCGCAGCCGGATAACATCCGAAATCTCTCATCAGCTGCATTCTTGCCTTAATAATATAAGCCATCGGACCTAATTCGCGGGTATATACAACCCCATGATAGCTCTCATCCGGCTCGGTGAAATCCGGGAACTTACCGCTCGCCGCCCAGTCGAACTTACCGCTGTCCACGATAACGCCGCCGCCCTGCACCGCATGGCCGTCCATGTACTTGGTTGTGGAATGCACCACGATATCTGCGCCGAACTCGAACGGACGGCACAGAATCGGAGTTGCAAAGGTATTATCCACGATTAACGGAACCCCGTTCTTATGTGCAATTCCCGCAAATTTCTCAATATCAAATACGGTCAGCGCCGGATTCGCAAGCGTCTCACCGAATACCGCCTTCGTGTTGGGCTTGAACGCCTTCTGAATCTCCTCCTCAGAAGCCTCTGCGTCAACCCAGATACACTCGATACCAAGCTTCTTTAATGTCACACCGAACAGATTCACCGTACCGCCGTAAATCGTAGACACCGATACAAAGCTGTCTCCCGCACCGCACAGGTTCAAAATCGAAAGCAGGGAAGCCGCCTGTCCGCTTGTAGTCAGCATCGCGCCGACGCCGCCCTCTAACGCCGCAATCTTCTTCTCAACCGCGTCACAGGTCGGATTCGCAAAACGCGAATACATGCACTCCGTCGGCATATCAAATAATGCCGCGATGTGCTCCGTAGAATCAAAGCAATAGGTTGTGCTCTGCACAATCGGAAGCACTCTCGGATCGCCGTTCTTCGGTGTGTAGCCGGCGTGGAGACACTTGGTCTCGATCTTTGCATCTTTATTCAGTTCCTTCATGATGGGTCCTCCAGTCTTGTCCGTATTCTTCTCTTTACCGCGGACGAGTTTTCTCCTATTATATCAGATGCAGGGAGAATATTCCATACAAAATTTGAAATTCCTTTCTTCTCCTACTTCAGACATTCTTCCTACTTCAGACAATGCATATACTCCTCTGCCCTATCCCAATTCACCACGAACGAAATCCCCTTCGCACAGAACACCGAGCAGGACGGATTTGCCGTATCCCCGTCCGGATTATAATTCCTTGCTGAAATCACATCCTCCGCATTATGGCACTCCTCATACCCGCTGGGCAGCAGAGAGACGGAAGCAAGCCCTTTCGTATACGCCGCAAGCTCCGCCGCGTAATCGGCGAACTCCGATACCGGGCCTCTCCCCTTCACAACCACGCGTTCTCCAAGCGTCTCCGGAGCGTCAAACCTTCCGGAGCGCTTCGTGATATCCGTAAGCAACCTTCCAACCGCGTCCTGCGGCACCGAGATCGTATATTCATACCATGGCTCCAGCAGCACGACCGCGCCCTGCTCCTTCGCGCGCATCAGCCCCTGCCTGACTGCCCGATACACGGACTCTCTGAAGTCCCCTCCCTCGGTATGCTTCAGATGATGCCGGCCTTTCACCAGCACAACCCGAATATCCGCAGCCGGTGAGCCGGTCATCACTCCCTTATGCATCTTTTCAAAGACATGCGTCCGAATTAGATTCTGAAAGCCTAACGGCAGCACATCCACATGGCACTCGCTTGCAAAGGTAATTCCGCTGCCCCGTTCTCCTGGCTCCAGCCTTAGTATCACCTCGGCGTAATGTCTGAGCGGTTCAAAATGTCCGCACCCGACCGCCTCTTTTACAATCGTTTCCCTGTACAGCACCTCCGGCGGTGCGAAGGACACTTCAATTCCAAACCGTGACTGCATCAGCTCTTTTACAATCTCCAGCTGAATCTTTCCCATGATTCCGATGTGAAGCGCCTTCAGCTGTTCCTCCCAATCCACCGCAAGAGCCGGATCCTCCGCCTCCAGAATCCGAAATGCTTCCAATACCTGCGTAATCGGAACCGCCCGATCATAATTGACTCTGGCACGCAGCATCGGCGTCATCCGGTAAGAGACCGAATTCGAAAGGCTTCCGATTCCTTCGCCCGGCAATAACGACACCGGCCCCATAAGCGCCGCAAGATCTCCTGCGTGAATCTCGGCAGCAGGCAGCAGCCTGTCACCGGATACGATTCGAATCTGATTTATCTTCTCCCCGCCGATACACTCCTTTACCTTAAGACTTCCGGAAAGCAGCTTAATAAAGGT
Organism: Lachnospiraceae bacterium; assembly: GCA_017623215.1. Taxonomy (GTDB): domain Bacteria; phylum Bacillota; class Clostridia; order Lachnospirales; family Lachnospiraceae; genus Caccomorpha. The sequence goes on along the minus strand of JAGAPO010000112.1, from coordinate 17,029 downwards.
CATTCGCTCTTTTTGCTCCGTATGACGAATCTGGAACACGCGGCCGGAAAACGAATCCTTCCGGTTTTCCTCCGAACCGTTCTCCTTCCCAACCGTCCGTTGCTCTCTTTGAGCCGCACCGTCCTTTTCCTTCTCATACTCCGTCACCGCGATCGCAAAAAAAGCCTGTAAAAATTCATCCATTCCCTTATCATACAGAGCCGATCCAAAGAACACAGGCATTAGCTCGCCGGCCTTAACCAGCCTTCTTAACCCGGCAAGATACTCCTCCTCTTCTGCCGTTCCCTCCAGATACCGCTCCATCAGCTCCTCATCCGCAGCCGCAAGTTCCTCCGCAAGCACCTCTTTTGACATTCCCAAAAGATCGACAGCCTTCCCGGTCAATCTCTTTCGGATATCCGCAAGCACCCGCTCCTTATCCGCCGTATCCCGATCCATCTTATTCACGAACAAAAAGGTCGGTATCCCGTACTGACGCAGCAATCCGAACACGGTCTCCGTATGACTCTGCACCCCGTCCGTTCCGCTGATAACCAGCACCGCATAATCCAGGACAGCAAGCACCCGTTCCATTTCCGCAGAAAAATCCACGTGCCCCGGAGTATCCACGAGATAATAGGTATTCCCCGCGGCCTCAAAAGAAGCCTGTCCGCTGTATATCGTAATTCCGCGCGCTCGTTCAATCGGGTGCGTATCGAGATGACTCGTCTGCTCATCCACCCGCCCTGGACGCTTTAACACGCCGGTATGATATAAAATCTCCTCTGAAAATGTCGTCTTTCCGGCATCCACATGCGCCAGAATTCCAAATGTAATCTTCACAACAGCCTCCATTCCTGCAACGCAACAATATCTTCTATTATACCGGCAATCCATCCCCGCGTCCAGAAGAATCTTGGCAAACATGTCTCATCTACTCTTCAAACAAAAGCTCCCCGCTCTCCGTCAAAGAGGTGGTAAGGAACATATGATACCTTCCCTGCGCATCCAACACCAGTTTGGGATCTCTCGCGCTGACACCCTTGTATGTGTCTGACAGTGTGAATGCAAATGCCCGATCCTTTTCAAAATGATATCCGTCCTTTGATATTGACCGGCAGATCTTCGCCGGGGTTCCATCGCAGGAACGTATTGTATAGAACAGGTAGTGTGTATCCCCTTCCCGAATCCAGGAGCCGGTACAGATAGAACCTTCCGAAGGGTCATCAATCTCCACCGCCATAGGATGAATCTGCCAATGTTTAAAATCATCCGTCGATATATGGCTCCACTGATGCGCACCCAGGCACCATTTACTGCGGTGATGCCTTCTGTCCTTCAGGTACAGCACATGATATCTGCCATCACAGGTATACGGCATGCAGTCACCGACGAACACGTTCTCCTGGGGCCGCCAGCCTTCCGCGTCTGTGAATTCTCCCAGAACAGCCGGCTCCTCCTCTTTCCGATTCTCTATCTCAGAGACGGTATACTCCGTTCCTCCCGCTGTGTAAACTGCACCATCCAGACAGTGCGTCCCGTAAGGCCAGTCCTCATCCGCACAGACATCGTTAACCATAAGCTCAACCCGATAATGTAATCTCCTTGTTCTGACTCATAGCCTCTCTCCTCTTCTTTTTCATTTTTATATCGAATCATTTCTTTTCCCTGTGTCCGTGTAATCGCCCCCGCGTTCACGGCCCCGAACAAAGCCGCCCCATAGGCTGCCTCTTCGCTCTCCGCCGGAATCTGAACCTCGGCTTGAAAGGCATCGGCGATTACCTGCTGCAGCACAGAATTCTTCTGTACCGCATTGCCTGAGGCTACTACTCCGGTAATCACGTCATTTTCCATGATGCTTCGATTTTCTGCAAGCTCATCCACCATTCCGCGGATCACCCCAAGCGCCAGATTCTCCGGTGTGAAATTCTCCTCGTCAATTCCATAGATTCCGCCGCGCAGCCAAGGGTCCTTGCGCGTTCCGCAAAAAAGTGTGGATACTGTAAGCGTTCCGCTCTTAGGATGCTCCTTATCACCCGTTTTCTGATACTCTCCTGATCGAATTCGCCTCTGGAAATATCAAAGAATCCAAGACTTGCTGCATTACTGACATGCATGAGCGGCCTTGTTCTTCCTGTTAGAACCATCCCTGCATAGTCCATTATCGTACAAAATGTGACCGCATCCGGCGGCAAAAGCCCCTGCTTTCTGTTATAATACAAGGTTGCAAAACCCAAACCGGAATTCATTCTTTTTCCGGTGAGCGCTTCCAAATGTTCACAATAGGTTGCCTTCCCATTCATCCGCCGATCGGCACGCTCATCCTGCCAGGTATAAAGCGACGAGACTGCCCTGCCGTTCGAATCAACGCAGACGACACCGTGCATCTGCCCCGTAAGACCTATGGAGACCGTACAAGGATAGCTACTGGTAAGAAATTCGGCAATTCGCATTAGCTTATCCATGATCTTGTCCACGTTCTGCTCATGAAAGTCCGGTTCCGCAACCGACAGATCACTTTCTCCAAGCATGGTATAGGTCTCAATCACGCGTTTTCGTTCCAATCCCACCACCGCGGCGCTTATCGTCGTAGTTCCGATATCAATGCCGATTGCGACCTTTTCATGATTCATGATTATCGGATACGCATCCGTCCTTTCGTGCTGCTCCTCTGATCCCGCAATCGTATTCAATAATTCCATACAGTCTTGGTACTGCTTTTTGGAGGTCACGTTCTCCGCCTCTATTTCACGCCTTCGCTTGTTGATCATTTCCTCCGCGGAAATCACATGGTTAAAATACAATTTCAGTTCCGAGACGCTGATTCCAATCTCCCGGAAGAACTTGATTTTCTTCAGACGCTCTACGCTATCCTCGTCGTATTCCCGATAGGCATTCTCTTTTTTCAATACCCTGACCAACCCCTTATCCTCATAAAAGCGGATTGATTTGGCAGTAAGGCCGGTTATTTTTTCCACATCACTTATCTTCACTCTATCCCTCCCTTCCTATAGCTATTTTCAGTGTAAACTATCACCTTGGTGGAATGTCAAGGAAAAAATAAAAAGAGCCCCTCTTGAGGCACTTTCCGTAAGGAACTGTGCCACAATTTTTGTTCTGTGGATTTTGATGCCAAAATCCGATGCTCGCTACAGCTAAAGACATAGGGGTAAAGAGTGAGAAATTTCGCTCTTTACCCCTGTTTTCTCAGATCGAACCTCGTTTTATTAATGTGTGCTTAACCAAAACAGAAACATTTTTATTTTCGATAATGTAATCGGACAGTATCCTTGCTGTCTGATCTATATCATAGGAAACGGAATCCAGCGTTAAATTTAATTCGTCTATTAAGCGGATATTATCATAGCCTATAATACCCGCATTGTACCGCTGTGCGATGCTTAATAATTTTATAGCGTAAATATCTGTTGGACATATAAAAGCATTTTTTCTGTTTGTATCTATTTCTTTTTCTGCCTGTGACAGTTCTGTGACGGCAAACTCCACATTATTTTTTTCACACATATGACAAAATGTATTTAGCCGTTCCGTTTGAGCAAAAGTATTATTTTCAGTCAAATGAGGCTTTACATCTATTAGTTTGTCGTATCCATTGCTTATGACATACTCCACTGTTTCACGCATAGATAAGCAATTATCTATCCCTACGTAGGGGATTTTTTCCAACTTATTCCCGATGGTCACAATAGGCATATTTAATGACGAAAGATAGTTTTCATATTCTTCCCCTTTGTTTATAGGGCAAAGTACGATGCCGTCTACCGACATATGGTATAAGTTGTCAATGCACGCTATTTCCGTTCTTTCATCTTTATTGGTAAACATCGCTATTGTTGAATAGCCTTTGGCCGTACATTCTTTTTCAATGGCGGTAAGGATATCGGAAAAATATTGATTTTTAAGGTCGAACACGACCACACCGATAAGCATAGATTTTCCACCTGCAATACTTCGGGCATGAATGTTCGGTCGATAGCCGTATTCTTGTGCAACTGTTAGTATCTTTTCTTTCGTTTTCTGACTGATTCCCTTACGTCCGTTCAGTGCACGGTCAACAGTACCTTGTGATACACCGCAAATTCTTGCAAGCTGTGTGGTGGAAATTCCGTTTCTTTTCAAAATTATATTTCAATCCTCAATTCTTTTTTTATATTTATACCACCAAATGAAATTTGACTGCATTTTTGGGTGAAAGGAATTTTTTTGCCGTCGGCATATACAGATTTCACATTGGGTATGTCGCCTAAAACAATGCTTTCAAGCTCAAGATGACCGTCAGCAATTGCTATTTTATATTCCTTTTCGTTTTTTATAAAATCACCCCATCCGGTGCCGAGGCTCCACAAGCATTTAAACTCTCCCGAAATAATGGGGGAAAATCCGATCTGCTTTTTGGGTAAATTAAACTCCAACCCACTGAAAATAGGCAACAGTGCAAAACTTGCCATTGGGCGGGCATAGTTGCTGCCGCATTCAATTTCATTCCAAGGATTTCGTTTTTTTCCGTCATATCGGTCACGAATTGACCGAACCACTTCCAACCCATCTTCGGTAAAACCGTCACTGATAAGTAATCCCGCAAACGAGTATTCAAAGCCTGTCATGCATTCATCACAATAGGGAATGGGAATGACAGGTTTATTGCTACCCTCGGGATAATTGCAAATAACCGCACCGCTTTCGTCATTAAGAGCAAATACTCGCCACGCATTTGCCACATCACGCAGGGATTTTTTGAAGTTGTTTTTCATCATACTTTGTAAGGCTGTGCGGCGTTGTTGCTTATCAAAGATATCTCCTAAACCGCAAATATTTGCATGCCACTGACCGAGCATCTGGTCAATTTCACAGCCATCGCCGATCTGATATTTAAGCTGACCTTTCTCATCGTTCCAATAATCGGGACAATCAAAATGCTCGATAACAGTCTTGTTGTCCAGCTGCACGGCGTGGAAGAAGTACTCGCCGTTAAAGAGATTATCCCTTGTCCATTTATATCCGTTTTTAAACAAACGTGTGTATTCGTCTCTTTTTTCAAAATCGCCCAAAAAGTCCGCTATTTCCGCAGCAGCCTTCAGCGCTGCCAGATACATGCCCTGTAACCAGGAGGACGGTCCGAAAAGCTCCATATCGAGAGTGTGGTGTTGCCTGCCTTCCAGCACACCGTCCCTGTCCCTGTCCCATTCGTGAGGATTATATTCGCTCCATGCAAATTCCAGAATGCTTTTAATTTTTTCCCAATTGTCTTGCAGCCACCGGTTATTACCTGTGATTTTCCAGTCACGGTAGATCTTGATAATGGTTGCCATCTGACCATCAACGCATGCAGGGAACTTACTGCGATATCTGCCGAGCGGTAGTTTGGTTCTGAATGACATTTTTCCGTATTCATCGGTATTGAATTTTATCTCCGTATCACGTAGACTGCGTTCAAGTTCCGGGAAAAGGAAGCACAGAGCATATGCATAACTCCAAACGTGAGTACAGGTGCCTTCACAGGAACCCTCATGCTCGTGTACACCCTCCCAACCATAGAACGTACCGTCCTCCAAACGCAGAACCGTTGGAGATTTGAGCACAGATATCGTCGAGGAAACCGCATCGATAACCGCTTTATCTAATGTAGAAGAATGAAGTGATCTACAAAATTGGTTTGTTTTTCTGTAGAGAGAATCCCAGTTGTCAAGACAGTAAAAACAGGATGCTGTAGAATCGGCAAACATCATAGCATAATAGTTTTTCCAAGTGATATCGTTGCCGTTTTCATCTTTACACGGCTCCCAGTAATTATAGTTGTTTGGTATGTTCCAGGAAATCAGAAAACGAAAACTTTTACGATGCTTGTTGTCAATAACTTCGCTTGCGCCTACGGAGCAGACATCGCCTTTACCTGCTTCATCATAGTGTCTGTTTTTGAAAGCGCCGTCAGTCAGGTCATGCCAGAATGTAGTTGCTTTATCTTGCCAAGCACCTCTGTACCAGTATTCCTGATATATGCCGTCTTTACGGTCTACAGCAACTGTCATATCACCGTATTCTTTATCAGTAGCCGCCTTGCCGTAATGTGTCATCTTCACAGCTGTATATCTGTCATTGTCAATTTTTTTATTCGCCGAACTTTCAAACGGATTGCTGACAGAAAGTATAACGCTGTATTTAATGTTGTCGGCAAAGCTTTTAATTGTTATTTCAAAAAAAGCGGCAGGTATGCTGGAATTGTCGGCATCAAGAGGTATAAAAGGATTAAACGCTTTCAAAACGACCTTTGCCGGAAAATTATCGTCTTGAAATGTGAGGGTTGCAATAGGAAATTTCCCGTCAAAGCGTACGCTTTTAAAGTGCGGAAAACCGCACATAGTAGCACTGTTGGGACCATAACCGTAGCCGGCAAACTTTGTTTTTGAATATTTGCCCATCAAATCTTTTGCCCAGTCACCCTGCAAAATTTTTGTTACATTCTTTCCATTAGGGTATTCTGCTTTAATTGCAAAAAAACTGTAACCGTTTACGCTTCCCTTGTTGGGTCGATTAAATATCTCCCAATCTACTAAACTGCCGTTACCCGCCAAACCAATAGAGCCTGTACCGATTCCGCCTAAAGGAAATACGATTTCTTTTAATTTTTCTCCGGAATACATCATAACTGTTTGCCATCCTTAAAAATATTGTTTCGTGTACGTACACGATATTACTATATAATTTTAATACATATTTTATAAGCGTGTCAACCTACACGATACATATAAATTATGAATTTTATTTCATATTAAAAGAGGGAGACGACTTCTTTACGAAGTGTCTCCCTTCGGAACTCTTTTCCTCTCTACCATTCTAATGAGTCATGCTCCTGCGCCTTATCTCTCAGCAACAGATCCGACACGGCATCCGCCGCGTTCTTTCCTTCGAATAAGACCAGATTAATCTGTTCGACAATCGGCATGGAGACGTTATATTTGCGCGCGAGCGCAAGCGCGGCTTTCGCGGAATGAACGCCCTCTACCACCTGATTGACTTCCTTCATGGCCTCTTCCATCGTATAGCCCTTACCAATCAGATAACCGGCGTTGCGGTTACGGCTGTGATGGCTGGTACAGGTAACGAACAGATCACCGACGCCGGAAAGTCCGGAGAACGTCTCGATTCTGCCTCCCATCTTAACTCCAAGACGGCTGATCTCTGCGATTCCTCTTGTCATCAGCGCAGCCTTTGTATTATCTCCAAATCCAAGGCCGTCCGCGATACCGGCTGCCAGAGCGATTACGTTCTTAAGCGAACCGCCGAGCTCGATTCCGATGATATCCGGGCTTGTATAGATTCGGAAGAATTCATTCATAAAGATATCCTGAATGAACGACGCTGTCTTCTTTGTCGTCGCTCCGACAACACAGGTGGTCGGAATCCCACGGCTTACCTCCTCCGCGTGGCTCGGTCCTGACATAACCGCAATGTCCGCTCCCGGAAGCTCCTCATTCAGAATATCAGAAAGCGTATCAAGCTTCCCATCCTCAATCCCTTTTGCTACATTTACAATCTTCTGCCCCTCTTTAATATAGGGCCGGCATCTGTGCGCCGTTGCCCTCACATAAGGCGAAGCAACCGCAAATACAATCAGCTCCTTATCCTTACAGGCCTCTTCCAGATCCTCCGTCACAACAACACTGTGCGGAAGAGAAGCTCCCGGAAGATTCGGAATCACATCGGGCGATTCCTGCAGCGCCTTTACTTCGCGCAAAAGCGCGGACCAAAGCATGACCTCATGGCCGTTCTTTGCAAGCGTTATCGCAAGCGCGGTACCCCAGGTACCGGCTCCTACTACACTGACCTTCATCAAATTACTTTTCCTTCCTTTCCTCGCCCTCTGTAATCTTTACGCGCTGTCCGAGCTTGTTCTCGGTTCCGTTCAGCAGCCGCTTAATGTTCGCGCGATGCGTGTAAAAAGCAGAGACCGTATACAAAAGACTCACAATTAACATATGGTAATTCCCAGGATTCGTATATCCAACCCAGCAAGGGAACAGAATCGCTAACAAAAGCGATCCTAACGACACATATCGGGTAAGGGCAACCGCTCCGCCAAATACTACCAACGCAAACGGTAAGATTCTGATATCAAACGAAAGCATAGCTCCGGCCGTCGCCGCAATTCCCTTTCCGCCCTTGAAATGCAGCCAGAACGGATAATTATGTCCGAGTACAACGCCCAATCCGGTATACAATACCAACAGCTGGCTGTCCGCGTAGTCAAAGCCGCCTGCAATGACATATCGTGTCAGCAGAATCGGAATAATTGCCTTCAGCATATCTCCAACTAAGGTCAGAGCTCCGGCCTTCCAGCCGAGCGTGCGCAGCGCATTCGTCGTTCCTACGTTGCCGCTTCCGTATTTGCGAATATCTACCTTATAGATCTTACCAACCAGATATCCCGTTGAAATACACCCAAAAGCATATCCCAAAATTACACAGATTATAATTCGAATTAACATAGTAATCCCTCATTCCTGTCGGCTGCCCGAAAGCCCCCCGGTGCGGTGCGCTTTCCGCTCCGCACTCCCTCTCTGCTCCCCGCAGTCGGCGTATTTTACTGTTCCTTTTCTTTTCGTTCGCGGATAAAGAACTTGATGGAAGTTCCGCCAAATCCGAACGCTTCCCGAATCTTGTTCTCAATATACCTGGTGTAGGAGAAATGCATCAGCTCCTTGTCATTCACAAAGATAACAAAGCTCGGAGGCTTGACCGCCACCTGGGTAATGTAATACAGCTTCAGGCGCTTGCCCTTGTCGGACGGCGGCTGCTGTAAGGATACCGCTTCCATCAGGATCTCATTCAGAACGCCCGTCGCGATTCGTAAGGTCTGATTCTGAATGACTGCGTCAATCGTCTCAAAAAGCTTCGAGATTCTCTGCCCCGAAAGCGCCGAGATGAACAGAATCTCCGCATACGGAATGAAGGAGAGGATCTCACGAATCTTTTCCTTGTGGCGATAGATGGTCTTATCGTCCTTCTCAACCGCGTCCCACTTATTCACGGCGATGATGATTCCCTTGCCGCGCTCATGTGCGATTCCTGCAATCTTCGCATCCTGCTCGGTTACGCCCTCTGTCGCGTCGATTACGACTACAACCACATCCGCACGCTCCACCGCGCTGACAGTTCTGACAATCGAAAAACGCTCGATCTCCTCTTTGATCTTGCTCTTTCTGCGAAGCCCCGCTGTGTCGATGAAGACATATTCCTTTCCATGGGATACCACCGTGGTATCCACCGCGTCTCTTGTCGTTCCGGCGATATCCGATACGATAACGCGGTTCTCCCCAATCAGGCGGTTAATAATTGAAGACTTACCAACGTTCGGCTTACCGACAATCGCGATTCTGGGTCTGTCGTCCTCCTCCTCTTTTGCCGAATCCGGATTAAAATACTTCACCACTTCGTCCAACATCTCGCCAAAGCCCAGCTTTGATGCCGCCGACACCGGGAACGGATCACCGATTCCCAGATTATAGAATTCGTAGACATCCGCCTCAAATTTCTTGAAGCTGTCCACCTTGTTGACGGTAAGCACGATCGGCTTTCCCGAACGTCTGAGAATGTCGGCTACCTTGTAATCGGCATCCACAAGTCCCTGGCGCACATCCACCAGGAATACGATAACGTCCGCGGTATCGATCGCAATCTGCGCCTGCTCGCGCATATACGTCAGCATCATATCCTTGCTCTCCGGCTCAATACCGCCGGTATCAATCACAGTAAACTGCTTGTCCAGCCAGGTAACATCCGCGTAAATACGGTCTCTGGTCACGCCCGGATAATCCTGAACGATGGAGATTCTCTCCCCCGCAAGGGCGTTGAACAGAGTCGATTTGCCGACGTTCGGCCTTCCGACAATCGCTACAATAGGTTTGCTCATATATCTTTCCTCTCATTCCGGCCGCCTTTTGGCGGCTTTTTGTGTCTCTCTTCTTACTCGGTAATTGCCCTAAGCAATGCCTCTCCCTCTGATTTTACAATACGAACCGGAGTTTGTAAAGCATTTTCGATATCGGTAACCGTAACCTCATCAAGCAGGACTTCTTCGCCGCTGCGCAAAAGTGCCGACGGCAGCAGCAGAGCGCTTCCAAGCTGCGCTCCTTTCAGCTGTGCAATGATGTCCTGTCCGGTTAACAGGCCGGCCACTGTAATATCCGGCCCGAAGAAATCATTGCGGATTCCGTAGACATGAACCTTCGTATTCGGGAATTTCTCCAAAAGGCCGGCGAACAGCTTCTTAAAGATAGGCGCCATCAAAAGACCGGTCGCAAGCGAAAGCTCCCTCACCTGACGGTCACCCGGAAGTTCCTCAAGGCACTCCTCATATTCCTGAAGCAGGCTTCGAATCATACCGACCCCGTTCTCAATCTGCGGATAGCCCTCATAAAATTCCTCCTCCGGAAGCTCTCTTCCCGCTGTCAGATACCATTCGTCGCTCGCGTATACCAGTCTGGTTCCGTGCTTTTCAAGGAACCTCTCCTGGAATTCTCCAATCAGGTCGATAACCTCGTTCGCATCCTCTTTCGTGAATTTCTCAAGCTTTGTCAGATTCTCGCGGTACTTTGTCAAACCGACCGGAACCACCGATACGCTCTGCATGTACGGAAGATATCGCTCAATATCCGTGAGGCTTCTGCGAAGCTCATCCCCGTCGTTCCATCCCCTGCACAGCACAATCTGGCCGTTCATCGTGATTCCGCCCTCGCAAAGTCTATCAATCTTTTTCAGCGCATCCCCGGCGAAGCGGTTATTCAGCATCTTACAGCGAAGCTCCGGATTCGTCGTATGAATCGAAATGTTAATCGGCGATAATTTATAAAATAGGATTCGATCGATATTCTCATCGCTCATATTCGTAAGTGTTACATAATTGCCCTGCAGAAAGGAAAGTCTTGCATCGTCATCCTTAAAATACAGCGTCTCGCGCATTCCGGGCGGCATCTGATCGATGAAGCAGAAGATGCACCGGTTTCTGCAGGAACGATATTCGTCCATCAGGCCTTCCGTGAACTCCATCCCCAGGTCCTCCTCGAATTCCTTCTCGATCTCAAGCTCCCACTCTTCTCCGTCGGCCTTTCGAATCAGCACGGTCAGGTATTCTTCATTGGTCAAATAATGGTAATCTAAAATGTCCTTAATCTCCTGACCATTGATGTTCAGCAGCACATCTCCCGGCTCTATTTCCAGTTCCTCGGCTATACTGCCGGGAAGAACGGATTTGACCACATGTCCCTTTTCTATTTTCTTTTTCATTGGATACAATCCTCCATTTCCGGCTTTCGCCTGCGTCCCTTATTCTAAAATCAAGAATTCTGCTTTTCGGAATTATGCTGCTTTTCGGAATTCAGGTATTGCGGCGCCGGGCGCCCAAGTATTCCCTCTTCCCTGCACTCCTCCCACTCGGCTACAGCGTCAGAAACGCCGCCATGCTTCCTCTCTGTGATCCGTTCCTTCTGTGAGAGAACATCAAATCCTCTCTGCAGTAGGTGCAGACTCCGGATACGATAATCTTCTCCCCGCAAAGTCCCGCGTCCTGCAATACCAGGCGGTTCGCCTCCCAGAGATTCAGCTGGTATTTCCCGGGATTGCCCTTTGCGGATGGTGCAAAAATACGGCTCATCTGCTCTTTGGTATAGAAGTGTCCGAATTCTTCATAAACCTCGGAACCCACTTCATAGCATTCCGGACCGATGGACGGTCCGATGACCGCGGTAATATCGGAGGGCTTACAGCCATATTCCTCCGTCATTCGCTTCACGGTCTCCGCTCCAATCCGGTGGGCGGTTCCCTTCCAGCCCGAATGAGTCAGGCCGATTGCCTTCCTGACCGGATCTGCAAAATACAGCGGCGTACAGTCCGCCGAAAATGCGAGCAGCGGTACCTCCCTTTCGTTCGTAATCTGCCCGTCGACCTCGGAATAATCCCTCTCTCTGCGATAGCCCTTGCCTTTATCCTCTGCCCTGGCCGTCCGCACGCGAACACCGTGCACCTGATCAGTAAAGACCAGATCCTCCTGGTTGATTCCAATGCTGCTGCAGATTCGTCTATAATTCTCCCGCACGTTCTCCTCGGAGTCCCCTCTGCGAAAGCCAAGATTCATGGATGCGTAACATCCTTCACTGACTCCGCCAAGGCGCGTCGAGAACCCATGCCGAAATCCAAGCGTCCGAAGCGCCGGAAAGAACAGGAACGGTGTCTCGTTCGTTCGATCCAGCCATGCATGTTCTGTTATTTTCTCGTACTGCAATTCTTTGTCTCCTTTATGCGTCAAATGCGTTCTGGATCACCGAGATCTCTCCGCCAAGTATCATCACAACATCGAACCGGCATGGCGTGTCCTCGGGCAGACCCTCTTTTAACAGATAATAGCGGGCGGTTCTGACGATACGCCCGATTTTGCGCCTGTCAACCGCCTCCTGCGGCATTCCGTAATCGGAAGACTTCCGATACTTTACCTCTGCAAATACAAGGGTTCCTCCCTCTTTTGCAATGATATCAATCTCTCCGTTCCGACTGCAGAAATTCCGCACAAGGATCTCATAGCCCCGCTCTTTCAGGTATTTTGCAGCGGCGGCTTCTTTTTCAAAGCCGACAGCGCGGGCCGAGAATTCTCCGGTCCGGCTTCCCTTATGTCGGGTATATCCCCTCATGTCCAGCGCTTACTCCCCATCCTTCCCTATTAGATTCTTAATAAAGCTCCTCCTGTGAATCGGACATGCGCCAATCGTCTTTAACGCCTTTAGATGTTCCTCCGATCCATAGCCTTTATTCGAGGCGAAGCCATATCCCGGATAGATCGTATCATATGCTTCCATCATATGATCCCTCGTTACTTTTGCAACAATGCTGGCCGCCGCAATTGATATGCTTCTTGCATCTCCTTTTACGATTCCGACCTGACGATACGGCACGTCCGGAATGTGAACCGCATCCACCAGCAGCATATCCGGCTGAACGGACAGGTTCTCGATCGCCTGTTTCATCGCAAGGTAGGTTGCCTGTAAGATATTGACCTCGTCAATCACTTCATGTGATACGCAGCCCGTTCCGACCGCGACCGCCTGCTCCATAATCTGTACAAACAGCTCCTCGCGCTTTTTCTCGCTCAGCTGCTTGGAATCATTCAAATATAAGATGCCGCAGTCCCTCGGCAAAATCACGGCGCTCGCCACGACCGGGCCCGCAAGCGGTCCTCTTCCCACCTCGTCGATACCGCAGATTGCCGTCATGTCCGAATATTTGTACTCGAATTCCTTCATCCTCTCAAGTCTTGTATATTCGGCCATCAGCTTATCCACCTGCGACTCTGCCTTTTTTACAAGGGCCGCGACAGACGCACGGAGATCTCCTCTGTGCGGTGCGAGCACGGCAAGGTAAGACTCCTTTTCTCTGCAGCCTTTTTGCATCAGAGTATCAATTCCCGCGTCAATCTGCGCCTTGATCTCCTTTATGGCAGGCGCTTTGTTCTCTTTTGCTGCTCCCATGGATTCCTCCCGTTCTCTTGCGTATTACGGCTCGGAAACGGCTTCCGACGGATTCTCCTCCGTCCGGTTCTGCTCTTTCCCATCCAAAGCCGTCTCTGCTCCGGAGATCATCTCCGGAATCTCCAGTGTGATTCGTCCCAGTCTTCCGTTCCGGAAATCATCCAGCACGAAACCGGCCGCCTTATCGTAATCGTACTCGCCTCCCTTTAAAAGGCACGCGCGCTTCTTTGCGATCTCAATCAGGGTATCGGGCGCATTCTCGCGCTCCTCCATTCCATAACGTCCCGCAAGGGCTCCCGGATACTCCTTCAGCAGGAATTCGATCAGCTTAAGCGCAAGCTCTCTCGGATTCAAAATATCATCGTTAATCGATCCGATAAACGCGATTCGCATTCCGACCGCCTGATCCTCGAACTTTGGCCAAAGGATACCCGGCGTATCAAGCAGCTCCACATTCTTATTCAGCTTGATCCACTGCTTGCCCTTGGTAACACCCGGCTTGTTGCCGGTCTTGGTGCAGGCCTTGCCCGCAAAGCTGTTAATAAAGGTAGATTTGCCCACGTTCGGAATTCCAACAATCATCGCGCGGATGGGGCGGTTCAAAATACCGCGCTTCCGGTCGCGCTCAAGCTTTTCCCTGCAGGCCTTCTGAATTACATCATTCACTGCCTTTACGCCGCTTCCGGTCTTTGAATTCACCAGCGCAGTAAAAAATCCTTTTTTCTCATAATAATTCTTCCACAGCGCAGTCTTCTCCTGATCCGCCATGTCGGACTTGTTCAATAAGATAATTCTTGATTTGTTCCGGGCCAGATCGTCAATATCAGGATTCTTGCTGGAATACGGCATTCTTGCGTCCACCAGCTCGATTACCACGTCAATCACCTTGATATCCTCCTGCATCTGACGTCTCGCCTTTGTCATATGTCCCGGGTACCACTGAAAATGCATATTTTCCTCCTTTTTAAGCAACCGTACACCGAGGGTCCGGAAAGCAGGACCGCCCCCGGCACACATTTGCAGGGTAAAACAGTGCGAAACGCACTCCTTTTACTCTTCGTCCTCCACTGTATCCGGAGCCCGATTCAATGTACCTACCAAATTAAACGGTGAAAGCGTAAGCCACGCCTTCCCGATAATATCCTCTCTTACAATGCAGCCAATATTTGCAAAGCGGCTGTCCTCACTGTTATTCCGATTATCCCCCAGAACAAAATACTCATTCTCCTCCAGCGTAATCGCCTCGCCTGCCAGTCCGGCTGCGCGCACTTCCTCTACGATAATCGGCTCTTTCAGCTCTTCCCCATCAATATAGATAACTCCGTCTTCAATCACAACGGTCTCTCCGGGCAGTCCGATAACCCGCTTAATATTATAATAGCTGTGTTCGCTTCCCGACTGCTTAAATACAATGACATCAAACCGATCCGGGTCTCCGAGCTGATAGGAGGCCTTATTAATGACAATCTGGGTTCCGTCCGCAAGCGTCGGTTCCATGGAAGCGCCGGACATCACCGTCTTCTCCACCGAGAACAGAATCACTCCCCATGCGAGTATGACTGCAAGTGCAAGCGGTACGATCCACGTCAAAAGCTGAAACCATATCCTCTTTCGCAAAGGCTTTCGTTCCCGTTCAAATTCAAACTCCATATTTCCCGCATTTCTGCGCCGCTTTCTTCCCCTCCCAGAACCTGCGGCTGCGGCGCGGACACAGGCCCGTTCATCGGATTGTCTTTCTGTTATGCAAAACGGGGTGTTACAATTACATGCAACACCCCGCTCCTTTCAACCTCACAATCAGAATCAATGTAGAATCTATGATTATTTAATTAATTCCTTAACCTTAGCCTTCTTACCAATTCTGTCACGTAAGTAGTTCAGCTTTGCTCTTCTTACCTTACCGTGTCTGATCACTTCGATCTTCTCAACGCTGGGGGAATGAAGGGGCCAGGTCTTCTCAACGCCTACGCCGTTCGAGGACTTTCTTACGGTAAAGGTCTCTCTTGCGCCGCCGTTCTGTCTCTTTAATACTACGCCTTCAAATACCTGTGTTCTCTCTCTGTTACCCTCTTTTACCTTTGCGTAAACCTTAACGGTATCGCCTACAGCAAACTCGGTAACGTCAGCCTTTAACTGAGCTGCTTCAATGTTCTTGATAATGTCGTTCATGATGTGACCTCCTTAAAATTTCGATGTTCTTTCTACCGGTCTGGTACAGCGGAACATCGCGTCTCACAATATATTATTATAACATATCTTATCCACAGATGCAAGCATAATTTTACAAAAATTCGGAATTTTCGGTAACCGCTCAGATGGCTCGTTCAGGAAAAGGCGATCATGCTTGCATCAATGATCCTTTTTCTTAACAAGCCGAGCGGCTCTGTGGCTTGGCCGCCCTTTCTCCGGACTTATGCCGTCCTCCTTACGCATCGCGCTGCGGCGCTTTCTCTTCTTCTGCCTTCAGCCTTTCTAAAAAACCGCGATCCTTCTTATCGAGCTCCACCTTTTCGAACAGATCCGGCCTGTTTTTCATCGTTCGAAGCAGGGACTGATCCCTCCTCCACCGTTCAATATTCGCATGATGCCCGGACAAAAGAACCTCTGGAACCTTCTCTCCCATGAACTCTTCCGGCCTTGTGTACTGCGGATACTCAAGCAGATGATTCTCAAAGCTCTCCGAATCCGCGGAGGTCTCATTTCCAAGAACCCCGGGAACGAGCCTTGAGATCACATCAATCATGACCATAACCGGCAATTCGCCCCCTGTTAAGACATAATCCCCGATCGAGACATAATCCGTCACAACCATGTCGAGCACGCGCTCGTCGATTCCCTCATAATGTCCGCACAAAAAGATCAGGTCTTCCTCCTTCGCGAATTCCTTTGCCAGTTCCTGATTGAACACCTTTCCCTGCGGCGTCAGATAAATCACCCGCGCGCGCCTTCCTTCCGGAATTCCTGCCTTTGCGGCCTCACAGGCCCGATACACCGGCCCCGGCGCCATTACCATTCCGGCTCCGCCGCCATACGGATAATCATCCACTCTATTGTGCTTATTCATCGAATAGTCTCTGATATCAATCGTCGAAAGGGAAATCAGTCCCTTCTCCATCGCCCTTCCCAAAATACTGGTGTGCAGGCCCTGCTCAATCATATCCGGAAATAATGTTAATACATGATAATTCATATGCCCAATCTTCCTCTCCGCCAGTATCCCAAAAAAGTTCGGCATTCAGCGAATTTGCGCCTATGGCGCAAATTTGCCGAGTGAATAGGCGCTCCGCGCCGTAGCGGCTCTTTGGCGGCGTCTTTTAGACGCCTTAGAGACGCTTTTCACTCTAACCTGCTGTCCATCAACAACCCGCGAATTTGCGCCTATGGCGCAAATTTGCCGAGTGAATAGCGCTCCGCGCCGTAGCGGCTCTTTGGCGGCGTCTTTCAGACGCCTTAGAGACGCTTTTCACTCTAACCGGCTGTCCGTTAACAACCCGCGAATTTGCGCCTATGGCGCAAAT
>JAGAPO010000111.1 GCA_017623215.1 Lachnospiraceae bacterium | reverse complement strand
TTGATGGTTCCTAAGCCTAATGACAGCGAATAATATGAGCATGAGCGCCTTGCGTCCAGTACAAAAAAGGGTCTGAACGAAAGGCGCTTTTTGTATGGAGGCATTCTTTTTATTGCTATTGCCGGAATTATCATGTATAATGGAAAAAGATAGATGGATACCTGGCGGGAGGAAAAGCGACAAAGACAGAGTGGGAAGGACAGAAGACATGGATCATAGTGAGAATGGGAATTATAAGAGCTTTGAGGCGCGCAAACGGCGCGCGAAGCGTGCGATCATCACGCTGGCAGTGCTGATCTTGCTGGCTGGTTTGGCGGCGGGGCTGCTGTATCTATATGAGCAGGAGAACAAGGTATACAACGATTACGAGACCGTATCGGTGAAGGAGAAGTCCTCTGGAGCTGCGGAGTATACAAGATATCGGAGCGGAGCGATGCGGGTCAGCCGGGACGGAGCTGAGGCATTTGACGAGGACGGAAACCTGCTGTGGAATGTTTCCTATACGATGAATGACCCGATATATGAGGTATGCGAGAAAGCGGCAGCGGTTGCGGATCGTGCGGGGCGGTCGCTGTACATTATGGATGGAACCGGAAGCTCGAATCCGGTGGAGACACTGCATCAGATTTACGCAATCGACGTAGCCAACCAGGGGGTAACGGCGGTACTGATGACGGACGGAGCGGATACCTATATTGACTTGTTTGACATCAAGGGAACGAAGCTGGTGGAGATTAAGTCCAATGCGAACGAACAGGGCTTCCCGGTCGATATCGCGTTGTCTAATGACGGTCGGAAGCTGATTACAAGCTATCTGATTATGAAGGACGAGCGGATGACAACCCAGATTACGTGCTACAATTTTGACGAGGTCGGTCAGAATTATACGGAGCGGATTGTCGGAGTCTACTATTATGAACAGAAGTTTTGTCCGAAGGTCGAGTTTGTGAACAATAATACATTCTGCGTATTCCTGGATGACGGAATGAAGGTCTTCCGTATGGAGGAGATTCCGAAGGAGCCGATCTTTGAGAAGGAATTCGCGCAGGAGATCGAAAGCGTATTTTATAATGAGAGCTATATCGGACTGGTTCTGGCCTGTGAGGATGGCAGCGCGCGGTATCAGATGGAGGTATATGATCTTGCAGGTAATCAGGTTCTTGCAAAGGATCTGAATGACAAATACACGGAGATTCTTGTGACCGAGGACGAGATTATTTATTATGATAACCTGAATGTTGTGATTACGAAGCTGAACGGAATGGAGAAGTTCCGGTATCAGTTCTCAACCAACATTGATTTCTTTTTCCCGGGCGGAAGCAGCCGGAAGTATCTGATGGCGGCCGACGAGGAAATCAGGATGATTGAGTTATCGCAGAAAAAGGAGGAGACGAAATGAACTGGATGCTAATTGTAGTGCTGGTAATTCTGGCGGCCTGCGCAATTCACGGAAGAGCTGTGGGACTGGTAAAGACCGTATTTGCGACATTTTCTACGATCATCGTAGTGCTTGCGACGGTTTGGATCAGTCCGCAGGTGAGCAAGTGGATGCAGGGGAATGAGAAGGTATACGAGTATTTCTCGGAGAAGGTGGATAATATCGTTGATTTCAGCGAGCTCGGAGATAAGGTCTCGGAGCAGGTAGATTTCATTAATGAACTTCCGCTTCCGAACGAATTAAAAAAGGTAATTCAGGATAATAATAATTCGGAGACCTATGCACAGCTGGCGGTTGATAATTTTGAAGGATACGTGGTGAACTATCTGACCTGCATTATTATCAACGCGCTTGCCTTTATCGGGACATTCCTGGTTCTGCGGATTGCGCTCGGAATTCTTGCGGGTGCGCTGGATCTGATCAGCAAGCTTCCGGTGCTGAACGGGGTCAACAAGCTTGCGGGATTTGCGGTCGGTCTGGTTCACGGTCTGATCATCGTGTGGATTGGATTTGTACTGATTACGATGTTCGGGGGCAGCACCGTTGGTCAGGAGGCTCTGAAGCTGATCGGGGAGAGCAAGGTGCTGGAATTCTTGTATGACAACAACCTGATTTTAAAATTCATTACCAATACCGGTATGATTGCGCTGTGAACTTCTGAATAAGGAACAACAGAATGCCGTCTGACAGGATGATGCCGTGCGTATGCGGCTAATGTGACTCGAACCAAAAATTGAGTTGAAAATACTGGTAAGATGGAGTATACTAAGACCAGATATTATTTTTGCTTGCGCGCGGCTCCCTGTCGGCTGGACAGGCCCGGTCGGAGGAGGGCGGAAGCGGAATTATTTCAAAAAGGAGATTTGTGAATCATGAATGCAGTATTAGAGCAGTTTAAAAAGTTAGGTATCATTCCTGTAGTCAAGATTGATGATGCGAAGAATGCAGCTCCTCTTGCAAAGGCTCTTTGCGAGGGCGGTCTTCCGGTCGCTGAGGTTACTTTCCGTACCGCAGCTGCTGAGGAAGCAATCAAGTTAATGTGCGAGGCATGCCCGAATATGTTCGTTGGCGCAGGTACCGTACTGACAACCGAGCAGGTTGACAAGGCGGTTGCGGCTGGCGCGAAGTTCATCGTAAGCCCCGGCCTGAATCCGAAGGTGGTAAAGTATTGTGTTGAGAAGAATATCCCGATCACACCCGGTACTTCCAGCCCGACCGACATCGAGATGGCTCTTGAATTAGGCTTGGAAGCAGTTAAGTTCTTCCCGGCAGAGGCTTCGGGCGGACTTGCTAAGATTAAGGCGATGGCAGCTCCTTATGTGAATATGAGATTCATGCCTACCGGCGGTATTAATGCGAAGAATCTGAATTCCTACCTGGATTTCCCGAAGATTCTTGCATGCGGCGGCAGCTGGATGGTTAGTGATGCGTTAATCAACGCTGGTGATTTCGAGCAGATCAAGAATCTGACAAGAGAAGCCGTTAACACCATGCTCGGCTTCGAGATTAAGCACATCGGTATCAATGCTTCGAATGAGGAAGAGGCAGACGGTATTGCAACCTCGTTCGAGAAGCTGTTCGGCTTTACCAAGAATGTGGGCAACAGTTCCATCTTTGCAGGAACCGGCGTTGAGGTGATGAAGACTCCTTACCTTGGCAGGAACGGTCACATCGCAGTTCAGACCAACTATATCGAGCGTGCGATTTACCATATGGAGCTCCAGGGCTTTGAGTTCGATCCGGATACTGCGAAGTATGATAAGAAGGGCAACATGGTTGCTATCTACCTGAAGGGTGAGATTGGCGGATTCGCGGTTCATCTGGTACAGAAGAAGTAATATTATAATAGAAGTAAGAGAGGCTGCGGCAATCAGAGGTCTGGTTGCTGTGGCCTTTTATGTTCCGCGGAACATTCATTAGCTGTCTTTGTGAGACGATATCACTTACGGGCAGAGTGCACGAAGCACACAAGCATGGACAATTAGGACAGAGTAGGAGGTCAGATAGAATGGATTACGGTATTCAGCTTTACAGTGTTCGGGATTTGACGGGGGAGAGCTTGGAAGAGGCCCTTCAGAAGGTAAGCGAGATTGGGTATCGCTTCGTAGAATTCGCCGGATTTTTTGGACATTCGGCCGAGGAGGTAGCGGATATGCTGGCGCGTTATGGACTGACTGCGTCCGGAACCCATACCGGAAGCGGGGCGCTGGAGCAGGATCTGGAAGGAATGACCGCATATCATAAGGCAATCGGAACCAATCACATCATTATTCCGGGGGCGGATATCTACAGCCGTGAGAAGATTGAGGAGTTCATCAAATGGGTGAATGAGGCAATCCCTCGTCTGGAAGCAATGGGAATGACACTTGGTTATCACAATCATTCCAGAGAATTCTACCTGACCGAAGACGGATATATTCCGTATGATGAGCTTGTGAACCGTACCGCGCTCAAGCTTGAGATCGATACATACTGGGCTTATGTTGCCGGAAAAGATCCGATTGAGATGATGGAGACGTATCGTGACCGCCTGCAGTTCATTCATATCAAAGACGGTGATGCAGAAGGCCACGGAACACCGCTTGGCATGGGTACGGCTCCCGCGGACAGGGTATACCTCAAAGCGGTGGAGCTCGGAATTCCAATGGTGGTAGAGAGTGAGACGCTTAAGCCGGATGGAATTACCGAGGCAGCGATTTGCTTCGATTTCCTGAAAAAGCAGGAAGCGGCAAGAGACGGACTGAAAAGTTGACGGAATCGGCAGATGGAATAAGTAGCCGGAGAAAGCGGGGCTGACAGGAAACTGTCGACCCCGCCGAGTCGATAGGAAAGGCTGCGCGGGCTCGTCCGGAAATCTGCCTTATCCCAGAAATGCGCCGTTTGCTTTCAGAAGTGTCTGAAGCTCCGGAACCGCAATCGTCTTTGTGTTCTTGCCGGTTCGGGAGGCAAGACCGACAGCGGTACCGGCTGCTTCACCGAGGCAGCAGCAGATAGGCATGATTCGAATGGACGCCTGCGCTTCGTGAGTGGCCGAGATACAGCGCCCGGCCGCGAGCAGATTGGTATATTCCTTCGGCAGCAGGCTGCGATAAGGAATCGTGTAATACTCGCCGGGTTTAAAGTAATAATGACTCGTTCCGCTTCCGGCCGGATTGTGAATATCAATATCATAATTGCCGGCAGCAATCGCGTCTTCAAACCGGGTGCAGGCCATTAACTCTTCCGCAGTCAGAACGTGTTCCCCTACGAGCTTGCGGCTTTCGCGAACTCCGATGTCAGCGGCAACCGACACTAAAACACTATTGGCAAAGGCTTTGGAATTATTTTGGAGCAAGTCCATCAGCTCAATGATCTGTTTCCTCGCCTTGGATTCCGCCGCGCTCAGTTCAAGTGGTTCAACCGGATTGTGGAAAATAACGCGAGTGGTATTCATATGGATGATTCCGCGTCCGGGACCGTTGAAGGATAGAATGTTTTCTCGCGGATCGGAGATCTTGCCCTCGGCCTGATATTGTTTATAAAGAGCCTGGATGCCGGCTTCTTCTTCCGCCCAAAGCTCCTCATCCACATTGGCGACCCGGAAACAGGTGGTCATAGGCTGGCACAAGCCGTCTTCTGTTCGACCGACCTTGAATTCGCAGCCGCTGAAGGCGAGCAGATCCCCGTCGCCGGTTGCGTCAATATAAAAATCGGCGCTCTGTTCCAGAACACCGGATTTCACAGCAAAGCGGACTGCGTCAATGTGTTCCCCGGTCGCCTTAACTTCGAACAATTTTGCATGGAACAGAACCTCCACCCCGCTTTCCGCTGCGGCTTCGTCCAGCATGTATTTATAGTATTCCGTCATAAACATGTGAGAGGACTTGATCTGCACGGCACTCCGTTCCGGGAGAATGCTGCGGTAGCGCTCCTGAAATTCCTTAAACATACCGGCGCTTAATGGAAGCACAGAGTCTTCTCCGGGCATTCTGGTGGAATTGCTCATGAATGGGTAGATAAGACAATTTGACATCGCTCCGCCCAGGGAACCGGACTGTTCTGCAAGCAGAACCGAAAGCCCCTGTCTTGCCGCACTGATAGCGGCGGCCACGCCTGAAAGACCTCCGCCGATAACAATGAGATTATAATGTTTCATATGATCCTCCGTTTCTGCCCAATATGGCATTCAAGTAAAATGATATAATTCGAGTATAAAAGAATTCCAAGCAAAAAACTTTCATTTTCGAAACAGAATATTAAAATAAGGATAGGGAAACGAGAGCCTCCTTTTTTGCCCGCTTAGGAACCGGCAGTTTGCCACGGTAAAATGACCGAATTTGCAGAGGCAGCAGGATTGCAAAAACCACGGACACCAATTATAATAGAAGAAAAACGGATGGGAGGAAAGTATGTTTGAATATAGTACCCTTCAGAATTTGATAGAACTGCTGGAATACCGTACGAAGCTCCATATCAGCGTTCTGTTTTTGTCAGAGAACTGCGGCAGTGAGAAAAATATCCTGGAGATCGAACATATTGTTCACTCCAAACCGTTCTGTGATTTTATGAAGCAGCAGAAAAATGGCCTGAAACGGTGCATGGGATGCAAACAGCTGGCCGTTCGCAAGGCAATGCAGGAAAAGAAACCGTTTTCCGGCAGCTGCATAAACGGAATCTATGAGTACTGCCATCCGGTTGTTGTAAACGGCGAAGTCCTTGGCATTATCTTTATAGGAAATGTGATACGGAATCAGGAACAGTTTTGGAAGAAAACCTCTCATTATAATAAAGAGAAGATTCGGGAACTGACAGAGACGATAGAAGCAGGGGGAGAGGAAGCTGCGTTCGCTGCGATGGCCCAAGTGGTGGAAAGCTACATCCGGCTCATGATAGAGCAATGTCCGCTCCGAGAGAGAACGAAGCAATTCCATCCGGCAGTCAGCATGCTGCTCGAATTCGTAGAACATTATTATGCGGACGACGTGATACTGAAAGAAGTCGCGAAGCTCTACTATTTTAATGAGAAATACCTGGGAAGGCTCTTCAAACAACAGACCGGAACGAGCTTCCGCGAATATTTGAACACGAAGCGGCTGGAATGCGCAGCAGAATTACTCGCACAGGGAAAGGAGACGGTAACAAAGGTGGCTGCGGATTCGGGCTTTAATAATGTTACATACTTTAACCGAACCTTCCGCCGGAAATATGGAGTGACTCCGCTGGAATATCGAAGGCTTCAAAGGAATCACTAAAATGATAAAAACCGAAAAAAAGTGCTTGACAAATGGAGACTTTCGAGGTAGAATACAAAAGCTGTCGCAAAACGGCAGATATTCAGATGTTTCTTCGAAAGAAAAATATTTGAAAAAAATAAAAAAACAGTTGACAAGAAGAACATCTTGTGGTAAACTGGCAAAGCTGTCCGAGAAAAGCAAACTGTTCGAACAACTTCGACAATTCCAACAGATTGATTTCTGCACATGGAACACGAAGGCCGGGGACAGGAAGCAATGGGAAAGCATTTCGGTTTCTTGGAGAAAAGAAAAACTTCAAAAAACTTGAAAAAAGTGCTTGACAATCAAAAGACAGAGTGATATACTAATCAAGCTGACTGCGAGAGCGGTCAACGAAAAAAGAATCACAACGAACCTTGATAATTAAACAGTG
>JAGAPO010000110.1 GCA_017623215.1 Lachnospiraceae bacterium | reverse complement strand
GTATAATGTACTCACAGGCTCCCGCCAGGGCCGAGTACATAGAAAGGAGATATTTGTATGACAGAACAAGAATTTGATCAATACATTTCTGAATCCATTTCCAAAGTGCTGCAAGACAATATGTTGCAGTTTATTCAAATAATTACTGCAATTGACAAAATGCCTTCGCCAAAAGACATTGCTTTATGCTTTACTTCCATGTCTTTTGCTACCAAATTGTCCACGCTGCTTACTTTGTAGGTATTAAAGAAATTCCAAGTACTAAATCTGGATGATTTTGAATTCACGCATCCCAAACCAGACTTAAAAGTCATCTTGGGTGGTCTTTCTTCTGAAAACCCAGATCACATAAGCTCACTTTTAAATCCATTCCCTGAATACTCTGCCGAATCATCTCAGGAGTAATTTCAGTCTCAAGCTGACCTTGAACTTTTCCTTTGAGGTCAGCAACCCGCTTCTCAAGTGCATCCCATTTTTTCCTTGAAATCCACATCCATCCTCTCCCTCCTTTCTCATCCCTTCTTCCTGCGCTTTAATTCTTGACATTTCAACATTTTTATATTGACATATCAATATTGAAATGTTTATTATGAGAGTGTTACTCGTCGTTCCTGTTTTGCGAAAGGAGTGATCATCTTGGTCTTAAAGCGACTTGTACACTCTAAGCGCTTGGCAGACAAATGGTGCCATCTCGGTTACAAGATTGTGGCCCTGTCCTATTTTAGCGACAGCCCAATCACGTTCCATCTTGAGAAAGCCCTTTGACGCCCTGCGCGCCCGGCTGGCTTCACAACAAGTCAGCCGGGGTCTTTGATTCCGTAGAGGTCATTGGGCTCTACCCCCAAAGTTTCTGCAATCACCAGCACATCACACGGCTTTATTATTCGCCGACCATTCAGCATAGCGCTAAATACCTGGACAGAAAGCCCAGCTTTTAATGCCACACTTTTTTGCTTGACCCCTCTTTCTGACAAGAGTCTTTTGATGTTCTGAGATACTGGCTTGTTCCATGTTTCGATACTCATCTTCTCCTCCGAATTCATCGCGCACATACTTTGCCTCTTGCAAAAATTTTATCATCGTGATAAAATTTTTATATGCCATGAAAGGCAGATGAAAGGGGCGTGGTTATATTGACCAAACTTTTGAATTTGCTTGGCTCCCTTATTGCGAGGTCGCAAATATAAGTCATTCAAAGACTTACTTAATGCAGATTTCTTATATGGCGTAATCGCGGATCCACCGCGTAATAAACAGGCGGCTTTGCATAGTCCGTTATCTATGCTCACCATATTAAGGACTCCTTGCAATTTGTCAGCAATAAAGGCATATAGCAGAACCAAAACTGCTAAAGTGACAAAGTGTCTCATAGAAACACTTGGCGCTATCAAATGTGATGAAAGTCTGCAAGATACATAGGGTAAAAAAATTTGGCAAACGACTGATAGAGATAGCGCCTCTATCAGTTTTTTGTTTCTATGTACTGCATCTTTTTCCATCTCATTCCCTTCGCTGTTCTTTAGGCTTGTCAGCAAAATCCATTGGATCAATTTTTAACACCGTACAAATGCTGGTTAGCTCATCTGCTCTTAATTCGCGTTCTCTTTCTTTGTTTTTAAGACTCGCATACAATGCGGAATAATCCACTCCGCTTTTTCGTGACAGCTCAGACAAATTTACTCCAATGCTATCTATATAATTTGCTATATTCTTAGTCACACTCATTTTTTCGCCTCCTTTCTCACTGTAAGATTGTAGTCCTGTCCAGCTTCATGCTCGCGTGCTCAGCTGGCTTTCATTATCTTGGCTAAGGATATTTGACCAATATCTCTAATGTGAGCTTCGCAGTCCCCGGAAGAGAGGCTTGTTCAATTTTATAATTTTCAACATGGTTGAGCTTTTTATCATCTAAAAAAATCGAACGAGCCCTCTCTTCCGAAATAACTTTTAACTGAATCAATTCCTCTTTATTCATGTCTTCCCTCCTCCTTTCCTTGGTTTTGATAGAATGTTCTCAATTGACTATCAGTTCATTGATGGAACGCGCTTTATCAAAGCTTATTACTAAGATTCATTAAAACTAACCGTTAATCTATTACACTCTTTCGGGTTTCCTGTTGCCTGCTCCTGATTAATGAGCATTTCCAGCGGCCACCATCAGGCCCCGGAAGAGTTACGATTACCGGTGCTTCCGCAAATTCTTGTCCGTTAATCTTTAATACCTGCTTGTCATAATCAACTTCCAATTTTCTAATCTCCATCCTATCCCTCCTCTCCGCTATCATCCGCATGAAATAAAAACTCTATCGGCAGTTCTACACCTAAAATCTTTTTTATTTTTACGCACTCTGGTAATGTTAAGTCGCTTTTCCCATTAAGCTTCATGCATAATGTAGTAGGTGTCACTCCGATTTGCTCAGCGAGCCTTGATTTTGTGATCTGCGCTCTTGCCATTTCGGCATCTAAGTTTTTATACAAATATATCCCTCCTTATCTCGAATTTTCGTGATTACATCTTTATTATACACGATTTTTCGAGATTGTCAATTGCTTTTTCTCGATTTTTCGATATTTCATTTATTTGCCGATTTTTCGATATTTCGTATTGATTTTTCGATATTTGTGTGCTATGATATCTACAAAGAGGTGATATGATGAATAGTTTAGAAACAACAATAAAATCAATGCTTATCCAAAAATATGGCAGTCTTAAAAAGTTTACCGAATCAGCAGATATGCCATGGACAACTTTAGACAGCGTACTAAAAAGAGGAATTAATAACTCCAACATTGCTAATGTAATTAAGATTTGCGAGGGGTTAAATATTGATTGCGAAAGCCTGTACTACGGGAAAATTGTTTCAAAATCCTCGATCACATCATCTACGCTTGCTGCTCACAGAGACAGCGATGATGAGCTTACACCTGAAGAACAGCATAAAATGGAAGAATACAAACGCTTGCTTATTAGGGCAAGGGATTCCAAGAAATAACGAGGTGATTATTTGACATACGAAGAAATGCAAGCACAATACAACGAAGAAGTTACTACGATAGAAACCGACCTTAGCGGAGTTAGTGGATTGAAAGGTCTATATTTTGATGGATGCATTGCCATCGACCAGAATATATCTACCTCCGTTGAGAAAAGTTGTATTTACGCAGAGGAATTGGGACACCATTACACATCTGTCGGTAATATCTTAGAACAGACCAGTGTTGAAAACCGAAAGCAGGAATTAAAGGCCCGCATCTGGGGCTATAATTTAAAGATTGGTTTAAACGGCATCATAAACGCATACAAACATGGATGCCGAAACCGCTATGAGATAGCCGAATACTTAGATGTCACCGAAAAGTATTTGACAGAAGCCCTTTCTGCGTATGCCTCTATATATGGTTTATACACTCAGTTTGATAATTATATCGTCTATTTTAATAATGGTGGCGTAGCTGTTTTCGAATGGATGGAATAATAGCATTGACCGCTGCAATCAAACTGTTATCTTATGATAACAGACTTCCGCGAATATAAAATCTTAACACAATTACGGTTAGAATAGCTTTTGCTATTTTAATAAAAAAATACGGCACAGCCAAAACTAAGGAGGACTTATGCCATGAAGAACGAAAAACCATCAACGAAAGTATGCAAGCAATGTAAAACCGAAATCCCTTACGGAGCAAAATTCTGCCCGCACTGCCGCAAGAAACAGAAAGCCGGCAAAGGGAAAACCATCATTATCATTTTGGCAGTTATCATCATCATAGCGATAATTGGTAGCAGCAATGGAGGCTCTGATGACTCAGTAAACAACAGCTCCGCCGAAAAGGGAACAACTACAAGCGGAGGTTTAGAAAACCAAACTTCGTCCGGCGCAACATCAGAGGCGGCATCAGAGGCATCAACCGAGGATAATACTTTCCATGTCGGAGATGTGTTAGAGACCAAAAAAGTAAAATTATCTTATATCTCCTGCGGCGAATATACTGATGATAATATGTTTGTGGAACCCGGCGAAGGCAAGAAATTTGTGTATTTTGAGTTTGAATTTGAAAATGCTTCCGACGCTGATATAACTGTTGGGTCTTATGATTTTAAATGTTACGCCGATGGATATAGTACCACACAGTCTCTTGTAACCGCTGATAATGCCATGACAAGCATTACAACGTTATCACCCGGACGCAAAGTAAGTGGAATTATTGTCTTTGAGGTGGCTGAAGATGTCTCTGAAATTGAAATAGAGTATGAGACCAGTTATTGGACTCAGAAAAAGGCAATATTTGTTTACGAGTAAAATATAGTCAAAAGCCGCCCCTGTTGGCGCAGGAACGGCTTTCACGTAGATACAATATCAACTTAGGATATCGCACCACTCTAACAAAATTATTATACGCGATATCCTTCCATTTGTACACCCCAAAACAGGTGTTCACGCAAAGAAAGGATGTGTTTTCATGAATTCCCCTAACAATTCTCCGTTTTTCAACGGTTTCTTACGAATTCGGCTTATATTTCCACAATCATCCGCATTATACTGTAATAACGCGATTCCGCTCCAAGAGGAGGTGCATCTGTATGGTTGCTATTTACCCCAGACAATCTCTGTTTAAAAAAGACAGTCTTTCCATCGACCAGCAAATCGAGCGCTGCGTGCATCTCTGCGAGAGCAACGGTTGGGAATATAGAATCTACGATAAGGACCGCGGCTACTCCGGAAAGGATCTGAACCGCCCAAGCTTCCAGGAAATGATGGCAGATGTCCGCGCCGGACTGGTCGAGAAAATTGTCTGCTATAAGCTCGACCGAATCAGCCGTAACATATCCGATTTCAGCCAGCTGCTGATTGAACTGCAGAAATATCACTGCGAGTTCGTATCGATATCCGAAAGCTTCGATACCTCATCCCCCATCGGCCGCGCCATGGTGTATATCTGTATGGTATTCGCCCAGATGGAACGTGAGACCATATCCGGACGAGTCCTGGATAATTACTACTACCGCACGAAGCTCGGCTTCTGGGGTGGCGGTGTTGCTCCCTACGGCTATCGGCTTGCCCGGATGGAGTACCAGGGCAAGAAGCATACGATTCTGGAACCGGATCCGGATGCTGCTGAGGTCGTCCGCAATATTTACCAGTGGTACCTTGACCCGAACGGCTCCGCCAGCCGGATTTTAGAGAAACTCAATGGTGAGCTCAAGATTCCAAGCCGCACAGGCTCCCAATGGACCAGCCGTGTACTGATGGATATTTTGTCAAAACCTTTGTATGCCCCTAACGACATGGCAATGTATCACTATCTCAAAACAGAAGGTGCAGATATCATCAATGACCCGGTTGAATTCGACGGACGTCTTTCCATCGACCTTTATGGTAAAAAGGACAAGGAACTCAGTAAGCATAAACGCTGCCGCTCCGCCTCGGAAATGTACTGCAATGTCTCCTATCATGAAGCAATCGTGGATTCCGACCTGTGGATCCGGGTACAGAACAAGCGCAAGATGCTCCTGCACAAGCCCGGACGATCCGGAACCGGCAAGAACAGTTATTTTACAGGGCTCATGAAATGCGGAAATTGTGGATGCGGCGTCTCTTACACCAATAGCCACGGAACCCAGGGATATTATATCTGCAGTAACCGCAAAAATCGCGGTTGGAATTCCTGCCCGGTCCCTGCCGCCTCCAAGAAACGATATGACCCAATTATCCTGAATGCCATTCTCTTGCACTATGCAGACCCGGCAATACGGGAGTCTCTGGAGCAGGCCAAGGCCGAACACAAGCAACCGCTCACACCGAAGGAACAGCTCCGGAAGAATACGATTCAGCAGCGACTCGCAGTCATCGACGGAGAACTTCAGAACCTCGTCTCTTCCATCGCTCAGAGCGGCGCTACTATGATAAAGTATCTGAATGCCAAGATTGAGGAGCTCGATGCAGAGAAAACAGTTCTCCTGCAGGAATTACACGAAATCGAACAACAAGGATTCTTTGAGGATTCCCGAATGGTGATTCTTTTACGAATCTATGATATTCTGGATGCCATTCCAGGGATTCTTGCGGGGAGTGATTTTGAAGATATCAGGAATACATGTGAGTTACTTGTAAAGAATGTTATTTTTATGGTTGACGGAAGTGTAGAAGTGTCGTATACTATATGACAAGAAGTGCGGAAGACCCAGTGTTTGCCGCACTTCTTTGCTGTTCAATTGCTGACAGCCTTGACTGGAAGGATTACGGCGTGGACTCCATTATCAACACCGTCCTGAACCACAAGCATCTCGGAAACGGTTCCATTATTCTCTGCCACAACGGCGCAAAATACACAAAAGATGCCCTGGAATCTCTGATTACAGGGCTGCAGGATAAAGGGTATACGATTGTTCCAATATCAGAACTGATTTACACAGAGGACTATTATATGGATCATGAGGGACGCCAGTTCCAGAAGTAGATAATGGCTCGTTCCATTCTTTCGTGCCGACCGGGTATGCTGTTCCTACGATACCTTTGTAACCGGCAGTAAAAAGGACTCTCCCTGTCCTTCCTTAAAGAGGGCAGGGAGAGTCTTTCTTTCAATTATTCACCGGTTCCGGCTTCGCTTCCCTTTATTTTTTCTTTCTTTCCTCAATTTTCTTCTCCATCGCGTCCACAACCGTCTCAAGCACCTTGATTCTCGCATAATACTTGGAATTTGCCTCAACAACAGTCCAGGGAGCATAGGTCGTAGAGGTTCGGAGCAGCATCTCATCCACCGCAGTCTCGTACTCGTCCCATTTTGCACGGTTTCGCCAGTCTTCGTCCGTAATCTTCCACTGCTTCGCCGGCGTCTCCATGCGCTCCCTAAAGCGTCTTTCCTGTTCGTCCTTGTCGATGTGCAGCCAGAACTTCAGTACAATCGCTCCGAAATTGGTGATGTGTTCCTCCATCTCGTTGATCTCCTGATAAGCGCGTTTCCACTCTTCTTCCGTACAGAAGCCTTCGATGCGCTCTACCATAACCCGTCCGTACCAGGTCCGATCAAAGATTGCGATGTGTCCGGCCTTCGGCATGTTGTTCCAGAATCTCCAAAGGTAGTGATGAACCTTCTCGATATCGTTCGGCGAGGAGGTCGGATGAACCGCGTAGCCCCTTGGATCGAGGTGACTGGTCAGGCGTTTGATCGTACCGCCCTTTCCGGCCGCATCCCAGCCTTCGAAGGCCAGCACGACAGGAATTCTCAGCAAATACAGCTCGCTGTGGAGCTTTTCAAGCTTCTTCTGCAGCTTATCCAGCTTTTCTTTGTATTCTTCCCTGGTAAGGTCCCTGCTTAAATCAACACCGGAAAGGACCTGATTCTGATAGGCCGATTTTCCCTTTTCTTCCCCGGCAGCCTCTTTTTCTTCTCCCGGATTCGCCTTTCCTTCTGATGCGGCCCTCTTCGACTCTTTATCCGGCTTCTTTCCAAGCTCCTCTTCCAGCACATCCACGATAACCGACATGATCTTAATTGTCGCATAATCCTTGTCCGTTGCCTCAATAATCGTCCAGGGTGCATAGGCATCGTCCGTGTTCTCCAACATCTCCTCGTTCATTCTGAGGTAACGGTCATATTCTTTGTTGCGCTTCCAGTCCTTCTTGTTCACTCTCCAACTGGTCTCCTTTGACTGTTCCAGCTCCTCAAACCGCTTCTTCTGCTCTTCTTTGGAGATGTACAGGAACAGCTTGATGATTACGGTTCCGTCATCCGTCAGCTGCTTTTCAAAGGAACGAATATCGTGAAACGCATTATCCACGTCCTCTTCCCTTGTAATGCCGTCAAATCGGTCGCTTAAGACGCTGCGGTACCAGCTTCTCTCAAAGATTGCGATTCGGCCTTTGGCCGGAGTCTTAATCCAGTAACGGTACAAAAAAGGACGGCTGCTCTCCTCCTCCGTAACCTTGCTTCCTGCATGTACCACAAAGCCGCGCGGGTCCATCGGCTGTATCAGCCTGTTAATCTGTGTTCCTTTCCCGGCCGCTCCAAATCCTTCAAATACAATCATAATCGGAATTCCCGCTTCTTTGCACTGTCTCTGCAGCCAGGCCAGCTTCTCGCTCTTTCTCTCCAATTCGGCCTTATATTCCTTTTTTCCTATCTTTTTTGATAAATCCACTTTCTCCAACATTGGAATCCCCTGCCTTTCCTACCGACGCTGTTTTGTACTAAGTATACCATGCCTATCTTTAAAATACGATATATTTCAGAAATTTTTCTCTTGATGTTCTTCTGCAAATTGATTATGATAATTTCGTGAATATCTGCTCCGGCTGTTCATCGGTCGGGCATAGTAAGAAAGGAGCTTCTATTATCATGACTTACGACTTACTTATTCAAAATTGCTTTCTTGTCGACGGCTCCGGAAGTCTGCCTTATCGGGGTGATATCGCTGTGAAAGATGGCTTCATCCGGGAGATCGGCTCGATTTCTCCTTCCGCGGCAGATCATGTATACGATGCCAGGGGTCTGCTTGTCTGCCCCGGCTTCATCGATGCGCACGCGCATTCCGAGACAAGTATTCTTCGAAAGCCCGATTGTCTCCACAAAATCTCTCAGGGAATTACACTCGAATTAACCGGCCACTGCGGTGATTCGGTATTTCCGTTCGAGAATCCTAATCATACTTTTAGCTTTTCCGACCTGAAGGAATATCGTGCTTATACGCAGGGCAAGGGCTTTGCCGTGAATCAGGGCTCCCTTGTCGGACACGGCTCCATCCGGGAAAAGGCGCTCGGGGAAGGCGACAGACCCGTAACTTCCGAAGGCGCTCAAAGAATGGCTTCCGATCTGACCGAAAGCTTAAGACAGGGCGCTCTTGGAATGAGCAGCGGCCTGGAATACGCTCCCGGCATGTACTCGACCCCCGAGGAGATGGTTCCCCTTGCAAAGATTCTTGCCAATCATGGTGCCGTCTATGCAACCCATATGCGAAATGAAGGCTCCACTCTTCTTGATGCAGTTGATGAGACGCTCTCTGTAACCAGACAGAGCGGTGTAACAACGGTAATTTCACACATCAAAGCCTGCGGTAAGCCCAATCACGGCAAGGTAGCCGTACTGCTTAAGAAGCTTGACGCGGCTGTCCAGGACGGCTTTGCCGTATATGGCGACTGCTATCCGTATCCTGCCGGATGTACCGGTTTAAGTATTGTACTGCCTCAGTGGACCCTTGCGAACGGCCGTGAGGAAATGCTTCGAATTCTTGCAAGCCCGGAAGGACGCGCCGAGATTCGCCGCTGGTTCTCGCTCGGCACCGATGTCTGGGAGAATCGCTCCATTATTACAGGCTGGGAGAATCTGTTCATTTCCCATGTCTCAAAACCCGAGAACGCCGGCCTGGAAGGCAAAAGTCTGCAGGAGCTCGCCCGGATTCGCGGCAAGGACGAAATCGACGCGTTCTTAGATCTGCTGCTTTCGGAGGATGGGGACGTACAGGGAATCCTGCGCTCCGCCTGCGAGGAAGATATTATCAGTGCGATTTCCCATCCCAGAGTTATGATCTGCTCTGACAGCGTTGATGTGTCGGGCCGCCCGCATCCGCGTCTTTACGGCTCTCATGCGAGATATCTCGCCCGCTACGCAAAGCTTGATACGGATCAGCACATTGCGGATGCGATTTATAAGATAACCGGACTTCCCGCAAAGGTATATCACCTGGACAAGGTCGGATTATTAAAGCCTGGATATCGTGCCGATATCGCAATCTTCGATCCGAACCGCATCCGCGATAATGCTACCTTCGCGGAACCGGAACAGCTTGCGGACGGGGTAGAGGCGGTGTTCGTAGGAGGCGCGCTTGCTTATCAGGATAAGGAATCGCTTCACACCAGAACCGGCGCCTTTATCCTTCCGGCTTCATTTCTGCACGAATGAGCCCTTTCCCGTACCTTTATAAAGGATCAGCCTTTCCAGAACTGCTTTATAGATGAGTACGATCTGGGCATCAATGTAGCAGTATTTGTTCACAATATATTCGCAGGTCTTCCAGACAAAGGCCAGGGTAGCGCCTCCGATTGCGATTCCGGTTAAAAGAGGATTCAGCTGCAGAACCAGCAGCAATATGATGGCTGCCGCATAGAACAGCAGAGAGAACAGATACATCCTGCTGATTCGAAAGGCAGCCATCAAAGAATCGTTCAATCGGTCGTGTCTCCCGGCAATGTCTTTTACATCCTTCTCCTCCAGCATCCGATAGATATCACGAAAAATCATTTTCAGATCCACCCGTTTTTCCTTCATTCCATCCCGAATCAGATCTGCGTAACGATTGTAATTGTTATTCCCGAGCTCGCGGCAAATCAGTTTTTGAAATTCACTGGTCATTCCTGTCTGCTCCCTTCTCTTCCTGCTGCGATACGTTATAGTTTAGCCGTCATACGATAAAATATGCCGGAATTTCAAATCTGCCACAAATTGAGAACGCCTGCTCTGTCTTTTTCGACAATTTCTTGATATTTCCCCTTTTCGTTTTCCCGTTTCTTTGTTATAATAATAGACAGCAAAATAATATATTGGGAGGTAGTGCTATGTCATCCGTATATATCATGGATCATCCGCTGATCCAGCATAAAATCGGCATTATGCGCCAGAAAACCACCACTACAAAGGAATTCCGTGATCTCGTATCCGAGGTCGCAATGTTAATCTGTTATGAGGCAAGCCGGAATCTTCCGCTGGCTGACAAGCTGATTGAGACTCCGCTGACTGCTACTACGGTAAAGGAGATCGCAGGAAAGAAGCTCTGTGTGGTTCCGATTCTTCGTGCCGGAATGCATATGGCTGATGGTATTTTGACATTAATTCCCAACGCCAAGGTTGGTCATATCGGTCTGTATCGGGATGAAGAGACGCTGGAGCCTCATGAGTATTTCTGCAAGCTGCCGGTCGATGCTGCAGAGCGTGAGATATTCCTCGTGGATCCCATGCTTGCGACAGGCGGTTCCGCAGAGGCTGCAATTCAGCTGTTAAAGGCCCGCGGTATCTACAAGATTCGTTTTCTGTGCCTGATTGCTGCTCCGGAAGGAGTTGCCCGGCTGCAGGCGGCGCATCCGGATGTTGATATTTATATTGGTGCACTGGATGAGAGATTGAATGAGAATGGATATATTCTTCCGGGTCTTGGCGATGCCGGTGACAGAATATACGGAACCAAGTAATTGTGAATGGCCGGCACACCTTCGTGCCGGCCATTATTGCACCTGTCAGCTCCGCAGTGTCTCTCAGCGGCAGCCAAACTTATAGATCGTCGCAGTACAGTATTCTTCTCCTGCCTTGAATACGCAGCTCGGGAAATTCGGACGGTTGCAGGAGTTCGGGAAATACTGGGTCTCAAAGCATACGCCTCCGCGCTTCTGGTAGCACATGCCGTCCTTTCCTATCTCGGTTCCGTCGATGAAATTGCCGGTGTAGAACTGGATCCCCGGAAGGTCTGTGTAGACCAGCATGTACCGTCCGCTCTTCTCATCCGAGAGCTCTGCCGCAAGCGCGATCTCGTCGTCCTCTTTGTTCAGGCAGTAATTGTGATCGTAGCCGCCGCCCTGCTTTAACGGATAGTAATCAGCCTCAATGTCCCTGCCGATCTTCTTGGGCTCTCTGAAATCCATCGGGGTTCCCTCAACTTCTGCGATCTCACCGGTCGGGATCAGGTCATCCGAGGTCGGAGTGAACAGGTCCGCATAGATCGTTACGGTATGATCCAGAATATCTCCGGAATTATGCCCTGCCAGATTAAAATAAGAATGATTGGTCAGATTGATGATTGTGTCCTGATCGGATACTGCGTAGTATTCCAGAATCAGTTCGTTATCATCGGTCAGGGTGTATTTAACCGAAAGATTCAGATTGCCAGGGAAGCCCTGCTCCATATCCGGGCTCGTTCTGGAGAATTCGATGCTGTCTGATTCCTCTCCCTCAGCGAGTTCAGCCTCGTACATATACTTGTTAAAGCTCTTGCTTCCGCTGTGCAGATTATTCCCATTGTCATTCTTCTCGAGCTCATATTCTTTCCCGTTGATTACGAACTTTGCTCCGCCGATTCGATTCGCATGTCTTCCGATCAAGGAACCGTAGCCGGGTGAATTCTTCTCATAGCCCTCTACGGACGCGTAGCCGAGAGCCACATCTGCGAATTCCTGATTGCGATCCGGAACCAGAATCTTTACGATATTCGCTCCGAAATCGGTCACCGCTACCTTCATTCCGTTCGCGTTCTCCATCGTATAAAGAGTTGCTGCTTCTCCGTTCTTTGTCATTCCGAAGCTTTCCTTTGTAATTGCCATACTCATGCTCCTTTCCGATATGAAAAAGGAGCCGTATTATCACGCTTGATGCGCCGACACAGCTCCTTTCAATCAATTCGTTTCTTTTATTACGACCATTTCAACGTATAAAAATTATAATAATTTATAAATTTATAAATTAGAAAAAGGTACACAAAGAACTATGTTGATTATAATCTTGTAACGTTAGTTGCCTGAGGTCCCTTCGCGCCCTGAACGATCTCGAACTCAACTTCCTGACCCTCTTCCAGAGTCTTGAAGCCTTCCATGTTCAGTCCGGAGTAATGTACGAATACATCATTACCCTTCTCATCAGAGATGAAACCGAAGCCCTTCTGATTGTTAAACCACTTAACTGTACCTTTGTTCATGTGTAAATCCTCCAAAAAAATAAAAATAAATATTGCTCCTGCCGCTGTGGAAAATGTTCCCGTTTCAGCGACATCTCCATAATATCACCATTTTTATATTCTGTCAAACCTTTTTTCAGAAAATAAATGCGGTCCTTCCTTCGGGTTTCCTTGTCCGAAAAAGCTCCGATGAAACAATTTGTTTCATTCGTTATGTAATTTTATTTTTCTTTTTCTGTTATTTTTATACCTGTTCTATTATAATGCTATCTATATATGCGCAATATTAACCGCATATTTGTTTTTTCGTTGAAACATAGGGATGAGGGAGGATGTTACATAATGAAACACGATGAGATACCTGCTGCCCTGCACGGCTCTTTTCCGGAGCTGCTTCGGAAACTGCGCCTTGGCAGCAACTATACCCAAAAGGATGTCGGCGCCCATTTGAATATGACCAGACAGGGCTATGGGTGCTATGAACGCGGAGAACGCCGAATGACGCTTCCGATGATGTCTGCGCTTGCCGATCTGTACCATGTGAACCTTCTGGATCTGATTACACTGGAATTATCAGATTTCGGAATTCAGATTTCCGATGAGCTTCGGAAAAAGCTGGATGAGTCCTATGCAAGAGAGGCTGTCTCCCAGATGGAGCGTCTTCTTTTGGACTATTACCGCGGACTTCCGGCATCGTTCCGGAATGATATCAATTATTTTCTAACGTATCGAACCGGAAAGCACAGGGCCGGAGAATACTGAGTTCTCCGTCTTACGTTCCGCGCCCGGGCAAAGGAACGCGGCAGGATACAGGCCCCCAGGATTGCATATTCTTTGATGATTCTGCAAATTCCCGGAGATACCTGTATCCCGCCGCATTCTCTTTCGCTTAATCTATAACAGCAATTCCGCTCTCCTTCAGAATTCTGTCTGCCTTCTCCATGTCATCCAGATGCATTACCATCAGCGGAGACTTTTCATTGCGGATTACGAACGAATAGATGTAATTCACCGTCAGCTCCGCATCCGCGATTACGTGCAGAACCCGATCCAGTTCACCGGGCCGGTCTACCAGTTCGACAGCGAGAACCTCGGAGATCTTTACAACGAAGCCTTCTCTGGTCAGCACTTCTTTGCATTGTTCCGGTGCATCCACAACCATACGGAGGATTCCGAATTCCGGCGTATCATAGGAGGCGATTGCCCGCAGGTTAATCCCCTCTCTGCGCAGAACTCCTGTCACTCTTCCAAGACTTCCCACTTCATTTTCCACAAATACCGAGATCTGTTTTAACATGTGCGCTTTCCTCCTTTAGTTATGCAGGCCGTATCCGATTTCGAACGCTGCTTTGTTAATCTCAATCGTCTTCTTCGGAACCGTCGTCTCGATAACCTTCATCCATTCATCCTTCGAGTAATCCATATGCTGCGCCGCAATTCCCAGTACAATCAGGTTAAATACTCTGGAGTTGCCAAGGCGCTTTGCCTCAGCCATCGCATCCACCTCATATACCCTGCAGGTCTGCTTCAGATTCTCAATAATATTCTCCGGATACTCCGCCGCACCAATTACCACAGGCATCGGATCAATTCTTTGATCGTTAACTACAATAACGCCGTCCTTCTTCAGAAAATGGGCATACCGCAGCGCTTCCAGTCTCTCAAACGCAATCAGCACATCCGCCTGTCCCTCTTCTACGATGGGCTCTGCAACCTCTTCGCCATAGCGCACAAAAGTAACCACACTTCCGCCTCTCTGCGCCATTCCGTGTACCTCAGAAAGCTTCACATCATATCCCGCCTGAATCGCCAGGCCGCCCAGAATCCGGCTCGTCAAAAGCGTTCCCTGACCGCCTACGCCTACTATCATGATATTCTTTGTCATTCTCAATCTCCATTCTGCCGACACCCCGTAAATCTGGGCTGAAGGCACAAATTCATTCAGTGAATGGGTACGCTTTAAGCGCACCGCAGAACTTCTTAGACGACATTGTCTGGTCTTAGAAGTTCTTTTCACTTTTACCTTCTGACGTCCACAAGTGAAATTGCGCCGAAGTTACAATACTGCTCACACAATCCGCAGCCATTGCACATCGTATCATTCACAACAGTCTTCCCGTCCGCCCCCCTGGTAAGTGCTGGACATCCGGGCTTTAAGCAGAGTCCGCATTTCTTACAGAGGTCGGGGTTCACCTTGGCCTGAACCTTCACCGGGGTCTTATCAAGCAGCGCGCACGGAGCCTTTACGATAACAACCGATACGGCCTCTCTTGCAGTCTCCTCTTTTAACACACTCTCCAGCTTCTTCGTATCAAATGCGTTCACGACGCGGACGTTCTCGATTCCCATTGCGAGACAGAGCTTCTCGATATCAATTGCCGGAACAATCTGTCCCTTTAAGGTCTTTCCGGTTGCCGCATGATCCTGATGTCCCGTCATACCGGTCGTTGAATTGTCCAGAATCAGGACGGTGCCGGTCCCCTGGTTATACACCATATTCATTAAAGAGTTCACGCCCGTATGCATGAAGGTCGAGTCACCAATGACCGCAACCCAATTCTTTATGTACTCTTTTCCTCTTGCCTTCTCCATTCCATGAAGAGATGAAATACTTGCTCCCATACAGATTGTCGTATCGACAACGCTTAACGGAGCAACCGCGCCAAGGGTATAACAGCCGATGTCGCCGGCTGCGTGAAGCTTCAGCTTCTTCAGCACGGAAAATGTGCTTCTGTGAGGACATCCCGGACACAGAATCGGAGGGCGCGCAACCGCCTCTTTGGCCGCTCTCAGTTCCAGCGTTTCGCCGCCGATTGCTTCGCGCAGCATGTTGGCCGAGTATTCGCCCTGAACAGTCAGAATCTCCTTGCCGACCGCCTTGATTCCCCAGGATTTGACCTGTTCTTCAATAATCGGATCCAGTTCTTCTACGATATATAACGTCTCCACTCTGGAGGCAAATTCTTCGATCAATTTACGCGGAAGGGGATTTACCATGCCAAGCTTCAGTACCGAAGCATGCGGAAGGGCTTCTCTTACATACTGATACGGAATACCGGAGGTAATCACGCCAATCGCGGTATCGCGGTACTCCGCGCGGTTAATCGCAAAGCTGCAGCCATCCTCCGCCATCTTGTTCTCTCTGTATTCCACATACGGATGACGCTTTTTCGCATTGCCCGGCATCATAACCGTCTTAGCAACATTGCGCTCATATTCTTTATCCGGAATCTCCTGTCTTTCGCACAGCTCCACCATCCCCTGGGAATGGGACAGTCTCGTCGTTGTTCTGACAATAACCGGTGTATCATAGGTCTCACTCAGCTCAAATGCAAGCTTTGTGAACTCCTTCGCCTCTGCGCTGTCAGCGGGCTCCAGTACCGGAACCTTTGCCGCTCTTGCTACAGCTCTGGAATCCTGCTCGTTCTGGGAGCTGTAAAGTCCCGGGTCATCCGCCGCCACCAGAACAAGACCTCCGTTGACTCCGATATAAGATACCGTATAGAGCGGATCTGCCGCAACATTCACGCCGACATGCTTCATCGAAGCAAGGGCACGGACACCGGATATGGACGCGCCAATTGCGACCTCCATCGCAACTTTCTAATTCGGAGACCACTCTGCGTATATCTCATCGTATTTTACAATGTTCTCACTGATCTCCGTACTCGGTGTACCGGGATAAGCCGCCGACACCTTAACACCTGCCTCATAGGCACCTCTTGCAATCGCTTCATTGCCGAGCATAATTACTTTCTCTGCCACGTGTCTGTCTCCTTTTCTTTACATATTGCGCAAATCGGTTACTCTTTTTGCCTTGCCCTCAAATCTCTGCAGACTTCTCGGCGCAACCAGCTTAATCGCCGCGTCCAGACCAAGCACAACCTTTAAGCGGCTCTTAATACTCTTCTCGAGCGCACCAAGCTTTGCATACGAATCCAAAAGCGTATCGTCCGTAAACTCAACC
Source organism: Lachnospiraceae bacterium (assembly GCA_017623215.1). Lineage (GTDB taxonomy): Bacteria > Bacillota > Clostridia > Lachnospirales > Lachnospiraceae > Caccomorpha. Next base: position 18,206 of record JAGAPO010000110.1, on the reverse strand, counting down.
TTAATCTCCATGGTATCCAGATGATTCTTGCGGTCAACAATAATCTCATAATGCGGTCCAATCTCCGGAACTCCAAGCAGTACCTCTTCGATCTGCGTCGGGAATACGTTCACGCCGCGGATGATCAGCATATCGTCGGAACGCCCGGACAGATTCTCCATACGGACTGTGGTACGGCCGCATTTACACGGCTCGTACATCAGTCTCGAAATATCTTTGGTTCGGTAGCGGATCACCGGAAGCGCTTCCTTGCTCAGGCAGGTGATAACCAGTTCCCCCTTCTCTCCGGGAGGCAGAACTTCTCCTGTGACCGGATCAATAATCTCCGGAATAAAATGATCCTCATTCACGTGCATCCCGCACAGCTCCAGACACTCTCCGGATACACCGGGTCCGATCAGCTCGCTCATTCCGTAGTTCTGCGTTACCTTCATATCCTCTCCCCAGAGCTTATACATCTCCTGGCGCATCGGCTCCGTCATTCCTTCGCCGCCAAATAATCCAATCTTAACCTTCAGATCCTTCTTCGGATCAATACCCATCTCCTTCGCAACCTCGCCGATATGAAGCGCATACGAGGGAGTCGCAACTAACAGCGTTGTCCCGAAATCCTTCATATACATGAGCTGCTTCTGTGTATTGCCGGAGGAAGTCGGACATACCGTAGCGCCCAGATTCTCAAGGCCAAAATGCAGTCCGAGCGCTCCTGTGAACATACCATATCCAAAGCAGATCTGCGCTACGTCCTTCTCGGTAGCACCGCCCATCACCGCGATTCTCGTAACGTTCTCCGTCCACATCTTCATATCGTTGCGGGTATAGCCAACCACGGTAGGCTTCCCCGTCGTTCCGGAAGACGCATGAATACGAACCAGCTCCTCCTTCGGAACCGCGAACAATCCGAACGGATAATTATCTCGGAAATCCTTCTTCACCGTGAACGGAAGCTTCTTCAAATCCGCAAGCGACTGCACATGCTCCGGCTTCATCCCGATCTCGTCCATCTTTGCCCGGTATGCCGGTACTTTTTCATAAACCCTTGCTACTGTGGCCTTCAGCTTCGCAAGCTGAATCTCCTCAATTTCTCTGCGTGATAACGTCTCTTCTTTTGCCCATATCATAATAAACCGTACCTTCCCTCTTTTTAAGCGTCCTTTGTCTGTTATTTCAAGTGTCTGTATCCTGCAGCATCCATGTGCCGAACTGTTATCTCATCGTAAACCGAAGCAGCTTTGGCTGGAATGCCGGAAGCTTCACACTTGCACTGCACGCATCCGCACCGGCTGCAACCTCCGCATCCTCACACTCGAATTCCACCCTTCCTGCGAAGCGGACTGCCGCTTCTTCGGCCGTCTCATTGAATGAGGACAGGACTGCCAGATACTCATTCTCCTTTTGATAAACCGAGCAATATACATTCTCCGTCTCAACCGTCACCGGACCATTCTTCTCCCAGTAAGGATGCCACTCGGCGGTTCCGGTCCCGAATTCGTTCAGCGCCTTCCAGAACTTCGACACATAACGAACCGAATCCAGCGAGCACGGCCTCGGCAGCACGTCGTGAATCAGAGAAAGTGCCGTCGCCTTTTCAATCGGCATCTTTTCATCCACCGTTGCCAAAAGCTGAGGGAACAGACCGATATTCTTGCCCATGAACTCCGTTCGGAACGCCGGAAGATTCAGGAAACCTAAGAAATCCTCCTTTAACTTGCTCTGAATGCTTTCTCCGTTATAAAAGCAATCGGCAAACGCTAACGTCGGCGCCATCAGGCAGGAACTCTGGTGGGTATCAATAATGCCGCCCTTTCCATGTACCAGTTCATATAATTCCTTTACGTGTCTGCGCACTGCAAATACCGGGAAGGTTGTATGGCGCACTCCGAACTCATCCGTATATCCGCAGCCGTGCTTTTCGTTCGCACATTCCCACGGAACATACGTGCCATCCGTGTAAATACCGTCCAGATGATAATGCTCCATCGCGTATTTCACACGATCGCGCATTCCCTGTGCATACCCGCCGGCGTAGCAGACCATGTAGTCTCTCTGGCACGGATTAAACCGCTGCCATCCTCCAACCAGATGGCCGTCCGGCGTCTTAATCAGATAATCATCCTTCTTCTCATGCCATTCCGGCGCGTTCGTTGCATACTCGTATCCGAAGTAAGCCATTACCTTAATCCCGCGCTTATGACACTCTTCCACATACTGCCGGAATTGCTCCTCATTCACAGCCTGCCCGTAATTCTGAATCGCACTCCACCCCTCGTGGAAAATGATCCAGTTGACTCCTTCGTCCTTCAGATGATCGAACAGATTCTTTCCCTGCGCATCCAGCTCAAGCATCTGATTATCCCCATGATACCCGTCATGAAAGATCTTTACATCCATTCGATCCGGACGCAGTTCCTTCACCGGAGTCGCCTGAATTCCAAATATGTAATCAATCGGTTCGAGCGCATCCGTCCAGCGATCCACGCGGCCGCCCCACTGACGCGGCTGTTTATTCAGCAGATTCCACCGAAGCACGCACCGTTCTCCGGCCTTCTTTAAGGAGATACAAGGTGTCCCGGCCTTCAGCTGAATATTCTCATCGCTCTCGGTAACCAGACCAAGACCGCCAAACTCCCATCCTGCCCAGAAATACGGCTTGAACGGACAATCAACGCCCTCATCCGGCACCGCACCGCTCGACATAATCGTCTGATCCGGAATAATACCGGACTCTCCGTTCGGCCAGAAATGGAACAGCTCCGCATTCTCCGACCTCATCGGAATCTCCACATACAGGCCGTCCAACTTTGCAACGTTTCCGTGATTCGGTGAAAACGACCAGAACGGAATCACACTCAGCGCGCACTCAATATATCCGTCATATTCAATCGTAAACCGTGCGTTAATCACAATATTTCCGGTTGTCTGCCCAACCGTGAACACAACCTTATCCTCCGCTGCGCTGATTGGCGTATAACTGGTATGCGTAACTTCTGCTTCCTCTCTGTCAAATAACGCATGCAGCCGCATCGGCGCGGCTAACATCTCTCTTCCCGCGGTCTGAATCGAAACAGGGAACAACGAATCCTCCCACACATACTCCCTTCCCCAGACCTTAGCTACTGCCTTCGTTCCCTCCAGAACGAATTCAACCGGCGACCAGGGTTCCGGAACCATCTTACTCATATCAACATCCTCCTTTTTCATCCTTTCTATTTTGAATTACTCCGGGTTCCCGTTAAGCACTCCGAGTCCCCTGCTATCCTGCTTACGGCTCATTACTTATTGCTCATTACTTATTACTATACTATTATACCGTCGCACGGGATTTTTGTAAAGCAATATTCACTTTTTTTCTCCCTCATACAGACAATTCTTTATAAAAAAGCAACAAAAAAAGAGCCTCCTCAGCTCTCGAAGAATCTATCTTCTCTCAATCTGCCATTCTCCTGTGTACTCCGGTTTCTCCAATTCCCAGCACACAGCGCTGCGCCTGTGCGTCCGTCATCCGGTCAAAAGTATTTTAAAAAGCTCCGGGGGAATCGCAGCTCAAATTATTGAGGCTTTCCCCCAGATACCTTGCTCCTTTGACCTTCCAAAGGACGATTCATTATCAGTTATCAATTAACTTTGCCTTCTTGGTCCAGCTCATCATATTTCTCAGCTCAGCGCCAACCTTCTCAAGCTGATGATCTGCTTCCATTCTTCTCTTTGCATTGAAGTTCGGGCAGCCGATCTGGTTCTCAAGCAGCCAGTTGCGTGCGAAAACGCCTTCCTGAATGTCCTTTAATACCTGACGCATCGCGTTCTTGGTATCCTCGGTAATGATCTTGGGACCGGTAATATAATCACCATACTCAGCAGTATTGGAAATGGAATATCTCATACCAGCGAAGCCGCTCTCATTGATCAGGTCAACGATCAGCTTCATCTCATGGATACACTCGAAGTAAGCGCTCTCGGGCTCATAACCGGCCTCAACCAGAACTTCGAAACCACACTTCATCAGAGCGGTTACGCCGCCGCAAAGAACTGCCTGCTCACCGAAAAGGTCGGTCTCAGTCTCTTCACGGAAGGTTGTCTGCAGAACACCGGCTCTTGCGCCGCCGATGCCCAGAGCATATGCAAGACCCATCTCATGAGCCTTACCGGTAGCATCCTGATGTACAGCGATAAGACAGGGAACACCCTGACCTTCCTGGTACTGGCTTCTTACCGTATGACCAGGTTCCTTCGGAGCGATCATAACAACATCGACATCCTTCGGAGGGATAATCTGTCCGAAATGAATTGCGAAACCATGAGCGAACATTAACATGTTGCCGGGCTCCAGATTGGGCTCGATGGACTCCTTGTACATCTTTGCCTGCTTCTCGTCGTTGATCAGGATCATGATGATGTCAGCCTTCTTAGCTGCCTCAGCTGCGGTATAAACCTCGAAGCCTGCCTTCTCAGCCTTTGCCCAGGACTTGCTGCCCTGATACAGACCGATAATTACATGTACTCCCGAATCCTTTAAGTTAAGGGCATGAGCATGTCCCTGGCTGCCATAGCCGATGATTGCGACTGTCTTGCCTTCTAATAATGCCAAATTACAGTCTTCCTGGTAAAAAATCTTTGCCATCTTTTTATATCCTCCTGTTTCTTGAATAAGTATTCCAATTGCAAAATTTCAGAATCGTCAATTGTCTGAACAGGCGCTGGAATTTCACAAATGTATTCTATCGCTTTTTGTCTTACTTTGCAAGAAGAAATTATATTTTTTACTGCGATTCTTTATAGTTTTATCACAGTAAAGCCGCATTTAAAAAAATAAAGCGTTGATTTCTTCCTGCCGCCCCCCAAAAATAGTCTTCGGAGCGTTCCACCGGATATTCCACCCAAGCGCCGGGCATGCAGCCCGCCGCACCGGCGGTCGACTGCATACACAGCTTTGGGTTCCGTTATTTGGAGCTCCCTGTTTCGAGCCTATTCGGATGCCTGCACATCCTATCAGTCCTCAACCCCATCAATCATCAATAAATTCTTCCATATCTCCCGAACCACGGGTAAGACCGGTAACACCGGTTCTAACCAGTTCCAGAATCTGGAAATCGTCCAGAAGCTTCAAAAACGCGTTCAGCTTCGCCTGGTTACCGGTCAGCTCAACGATCATGGAATCCTTTGCAACGTCTACGATCTTTGCACGGAAAATATCCGCAACCGCTATAACCGCCTGCCTTGTCTCCTCCTCCGCATGAACCTTAACCAGCACAAGCTCTCTGCAGACCGAACTGTCCGCCTTCAGCTCCTTAATCTCTCTGACATCCTCAAGCTTACTTAACTGCTTTCCAATCTGCTCCAGAATCTGGTTATCGCCATGCGCCACTACAGTCATTCTCGAAACAGCCGGGTCCTCCGTCGCTCCTGCGCTGAGACTGTCAATATTATATCCTCTTCGGCTGAACAGACCTGCAACTCTGCTCACAACGCCCGCATTATTATCTGCTAAAATAGATAATACGATCTTGCTCATTGATCCACTTCCTTTGTTATTTATTCAGAAATTGTTTGTATTGTATCAATTCGCATCCTCTTTGTCAAGCAGATTCGCACTTCTCTTATTCCGGCTGATTTAAAAAGGTATAAGCTTTATTGAGATCCGTAAGCATTGCCTTTGTTGTAACCGTCGCACCGGAGATACCGTCTACTTCCGTTCCCTCGGTCACAGCGTGCTCTCCCTCTGACTCTGACGCTTCTCCGGCTGCCTGTGCAATGCACTGCTCAATCAGCTCGACCGTTCCGCTGACCGCGATGCTGACTCCGGCAATCGCATCTGTCTTGCCGTTCTCACCAACAGGCAGCTTCGACACGCCCTGATTCTCCAGCACATATGCCGCAATTGCCTCCGCCTGCTTATCCCAGGTAAGGCCGGTCTCGCTCATCACATATTTTCCTTCTGCCGCCAGCTTGCTCTTGGCGTTGCCGTCCTCGTCGTAGGACTCGATCACCACGTCCGTAATGATTCCGCTTTCAACGGTCATACTTACCACGTCACGGTAATCTCCGTTCACAGCTTCCGCAGTATAGGTGCCGTCCGTCAGCTCTGCATTGTCAGCCCCATCTGCTTCATCCGCCTTATTCGCATTCTCCAGTCCCGCACCGATGACCTTATCCGTATATACCGGAAGGACAACGCCTTCGAACTGCGTTAGAATCGCTGCGTCCGACGCAATCTTTGCACCATATCCTTCTGTCTCATTCTGGCTTACCAGGTCGACTCCGCGAACCGTCTTTTTGTCCGCTTCCACGTATACATCCAGCACAACCTCTCCGCCGAAGCCCTGCGATGCAACCGTAACCAGATAGCTTCCATCCGAAAGCTGATACGCTTCCTTTACTCCTCTGTCCGCATACGCTTTCGCAATTACCAGCTCGTTCTTCGCTCCCGAAACCTCGTATTTGGATTTGTTTAAATACGCTTTCAGTCCAATCGAAAGTCCAAACGCCGCTACCGTTGCTGCTCCAAGAACAGCAATTGAAATGATTCTCTTTTTATTATCCTGTTTCTTCATCTTTTCCTCTCAATCTGCCGCCTTGGCGGCCTTCTAATCAGACTCCGGGCAACATTTTACCATAGTACATTATATTATTCAAGAGAAAGTTCTGGAAGGAATAGAATATTTTGAAAAAGTCGGAAGAAACTAACTTTTGAACAAAGCAAAGTGCAGAACAAAGCAAACATTGGAAGAAAGTAAAATTTTAAGCGGTTAATAGACCTTGACAATCGAAATTCCGCTATATACAATCTATTTACCGGAAGACAATGGCTTCCCAACAACCACAAGACAATTTCCCCGGTTCGAAACGAATACCGGGTACTTGATACATGGAGGTTATCAATCATGAATTTCCATTTTTCCCACAATGAACACGCTCAGACGAACAGCAGCCGTTTCTTCAGCCGGCGAGGCTTAAGACAGCTTTTTTCTGCTCTGGTACTTTCTGTCCTGTGTCTTGCCGCTGCTTTTTCAGCCGGCTGTGCCGCTCCCGGAACCGGCGGCAATTCCGCAGAGAACTCCGTCCCTTCCGGTAATCCCGGGTCGGATTCCGCAAATACAGACTCCGGGAATTCGAACTCTGCCCCCCAGACGGCCCCCATCTCGATCAGCTCCTTTAAGCTGAATACCATCGTTACCATTCGAATCTACGACAGCACGGATGAGTCTTTGCTCACCGGTGCTCTTGCAGTCTGTGATAAATATGAGAACCTCCTCAGCCGCACAATAGAGACAAGCGAAATCTACGGTCTCAATCACGCGGACGGCAGGCCATATCCAATCTCTGCCGATACGGCCGCACTGATCGATACCGGTCTCTCCTACTGCCGCATGACGGACGGCGCTTTTGATATCACAATCGCTCCGCTCGCGGCTTTATGGAATTTCTCCTCTTCCGAACACATTGTTCCGGACACGGAACAGATCGAAGCCGCTGCTTCCCTTACCGACTGGAAAGGACTGACTCTTTCAAAGGATGTTTCCGGACAGAATTACGCTTCCCTTGAACAGGCGGGCGCCGGAGTGGATCTTGGCGCGATCGCCAAAGGATATGTCGCGGATCAGATCAAAGACTATCTGCTTGAGAACGGTGTTGCAAGCGCCCTTATCGACCTCGGCGGCAATATGCTTGCGCTCGGCTCCAAGCCGGACGGCACTCCGTTCCGAATCGGAATTCAAAAACCGTTTGAGGAGCGAAACGAACTCTGTCTGATTCTGGATATTGATGATCGTTCCGTTGTCTCCTCCGGAATCTACGAGCGGTGCTTTACCGATCCGGAGACGGGAATCTTCTATCATCACATTTTAGATCCGAATACCGGTTACCCCTACCGCAATTCCCTGCTTCAGGTCTCCATCATCTCCTCCCGTTCCGTGGACGGAGATGCGTTAAGCACCTCCTGCTTCGCGCTCGGGCTGGAAAAGGGAATGGAGCTGGTTAACAGCCTTGAGGATGTTCATGCTATTTTCATTACGGATGACTACGCCATTCACTATTCCGACAATTTTCCGGAAGAATATAACGCTCAGCCGGTAAGCACAGAATAGCCAAAGTCGGCATTTTCCCTGGATACCGCTATTCCTTCCGATATTCCTCTTTTAACTGATCCGTGAGTCCCAGCAGGGCATGTCTGTAATCTCCGTCCCCGTTCTCTTTTTTCTGCCGGATGTCCAACAGATCATAATATGCCGTCGTTCCCTCCGCCTCAAGAGAAATCCGCTCCAGTTCCAGGAACAATTCCGCGGAGTCCATTCCCTCCACACCATAGAATTGCGCCTCCTGCTCGCACTCCTCTTTCCGACCGGCGAGCATAAGCGCGTACAGATAGCATTTCAAAGAAGCCGGGTTCTGATTGCGCTCATAGGCATCTCTAAAATATAACGCAGCCTGGATAAAACGGTCGCGCCCCATGGAAATTACCGCAAGATTATGGAGCACATCCCCATACTCCACGCTTTTAAGCGCCGCGTTCTCCTTGGACTGCAGAATTGCGCTGTATTCCTCATACGCTTCGCTGATATTTCCCTTCTTGAGGTAATTATCGGCTCTGCGCTTCTTCCTCTGCACCGGCGTCAGGGAATTCATCTCGTCAATCTGCTCCAACACCGCCTTAATCTCATCCTCTGTATAATAATCCGCGCTGCACAGGATACAGACGATGACATCCTTCAAACCGGATTTGCGGTGAAGCAGATCACGAAAGCGTTCCGCGCGCTCGGGAAGCTTTAGTTCCTCCTCCATAAAATCCGCCAGATCCTCGGCGAATATCTCATCCGCAATCGTCTCCAGATTATGTGTAATGTAATAACAAAGCTCCTCCGCCGAATAGATTCTCGTTCCCATCCTACGGAATACATAGGGCTTTGCCGCGGTCTCTCCGCTGCATAAAATTATTTTTCCCATCTGAATTACCGCGCCTCCTGTTACAGAATCAAAATCTGTTCCCAGATTCTATGTCCGCTCGGATAAAAGTCTCCAAAGCCCAGATCGCGCACTGTCACAACCGCTGTAATCCGATCCAGGAACCGGATTGACAGGGCGAGCCTGCAGGTCTTATTCTCTCTTTTATAAAACCCGTCCAGCGTCATTACCTGATGAATGCTTTCCTTCTTCATCGGATTGCTTACAACAAAGTCAATCTCATCCGTATCATCCAGGATAATCGTGATCCGGCTCTCTGCCTCATACCAGGGCGTTCCCGCCTGCACCAGTACGCAGTCCAGCATTCTTGCGTCGCTGTAGAGTCTCACTTTGACGGTTGCCGGAAGCATCTCCTCGTCGAGTACCAGATAATCCGGTTTCTCCTCTTCCAAAAGCTCCTTTGCAGTATAGCAGGCACCCTTTGCGTACAGATTCCTTCCTTTGAACACTCTTCTTCCCACGCACAGGCCCTTGAGTGTCTCATCCGCCCAGGTTCCGTCAAAGCCCTTGCCGGTAATGTACAGTGTAGAGACAATCTTCTTATGAAGCACGCTTCTCGCAAGGTTATCAAAAATATAATCCAGCTGCTCCACCGGCAGCTTATCTTCAATCAAATCATATCCAAAGGTTCCGGAAAGATCTTCTTTATTCACCATCACGGTCATTGGAACCATCCGGCGGTTAATCCCGAGCTGATAATACATCAGACCTTGCCGGTCAAGCTCAAAGAGCCCTACATCATTCATCCAGATATCCTTCGGCTGATTCAGAGTATAATGCACAAAGCTCTGCGAATGACTCTGCACCACCGCGCGATCTCTTCCAAGTCCGAGCGCCTGCAGCACCCGGTAGACGGCTGTAACCGGCACCGGATCCGCTTCCTTTAGCGTCACTGCCAGTGCCGCAATTCGCTTTCCTGGGAACCGGTTCGTCAATATGGTCAGTACCTTTCTTAAGAAGCGCTCCAGCAGAAATTCCGGTGAAAAGGACATTCCGTCCCGTTCATACGCTTCTCCCTCCCGAATTCTCCGAAGAAGTCCGTCAATCTTTACCGCACCGTCTCCTGCGCGAAGGGCATCCTGTCCGAACAGCCACTCCCCGCTCTCCGGCTTCACCGCGAGTACCGCAGGAATCAGGCAATCCTCCTGTTCCCCCACGGTCTCTCCGGATGCATTCAGGGATTCCGGCTCTCTTTTTTTCTCATCATACCAGGTCAGCTGTGCTTCTTCCTCACACAGATCCAGGCCTGCCAGAATCTTTCCTTCCTCACTCATAGCTAATCTCCATTTCTGAACTCCCTGCGGTTTTGGCCGCAGGAACTCTTGTCCGGACTAAGGCCTTTCTATCGGCCGGAACACCTTCCGAATCACGTAATCCGTTCTGATATATTGCCCGATTCGATCCATCGCTGTATCGTCATCTCCCGCAATCTCCGATTCCATAATTCGGTTCAGCAAACCATACCGGCTCGCACCATCCGTTCCGCCTCCCGCCATCCGCATGACGCCTCTTGCCAGAGAATTGGGCCCGCTCTGCGTCATCTCGGAAATCTCATAGACCAGCTCCTCATCCCGGAACAGTACAAATTCACTGACATAGATTCCGCAGAACACATGCTCCATCATAGTGCCGCGTCCCTGCCTGGAAAGCAGTTCTTCCTTTTTCTCCTGCGACTCTCCGGCCCGTACCACCGTCCAGGTCAGCGCAAGACGCATTCCGGGTTCTGCCCGGTACTGAACCATGCATTTATCCTGCATACTGCGCGAGATCCGCGTCTTATCTCCAAAACGTGCAAAGAACGGAAGCTTAATTCCTTTCTCCGCCATCTTAATCAGTTCCAGATCGATGAGCTTTAATTCACTGTCCGTAAGCAGCTCCTGCTCAGAGTAATATTTCAGAATCGCCAGCCTGCAGACATCGTTCTCCTCATATCCGAGCTCCCGCTTCATGATATCGAACAGCTCCTGCGTAAGCGGCCGTCTTTCCATCAGAAAACAATATGCGTAATAGGACAGCGCCGCCCGAACCAGCTTCCTGCTGCAGCCGTTGCGATAGTAGCTGCGGAATACCGGAACGCTCTCCTCGATAAAGTTCTCGGCGAACAGCATCTGCGCCAGCAGCCTGTCCTCCAACACGAACGTATCCAGCTCGAACGACCTTGCCGCCTTCCAGATCTGGTGCATCTCAAAGGTTGTTCCGTAAAAATTCTGCACCAGGTAGTTCAGAACCGTCTCATCGTATTTTCCCTGTAAGAAAATGGAGTAGCACACCTCCAGGAAGACACGATTGCCTGATATATCCTCCTTCTCTCTGATAAAATACCAGGACAGCTTGATCAGACGCTTCACCTGAATTTCGTCCGAACCGAATTCCGCGATTGCATCGGCAGCCTGCCGGTACATATCCCGCACAATCAAAAGCTCTATCATCTTCTTGCGCTCCGCCTGCGGCAGAAAGTGCAGATCCAGTCGCTTTAATACGCCGTCCAGCAGTTCATTCTCAAAATTATCATAATAGTAGTGAACCAGCGTATCCAGATATTCACTGCGCAGCTCTCCCGAGATTTCCTCGTTCTCCACTGCCGAAAGCCTAAGTGCAATGGAATCCTCGTCAAACTTCTGATATCCCTGCGCCTTCTCAGCCAGATTCAGCACCAGTCTGCGATCCTCGCAGCCGAGCTCGTAACAGCGCTTCAGATAATCTCCCGCGTGCATGAGCGGATATAGCTTGTATTCCACGGTTGCGGAATACCGGTTCTCGTTCTGATCAATCAGCAATATCTCTGCGTCGGAGGTGTATAACTCCACTCGTGCGATACCATTGACAAGCGGCGTAATCACCTCCTGCTCATCCTCCTTATGAACCACGAGAACCTGCCTGATACCGGGATTGGAGCACTCCAAATCGTACTGGAACACCAGATTCGGAAGTACCTGTACCATCTCAGCTGTTATGGTATCCCTGTTGATGACATCATCATATACCACCGCAAGATACGGATTCAGATTCCCAAGCTTCAGCTGCTTCTTCGCATGCTCCTCAATCTGAGCGCGGTAGCTGCGATACATCGCTCCCTGCTCTTCTTTGTGACCGATCAGATTCGCGAACAGATAATCCTTCTTGCGATCATTTAAATTATTATTGTAGACAAAATACGTCAGCACCGGAGATGCAATCGGCTCCTTAATATTCTCCGGCAGCGTGTACATATAGTATTCGTATAATTCCAGAATTCGCAGCTGTTCCTCAACGCCGCGCTCGAACCACGGGAAATACATCTCCTCCGTCTTATTCCCCTTAATCAGCATACTGCAAATCGCAGACAGCGTATCCTTAGTGGAATACTTTTCATAACAGCGAAGCAACACCTCGAAAATCAGCGGCTGGAAATCCTTCTCTCTCGCTGCAAGACAGGTAATACAGGAAGCCGTCTCCCTGCTTATCATTCCTTTTCTTGCCGCAAAATGCATAACCTGAATCTCAAACTGTCCCAAATCCTTCAAAAGTGCGGCATTGTCCCGATAAATAGACGCCGCCTCATAATACAGAACCGGGCTGTGACAGCCCGCGTTAAATTGAGCCCGAATATCAGAAAGCTTCAACTCCGGGTTTAAGTCATATCGTTTATCCAGGTATAATAAAAACCAAAGAATCTCCCAGGAATTATTCTCCTTCTGGTAGATCTCCCAGATTTCTCCGCAGACCTTCTGAACATATTCCTCGCTCTTTTGATGCAGCGCCTCCAAATAGAGCAGGGCACAGTATTCAAACACCGCGTTCTGACGCAATTCCTCTTTCTTCTGTGCAAGGGCCTTCAGCTGCGCTCTCGACTTATTCTCTTTCCCCGCCACCAGATTCAAGTGAATGCGGTACAATTCAAATCGGAGCATGGAGTCATCTCCGGAAGCGCTCTCCAGATACTCATCCTCCTGAAAGCTTAAAAGCCTGTCCAAGACCTCTCTCGACTCCTGAATATAGCGGGACACCGATATTTCATTCAGGCGGAACCGCATATAGGTTCCTGTGAGGGAAGCGGCCAGATTCCGAATCGTCCGTACGGCCCCTGCCCCGTGTTCCGCAGCGTTCCCGGGCTTTCTGCACTCAATTGCAATCTCAATCTCCTGGTAAATACTTCGAAGTGTAATCTTGGCCCGGTTCATACCATCGCGAAGCTTTGATGCATCCACAACGAATTCCAGCGAACAGGTATCTCCCACAAAATTATCCGTCCACAAAATCTTATGATCCGGCTGTACGAATTCCGCATCCGAGGATACCCGAAGCTCCGCAAATCCCCAGTTATCCTTGCTTACCGTAATCTTCTCCGAAAAGGATTCCCTGCAGTTCTCATACGAAAAGGAGGTCTTATCAACCGAAAAATGAATCTGCAGCTTCTTATGAATGCAAATCAGGAATTCCTCCAGCGCCTGGGAACGAGAACGGCTTCCCTTCAGATGCCGGTAGAGTACCAGATATTTTCGATCGTAGGCCGCTAACATCCGCTCAAAATCCTCTGACCCAAACAGCTCCTTTGCCTCGGCCGGATTGCTTCTTGCCAGATTCGTGAACTGGAACATATCCTTGATACGCCCAAGCGAACTCATACAATAGGGAGCTTCTACCATTACAGTGAACGGCACTGCCGCTTCCCCGCAGTCGCTGACCACGCTCATAACGCCCTGCACCACATCGCCCGCATTCAGGTATGCCGCATCTACATGATAATGAATCTCGTTCGCCTCGCCGATGAACTTGTCATCCTCGATTACAAACCATCTGCTCGAAGAATAGATCACTCCTTTCATCCGTGTATTCTTCTCATTCCGGATCAAAAGAGAGCCCGAGAATACCTTTCCGGTCTCCACAGACACCTCTATCTTCTCCGGCAGACACAGCTGCGGCATCCGATATGTGAATATTCCTTTCGAAAGCTGTTCTATCTTTTCTTTCACGTTCTCACCTCAAATATGAATTACCCTTATTATATCACTAAGCGAATGGATTGAAAAGAGGAATTGTGAACACATTCAAAAGCACAAGCAAAAAGGAGGCACCGCTCCGTCCGGAAACTCCCGACGAACGTCCTCCTTTTTAACATTATTCACAGGTCACCAAGCCCTTAATAAAATTATCCCGATGCACTGCCATATCTTCATTTGCCCTGTCAAATTCCTTTAAGGAATAGATATGTCTCGCAGCCCCCAGAAATCTCCACTGATCCTGTGCAAGCAGCCGAAGTGCCCGTTCACACAAGGTTGCCTCATACTCGATTCTTCTCTCGTGGCAGTTATACATGGTCATCGCTTTCATATTCCAGAGCTTAAAGTCCACCGTTCGCGGCCCGTCATTGTGAAATCCCGCAATTCCAAGTCTTCCGTGTGCACAGACCAGCTCCCCCGCAAGCGCAAGTCCGTCCGGTGTTCCGGTGAATTCCACCACATTCGAAAATCCGCGGTGAAAGATGTCCGTCTTATGGCCATCTCGTGTCAGATCCGGCTTCTCCCACGTATCCCAGTTCAGCAAAAACGATTCCGGAAGCTCCTCCGGGCGGTAACATTCCGTCGCCCCGTAATGTTTCGCATTCTCAAGCGCAACCTCGCGTTTGTCCACCGCAATGACATTCGCATAGCCTCTTGCCCTGAACAGCGAGACCATTCCAAGCCCCATGTAACCGGTTCCTACCACCACGATGGTATCGCCGACCCGCTCCGTATCCACACGCTCCGCGGCGCTCATCATACAGGCAAGCGGCTCTGCGACCGCGTCCTCACTCGTTAGATTCTCCGGTACCAAAAACGTCTTGGCCGGCTCCATCACGATATATTCCTTATAGCCTCCTCCGCCAAGACCGGTAACCCGATCGCCAATCCGAAAGCCCGTCACCTGACTTCCCTTATCCGCCACAATACCAACCGTCTCATGCCCAAAAACATCTCCCGGCTTTGCCGTGCACCATGGATAATATTCGGAATGGCACATTCCAGTATAAATTACCTTGACCAGAAGCTGATTCTCGTTAATCTTCGGGATATCAACCTCGATAATTTTACTTTTTTTCGGACCTTCCATGATTAATTGTTTCATGGCAACCTCCCTTCTTGCCTGCCAGCCCCTAAAAATGGGGCCGCCGGGCACAAATCTCCGAATGAAAGGGCGCTTCTATTCTATTATCGACTTCAGATACGCAATACTCATCCTCACACATTCCATAGAATCCTTCCCCATGCTTGGTCTGTCCTGCTCTACGATCACCCAGGAAGCCCCGGCCTCCTTCGATGCATTCAGAATCTCCTTAAAGTCCTGCGCTCCGTATCCGGTCGGACGGAATTCGAATTCTTCGCCCGCATTTTCTTTCTCTTCCTGTTCCGCTCCGATCAATTCGTACAGCTGCGTCGGCTTCCTGCCTGGCATCACAAAATCCTTCAGATGCACCACCGGAGCACGCCCTGCGTATTTGCGGATGTACGCGGAGGGATTCTCTCCGGCCACATTAACCCAGCATGTATCAAGCTCGGTCTGCAAAAGCTCTTCCGGAATCTCCTCATAGAGTCTGTCCAGCGCGTATTTGCCGTCTATCCTCACGAATTCAAAATCGTGATTGTGGTAGAGCAGCATACCTCCCTGCTTTTTCAGTTCCTCCGCAATCGCACGAATCGCTTTTACCGTATTGGGGTAGTTTGCAGCTCCCGGGCGATCCGCTTCACCAAGCCAGGGAATCGCAAGATACCGGCAGCCAATCTTCCGATAAGCTGCAACCGTTCCCGGAATGTCCGAAAGCAGCTCCGGGATCGCAACATGCGCGGAGATCGGAACGAGTCCAATCTCTTCTGCCATTTCCTTTACCCGCTCCGGGGTATGCCCGTATAGTCCTGCGAATTCAACGCCATCATACCCCATCTCTTTTATCTCTTTTAAGGTTCTGTAAAAATCCTTCTCCGCAAAATCTCTTACCGAATATACCTGTAATCCAATCGATAATGCCATATCCGTATCCTCCTGTCTCCCGTCCTTTTTTGTATCATCTGCCCTTTTTACCTGTCGGACCCTTCCCGGCATCCACAGCCGTCAGAATTGCTTCTCCTTCCTCCGTTCACCGCTTCACCTGCTGTCTCCATTCCAAGGGTATGATACAGCTGCCGGGTTCCTTCTTTAATGCTGAGCCCCTTTTTAAATACGCTGGAGGTTCCGACTACAAAGATATCAGCGCCTGCCGCGTACATCTTCGGAACATTTTCGAAGCTGCAGTTCCCATCCACTTCGATCAGAACCTTCTCATATCCGGCCTCATCCAGCATCGTCCGCAGTCGCCTGATCTTATCGAAGCTCGACGGCACGATCTTCTGACCCGCAAATCCCGGATTGACGCTCATAAGCAGCACCATGTCGATCTCGGGCAGAATCTCGGAAAGCACCGCAATCGGGGTTGCCGGATTGATCGCGACGGCCGCCCCGGCACCTTTATCCCGAATTGAACTTAACGCAAGCTGCAGATGATTCGTGCTCTCATAATGAACGGATATGATATCGCCCGCCTTAATTGCCAGTTTTTCAATAATACTCCCCGGATTCTCCGCCATGATGTGATAGTCGAACGGGATATCCGTGTAATCATGCAGCCGATTCATCATCTCCATCGGCAGCATCAGATTCGGCACAAAATGATTATCCATGATATCGCAGTGAACGTATTGAATTCCCGCCCCTTTTATATCATCTAACGCCTGCCCAAGTCTTAAAGCGTCCGCACACATAATGGACGCGGATAACTTTGGAGTTCTTCTTGCGCGCACCGGCATCAGCGCCGCTCCGATTAACGGAGCGTATTCCAAAAGCTTTGCCCGCTTTAATTCCGGCAGCGTTCCAGCCGTATAACAGTGTTCCTTCACATATTCAATCAGCGGATTCACATACAGTTCCTCCTGCGCGCTTAAGCCGCCGCTAAAGAGGATGCAGTCCGGGGAGAGGAGATTTACAATCGAGACCACCGCTCCGCCAAGCAGCCGCACCGCGTCTGCAATTGCCTCAAGGGCCTCCTCGTTCCCGGCTTTCGCCGCTTCGAACAGCTCCTCCGCCGTCTTCCCCTCTCCGAGGAGCTCCGATGCCGTAATCGTAAGGCCTCCGCCGGCGCAGTATTTTTCAAGGCAGCCTTTCTTTCCGCAGCCGCACGCTCTTCCGCCTTCGCGCACGGGGATGTGTCCGAGCTCCCCGGCGCTTCCAAGTGAGCCTGCGTATATCTTTCCGTCCAGCACAACGCCCGTTCCGATTCCGGTTCCAAGTGTAATGCACACTACGCTCTTTGCTCCTGCGCCGCCCCCGCACACGTACTCGCCCCACGCAGCCGCTCGCGAATCCTGCACCAGAATTCCAGGAAGGGAAAGCTCTTTTTCCAGCTCTTCCACAATCGTTTCCGATAGAATGCTGATGTTCGGCGCTTTCAATAGTCTGCGGCCGTCTGCGCTGACCGTGCCGGGAACCCCGACTCCGAAAGAGACTATCTCCTCTTTTGCGATACCAAGCTCCCCGCATAATTCGTCCGTAAGTTCCCGCACCGCGGATGTAAAATCCTGAATCTCTTTGATATATCTCCTGCGCGTTCCAAGGAGCTGATTGTTCGCATCAATGATGCCCACATTCACCTTGGTCCCTCCGATATCAACTCCAAGCCTGTACATATCGCTTTTCATTCCTTTCATTGCTCTTCGAATCTGCCTTCCTCAATTGCCCGAAGCATATCCACGCGCTTTTGATGCCTTCCGCCCTCGTATTCGGCCGCAAGGAATTCGTCCACGATCATCTCTGATAATGCCTCTCCGATCACTCTGACTCCGAACGCGAGAATATTCGCGTCATTATGTTGGCGTGCAAGGCGCGCAGAATACGGTTCTGAACAGACAACCGCCCGGATTCCCTTCACCTTATTCGCGGCAAGCGAGATTCCGACGCCGGTTCCGCAGATCAGAATTCCGTAGGTACACTCCCCCGATGCAACCGCGTCCGCCACCCGTTTGCCGTACACCGGGTAGTCGCAGCGTTCTTTTGCATTCGTTCCGTAATCAACCACCTCATACCCCTTCGCCGTCAGATACGCTTTGATCTGCTCCTTCCGTTCGACGGCTACGTGATCATTTCCAAGAGCAATCTTCCTTCCTGATCTCCTGCCTTTCGGCAAAAGGCGGCTCTTTCTGCCTATCCTGCCTTCCGAACCGCCTCTTAAGACAGCCTGCGCATCGCCCGTATACCAATTACTCGAT
>JAGAPO010000109.1 GCA_017623215.1 Lachnospiraceae bacterium | reverse complement strand
GTATTTCTCTTGTGATACAATCGACATGCAAGGATTCTCCTTTCTGATGCATTGGTTTCTCGACAACTCCAATATATCATATCAAAGTGAATCCTTGCTTTTTTATTTTTGTGTTACCTATCTATTGTACCTCAACAATTTGTAAGAATCTGGTGCCGAAAATATATATGCCCTGCGGCATTGACAAAAATTGGTCTATGAAATATGATAGAGGTAGTCAAAGAAATGAGGATGAAAGAATGGGACGCAGAAGACGCAGAAGACATAGAGGAACGGGTTACGGCCTGAGTTATGGCGGGCGAAGGGAGAATGGAAGGACGGTATGGAAGACAATAGCCGCAGTGCTGTGTGTGATTGTGCTTGCTGCCGGGCTTGGTGCAGGAGCCTATCAGCTTTCCAAGAATAATCTGGCCGAACGAAAGAGAGTGATACCCGCTCCGGAGAATATTAAGGAAGCAATCCTTGAGCAGGCCGGGCCGAAGGAAGAGACGATGGAGGAGATTCGTTCCCTTTTCCTGAGAACCGGAATTGCACCTGAGGACTGGCAGGAGAGAGTGGAATTGTCCTGTTCGAAGATCGAGCCGGAGGAGATACGGGTTATCTGGATGGAGGATTTTGTGGATACCCGAACGCCGGTGGAGGCAAAGGGAATCTATGTGACAGCCAGCAGAGCGCAGCTTGATATTGACAGCCTGATAGAGTTAGTCGATCGGACTGAGCTGAATGCGATGGTCATTGATATCAAAGACGATGACGGGCGGGTCACGTATGAGATGGATTATGACATGGCATAGGAGATCGGAGCGACAAGAGGCTATATCACGGATATCGAGGGACTGGTACAAAAATTAAAGGAGCGCGGAATCTATTTGATCGCGCGAATCGTAGCGTTTAAAGATCCGCTGCTTGCCGATGCGAAGCCGGAGCTTGCGCTGAAGAATCAGGATGGAACCACTTTCCGGGACAAGGATGGACAGGCCTGGGTGAATCCTTACAAGACAGAGGTGTGGGAATATCTGGTCGGTGTTGCAAAAGCGGCGGGGGAGATTGGATTTGACGAGGTGAACTTTGACTATATCCGTTTCTCGACGGACTCCGGGATGTCAAATGTGGATTTTGGAGAGGAAGCGGAGGAAGTAAGCAAGATAGAGACGATTACCGCCTTCGTCAAGTATGCCTGTGAGCAGTTAAGACCGTGCGGTCTGTATATCTCCGCGGATGTATACGGCGCGATTATTTCGAGCCAGATTGACGCGAAGATTGTCGGTCAGAGCTATACGGACATGTCCAGATATCTGGACTATATCTGTCCGATGGTATATCCGTCCCATTACGGTGACGGCTATTATGGTCTGGATCATCCGGATTTACAGCCATATGAGCTGGTATATGAGGCGATGCAGGACTCAATTGAAGAGATTAACGAGATCCTTCCCGATGAGCACCGGGCGAAGGTTCGGCCATGGCTGCAGGATTTCACCGCAAGCTGGCTGAAGTATTATAAAAAATACGGAGCTGAGGAAGTAAGGGCACAGATTGAAGCGGTCTATGACAGCGGATATTCGGAGTGGCTGCTTTGGAACGGTGCCATGAATTATACCGAAGGGGCGCTGCTGACCGAAGAAGAGGCCGAACAGGAGATGGAGGAGCGAAAGGCTGCGGCGGAAGCGGCGGGCAGTACGCAGGAGCAGGAAGGCAATTGAAAGGAACAATCGCAATAATTACGACGGCGGGCCGGACCAGAGAATGAAATAGTTCTTCTCTGGTCCGACCCGTTATCATGCTTATTTTCGGCATCCGTATCCTGAACGGCAGAAAAGTCTGCAGGCTTACATATTCTTTTCGTAGAGCTTTCGCAAATACGGAGTCAGTGCATATTTGGTTTTTCCGGTCGGCCCGGTTACGGTATCTGCCATGCACAGAGCATTTAAGATTGCCTCCTCCGAACATTCCGCCGCCATGTTAAATGCAGCTTCAATCGCGCCCTCGCGCAGAACCTGAACGGAGCGAACATCCGGGTCCTCCGGGGTAAAGACATTGGCGGTGGAGAAACCTACCATAATATCGCCGCTGCCGTGGCCGAGGAAGGAACCGGTACGAATCAGGCCGACGCTGAGACGCTTCAGAACGCGCTTTAACTGACGATCGGAAAGAGGAAGATCCGTTGCGAGAACCTGAATAATGGAACCTTTATCAAGCTCAGCCGGATCGATTCCGACAATCTCCCGACCAACGTGACGGCCATCAATTAACATTTCCCGGGTGCGTCCGTGGTTGGCGAGTACCAGAACTCCAATCGTATAGGTCCTGCCATTTAGAGTAAGGAGTCTTGAAGCAGAACCGATGCCGCCTTTAAGCCCGTAGCAGACCATGCCCTTTCCGGCACCGACATCACCTTCCGCAAAATCCCTGCATGCCTGCTCAAATGCGCGGTACACATGCTCTTTTGTAACGGCACGGTCGCAGATCAGATTCAGCTCGCCATCGTTGCATTCGCAGACGACGGGATTCAGAGAGCGAACCGGAGTTCCGTCTTCCCTGCATACCTTAACCGTGTAATCCACCAGCGCGTCATGCACCAGTCCGACGTTGAGCGTATTGGTAAGCGCAATCGGAGTCTCAAGCGTGCCGAGCTCATCCACCTGAACCAGTCCGAGCGATTTTCCGAAGCCGTTCAGAACAAAAGAAGCAGCGGTCAGCTTATTGCGAAATACATTTTTGGGGGGCGGTACAATAACCGTGACACCAGTGCAGTTGTGGTCTGTTACAATGGTCTCATGTCCAACCAAGACACCGGGAACATCCGTTATTTTATTTAAGGGACCGGGAGTTCCATGACCGATTACAATTCCATAATCTCGAATTCGTTTCTTATCCATAAAAGCCTCCATTCCAACCGGTAAACCGAAGAGCCGGACTGCCGATTCCAAATATGCATTTATCATAGCACAAATGTGTCGGAATGTCATGACAAATATTACATTCCTGATTAAAAAATAGTAAAATAAAAATATATAGGGCTTTTACGGCTTGCAGACAGAATACTCCGTAAGGAAAATGCAAATTTGCGAAAAAGTCAGTGACGGGAATTCGTGGACTGCTTTACCGGAATGGAGGTTATCATGGTTAGAAAAGCATTTAAAATGAAGCTATACGAAGGATTTGCCGAGGAATATGAAAAACGTCATAACGCGCTTTGACCGGAGATGAGGGATATGATTCACGAGTACGGCGAACAGTCCGGTATGCAATGATTGGAATCCGGTGTTCCGTCTGGAATGAACTGGAAGGGGTTGACTGAAAGCAGAGGCAGAAAAATGTAATCAATTGTGGAACATACAATAGGCAGTAATAGAAGGAAGGGAATGCCGCACATTAGGTGTACAAACGATTCCCTTCCTTCTATAAATTATATCGAATTAATCGATGCAGTTATACATTACGGATAGAATTTTGGATTTGGCGGAAACTTAAAAAGAACAGTTACGCCAGTTGGAACGCGAATTGTCGTCACAGTTACATCTGCCGGAACGGGAATCGCTGCCGCAATCACATCTGTCAGAACGCGAGTCGCTGTCGCGGTCGCATCTGTCATCGCGGTCGCATCTGTCATCGCGGTCACATCTGTCATCACGGTCACATCTGTCATCACGGTCACATCTGTCGTCGCGGTCGCGTCTGTCGTCGCGGTCACGTCTGTCGTCGCAGTCACGTCTGTCGTCGCAGCCACATCCGTTGTCACGATCACGGTTGTCAGAGCACGAATTATTATTGCATCCGCATCTGCCGGACCACATATTGTTCCTTAAAAAACCGCATCTGTTCAGGGACCACCCCCAGTTCCAGCGACGGCATCCATTACATCTTGAATTATTACATTCACACATGATTGATAAGCTCCTTTCTAATCGGGTATATAATATAATATGCGGATGTCGAATTAGAGTGAATCCTGCGGAAAATAAATCTCTTAAGGAAAATTGCAAAAGGAAATGATGATTCGAAGGAAGATTTGTTTTTAATAATGAAATAGAAAAAAATGTTTTTAATAATGAAATAGAAAAAAAGTACTTGACAGAATAGAAAATGAGTGGTAAAGTATAAAAGCTGTCGCAAAACGGCAGATATTCAGATGTTTCTTCGAAAGAAAAAATATTTGAAAAAAATAAAAAAACAGTTGACAAGAAGAACATCTTGTGGTAAACTGGCAAAGCTGTCTAAGAAAAGCAAACTGTTCGAACAACTTCGACAATTCCAATAGATTGATTTCTACACATGGAACGCAAGAAGGCCGGGGACAGGAAGCAATGGGAAAGCATTTCAGTTTCTTGGAGAAAAGAAAAACTTCAAAAAACTTGAAAAAAGTGCTTGACAATCAAAAGACAGAGTGATATACTAATCAAGCTGACTGCGAGAGCGGTCAACGAAAAAAGAATCACAACGAACCTTGATAATTAAACAGTG
>JAGAPO010000108.1 GCA_017623215.1 Lachnospiraceae bacterium | reverse complement strand
GCTCTGCCCTTTCGACAGAACCAGGCGCAGCGTGGCAGAATCCCGACCACTCCGGCGTCCGTCCCCAACCAAGCCCACCAGATTTCCTCCACTCTTTATGTTGAAAAAGCCGACGGCTTCATATATAATAAGAGCATATGACAGAGCTTGCAGGAATACTGGAGAACGATGAGCTGGGAGGAGGGAAAAGCCGTTATCGTTGGATTAGGAGGCTGTATTGCAGAAGAATGGAAGCGGAAAAAGAGCGATACGGAGGAAAGGTGCGAACAAAACTGTAGATATTGCCTAATAAAAGAACGATTTAAGACTCGAAATTTTTTATATTTAAGATAGCATTTTTTTGGAAATATGGTATAATCTATTAGATAGGTTGTGCTGTACTAACACACGGGAAGGAAATAGAACATATGAAAAGAAATGATATCCACAAAGTATTGATTATCGGTTCTGGCCCTATTGTTATCGGTCAGGCGTGTGAGTTCGATTATTCCGGAACGCAGGCATGTAAGGCTCTGCGTCAGCTGGGATATCAGATTGTGCTGGTGAATTCCAATCCGGCAACGATTATGACCGATCCGGAGACAGCGGATGTTACGTATATTGAGCCGCTGAATGTAGAGCGCCTTACTCAGATTATTGAGAAGGAGCGCCCGGATGCGCTGCTCCCGAATCTGGGAGGTCAATCCGGCCTGAATTTGTGTTCCGAGCTGTATGAAGCAGGAGTCCTTGAAAAATACGGCGTTAAGGTAATCGGTGTTCAGGTTGACGCGATCGAGCGTGGTGAGGACCGCATTGAGTTCAAGCATACAATGGAGAGTCTCGGAATCGAGATGGCGCGCAGCGAGGTTGCTTATTCTGTTGAGGAAGCACTTGCGATTGCAGATAAATTAGGGTATCCGGTTGTCTTACGTCCCGCTTATACAATGGGCGGCGCCGGCGGAGGACTGGTGTATAATGTAGAAGAGTTAAAGACCGTATGTGCAAGAGGTCTTCAGGCAAGTCTGGTCGGACAGGTTCTCGTAGAAGAATCCATCCTCGGATGGGAGGAGCTGGAGCTCGAGGTTGTCCGCGATGCAAAGAACAATATGATTACGGTATGCTTTATCGAGAATATCGATCCGCTCGGCGTTCATACCGGTGATTCCTTCTGTTCCGCTCCGATGCTGACGATTTCGGAGGAGGTTCAGAAGCGCCTTCAGGAGAAGTCTTACAAGATCGTTGAGGCGATTCAGGTAATCGGCGGAACGAATGTACAGTGGGCACATGATCCGAAGACGGACAGAGATATTATTATTGAGATTAATCCGAGAACCTCCCGTTCTTCGGCGCTTGCTTCCAAGGCAACCGGTTTCCCGATTGCACTGGTATCCGCAATGCTTGCGAGCGGCCTGACGCTGGATGAGATTCCCTGCGGCAAGCACGGTACGCTCGCTCAGTATGTTCCTTCGGGCAACTATGTTGTAATTAAGTTTGCACGCTGGGCATTTGAGAAGTTCAAGGGAGCTCAGGACAAGTTGGGAACGCAGATGCGCGCAGTCGGCGAGGTTATGAGTATCGGTAAGACGTATAAGGAAGCGTTCCAGAAGGCGATCCGAAGCCTTGAGATCGGTAGGTACGGTCTTGGCGGAGCGAAGAACTTCGGCGAGAAGACAAAGGACGAGCTGCTTGCGATGCTTCATACTCCGAGCAGTGAGCGTCAGTTCATCATGTACGAGGCGTTAAGAAAGGGAGCTGCGGTAGAAGAGCTGTACCAGCTGACAAAGATTAAGCATTATTTCATAGAGCAGATGAAGGAACTGGTCGAGGAAGAAGAGGAGATTCTGAAGTACAAGGGTCAGAAGCTTCCGGCAGAGGTTCTTCGTCAGGCGAAGTTAGATGGATTTGCGGATAAGTATTTAAGCAAGCTGCTTGCGGTTCCGGAGGATGAGATTCGGAATGAGAGAATCGCGAACGGAATCGTGGAGGCATGGGAGGGCGTTCATGTAAGCGGCACTGAGAACGCGGCTTATTACTATTCTTCCTACCACATGAAGGATGAGAGCCCGGTGAACAATGAGAAGCCGAAGGTTATGATCCTTGGCGGCGGACCGAACCGTATCGGACAGGGTATCGAGTTCGACTACTGCTGCGTACACGCGGCGATCGCACTTCGAGAGCTCGGTTTCCAGACCATTATTGTGAACTGCAACCCCGAGACCGTATCGACGGACTACGATACCTCGGATAAATTATATTTCGAGCCTCTGACTCTGGAGGATGTATTAAGTATCCACGCGAAGGAGAAGCCGGTCGGCGTGATCGCACAGTTCGGCGGACAGACTCCTCTGAATCTTGCGAATGATTTAAAGAAGAACGGCGTCAAGATCTTAGGTACCACACCTGAGACGATTGATCTGGCGGAGGACAGAGACCTGTTCCGCGCGATGATGGAGAAGCTTGAGATTCCGATGCCGGAATCCGGAATGGCAGTTAACGTAGAAGAAGCGCTTGCAATTGCGAACCGCATCGGTTATCCGGTTATGGTACGTCCTTCCTACGTCCTCGGCGGACGCGGCATGGAGGTTGTACACGATGACGAGGCAATGACCTTCTACATGAAGGCGGCTGTTGGTGTAACACCGGATCGTCCGATTCTGATTGACCGTTTCCTGCATCATGCGACCGAGTGTGAGGCGGATGCGATCAGCGACGGCGAGAACGTATATGTACCCGCTGTTATGGAGCACATCGAGCTTGCAGGTGTCCACTCCGGTGACTCCGCTTGTATCCTGCCTTCGATGAATCTGACGAAGGAGCAGGTTGCAACGATTAAGGAATACACTCAGAAGATCGCGAAGGAGATGAACGTTGTCGGCCTGATGAATATGCAGTACGCGATCGAGGACGGCAAGGTATATGTGCTTGAGGCGAACCCGAGAGCATCCAGAACCGTTCCGTTAGTATCCAAGGTCTGCAACATTAAGATGGTGAAGTTAGCAACTGAGATTATGACTTCCCATCTGACCGGAAGACCTTCTCCGGTAGCAGGTCTTAAGGAGAAGAAGTTCGCACATTACGGCGTAAAGGAAGCAGTATTCCCGTTCAACATGTTCCAGGAGGTAGACCCGGTATTAGGACCGGAGATGCGTTCCACAGGTGAGGTTCTTGGTATGTCCGCGGACTTCGGCGAGGCGTTCTATAAGGCACAGGAGGGTGCAAAGAACAAGCTTCCGTTAGAGGGAACCGTTCTGATCAGCGTTGGCGACAGAGATAAGTCGGAGCTGGTTGAGGTAGCAAAGAGCTTCTATGAGATTGGTTTCCACATCGTAGCAACCACCAAGACGCACGAGATGATTACGGCGGCCGGTATTCCTGCGGACAAGATCGCAAAGATCGACGAAGGAAGACCGAACGTTCTGGATATGATTACCAACGGAAAGATTGATCTGATTGTCAACACACCTCTTGGCAAGAAGGGAGCAACGGATGACAGCTATATCCGTAAGGCTGCAATTAAGGGCAGAATCCCTTACATGACCACTATGGCAGCGGCAAAGGCAACAGCAGCCGGTATCAAGGCGGTTAAGGCAAAGGGAACCCTTTCCGTAAAGTCTCTGCAGGAGTTCCATGCGGAGATTCAGGAGCTGTAAGATAGGGATCGATAAGAAGGAATATATACGATAAACAGAATACACCGTATTATGATAGAGGGAATTCCAATAGAACTCCCTCTATTATTCGGAAAGGCCGGGGATTCCAGTACAATCTGGAGTCTCCGGCCTTTCTGTAAAACGTTTACGAAATTGGTGCACGAAGTTCGGCAAAATACGCCGCGCACCACAAGGCGTATGAGAGGAGTTCTATTGAATCTTCTCCTTCGCCGCAGCATTTGCAAGCGCACGATATTTGGCCTTTTCCTCCGCCATTTCCTCCACGGTCTTCTCATGGAGCCTTACGGCACCGCGATACCCTTCCTTCGTCGGAAGTACGTCTCCCTTTGCAAAATACTCCTTTGCGGCGGCGATTGCCTCGGTATACTGCGGAAGCCACTGCTCCTGTGCGATGAGCATCTCGTCAATCATCTGGGAGATCTCATCCGGGTAGCAGACCGCGCCGGTCAGCGGATCCATCATGGCGGCCTGCTTTAACAGGGTTACATCGCCGTGAACCGCGGCCTCAACCGCAAGACGCTGAACCCAGATGGACTGGGAGCAGACAGCCGCACAGCCAAGCGGCAGATCGCCGACTTTGGGAACGGAGATCCCATTGCCGTCCACATAGCAGGGAACTTCAACCACGCACTCGTCGGGAAGATTCGTAATGCACCCTTCGTTCATCACGTTAAAATGTCCGCGATACTTCCTTCCGGTCTCGAGTGATTCGATAATATACGAACCGTGCTCCTCTCCGCGGCAGCTGCCGTCGTATTGCTTCGGCTCATCCTGCATAAGCTGCGGGAAATCCGCTTCGAACCAGTTGCGGCCTTCCCGGCAGACCCTTAAGTAACCGGCAGTCTCGCCGTTAATCCAGCTGGATGTATCTATGAACTGGGCAAGGCGGTCCGGACGTTTGCGGTACCAGGAGACATATTCGGAGAGATGTCCATTGGATTCGGTCGAGTAATAACCGAAGCGCTTCAGAATATCCAAGCGGACTTTCTCGGTCCGTACCATATCCGGCTGCTGCAGGAAGGCGTCGTAGAGTTCTCCGGTCAGCTCCTCGCCCTTATGCTTTACGCTGATATACCAGGTCTGATGATTGATACCGGCACAGATAATATCCAATTCCTTTCTGGGAATTCCGAGTGCCTTTGCGATCTGTGCTTCTCCATGCATCTCGCCATGGCACAGACCGATGGTGGGAACCTGTCCGTATTTGTTGCAGGCCCAGGTTACCATCGCATTCGGATTCGAATAATTCAGAAGCAGGGCACCGGGAAGCGCACATTCCCTGATATCCTTACAGATACCGAGCAATTCGATAATGGTGCGCTGGCCGTACATGATTCCTCCGGTGCAGAGCGTGTCACCAACACACTGATCCACCCCGTATTTGAGGGGAATCTCAATGTCTGTCTCAAACGCTTTTAGGACACCCTGACGGATACAGTTAATCACATACTTCGCACCGGTGAACGCGGCTCTGCGATCCGTGGTGGACTGGATCACAGTTGCGATTCCGTTTGCCTTCAGATCTCGCTGACAGAGCTCGGTTACCATGCTCAGATTATGCTCGTTAATGTCCGTAAATGCAATCTCAATCTCTTTGAATTCCGGGACGGATAACAGATCCGTCAGCAGCTGGCGGCAGAAGCCGAGACTTCCGGCACCGACAAAAGCAACCTTAAAACTCATAAATCCTCCATTTCTGTCAGCCGCGGCAAAGAATTCCGGTATCAGGTGCCGTGCTGAACGATGTTTTTCTTTATCATACAATAGAACGGCCTCGAATGCGGAAATGATCGGAGGAGATTTTCCTGCAATGTAAGATTTTGTTGGATTTTTACAAATTGTATTTGACAAAGCGGGAAGGATGCGGTATGACAGAAACAAGAGAGTGTGCAGAAAGGAGAGGAGCGGAATAAGTTTTTACGATGAGAATGCCGTATACGAACCGGTATTTTATTACGCAATGCACCTGGAGCATTTTGAGATGGAGCCGCACCGTCACAAGGGTGCGGAGATCATGCTGGTCTCGCGCGGAACCTGTGAGATATGGGCAGAAGAAAGAAAATGGAGGCTGAAGGCGGGGGAGTTCATCTTCCTGGATGAGGGGGTGGTGCATTGTCTGCGCGTAGGAAGGCCGGATGAATGCACCCTTTTGAACCTGGAGATCGGGAAGGACGCCTTGCCGGAGCAGGGAGTATCCGCGCGGTTCCTTTCAGAAGCGGACGAAGAGTTCGCGGCCTTCTTTCGGGAGAGGGTTCCGTATTATGTCGGAAAGGCGTCTCCCTCGCTCGGACTTGCGATGCAGGACTATATCGAGCTGCTGATGAAAAAGGAAGAAAAGAAGAGCCTGCTTCCGGTTCTGCTATTCGAACGGGTGCTGATTGAGCTTGCAAGGAGCCGGAAGCTTGGCAGCGAGAATGCCGGAATGCAATATGTGAGAAAGGCCATGGCCTATATTCTGGAGAATTATTGTGAAGATATCGATCAGGATATGATAGCAGGGCAGGTTGAGCTTCATCCGTCCTATCTGCAGGAATTGTTTGCGGGAGTTTATGGCTGCGGACTGATGGCCTATGTGAAGCGTCTGCGTCTGGAGCGGGCGAAATTCTTACTGGTTAATACGGAGCTTCCCGTCGTTGAGGTAGCGGCGGAATCCGGCTTTAACAGCAGGCAGCATTTTTCAGGAAGCTTTGCCAAAGCCTGCGGCATGAGCCCGCAGAAATACCGGAAGCAGTACGGTCGTAACGAAGAGGCGAACACAGGGAGGATGCAAAATATCAAAAAAAAAGAGGAACTATAATTTGCACATAAAAATTTCGCCATTTTTTTATGAATTTGTTCATTTGATCGAAATTTCGAAAATCAGGGGATTTTCGGCAAAAAAATACTTGCGATCTGAAAACACGTGCTATAATATGTTGATGTATTATTGTTAAGGTAGCGCCGCGCAGACAGAGGAAGCTGTGAGAAGAATGAGGACAGCGGATGCCTGGAGACGTCACTTGCCGCGTACTGGCAGAATGGAGGATCAGATGAAGAAACTGGATATGATTTACGAAGGTAAGGCAAAGAAGGTTTATGCTACGGATGACGAGGATTTGTTCATCGTAGATTATAAGGATGATGCGACCGCATTCAACGGTCTGAAGAAGGGAACCATTGCAGGCAAGGGCGTAATCAACAACAAGATGTCCAACCATGTTATGCAGATTCTGGAGAAGGAAGGCGTTCCGACGCATTTCGTAGAAGAACTGAGCGACAGAGAGACGGTTGTTAAGAAAGTAAAGATTGTTCCGCTGGAAGTAATCGTTAGAAATGTAGCAGCAGGAAGCTTCGCAAAGAAGCTTGGGATCGAAGAGGGAAGAAAGCTTCTTTGCCCGACACTGGAATTCTCTTACAAGGATGATGCACTGGGCGATCCGATGATCAACGATTATTATGCCGTTGCAATCGGAGCGGCGAACAGAGAAGAGATTGAGACCATCACCAAGTATGCGTTCAAGGTGAATGAGGTTCTCAGCAAGTATTTCCTGGAGTGCGGAATTGAGTTAATCGACTTTAAGATTGAGTTCGGCAGATATCATGGACAGATTATCCTTGCGGATGAGATTTCTCCGGATACCTGCAGATTGTGGGATGTTAAGACGCACGAGAAGCTGGACAAGGATCGTTTCAGAAGGGATCTTGGGAATGTAGAGGGCGCTTATCAGGAAGTATGCAAGCGTCTTGGTCTGTAATAAAAGGAATAGAGAGAATACGAATCGAATCGGCAAAGATGCCGCGCAGAGGGCTGACGAATACCCTCCTGCGCGGCATTTGCTGTTATAGGCTTGATTGCAGCCGACAGAATGTCAGGAGTGATAGAGATTATGGATAAGAATGGTATCAGGGAATATATACCGGATGAAATGCATGAGGAATGCGGCGTCTTTGGCGCGTATGATTTGGACGGGGGTAAGACGGCGGCGTCATCCATCTATTATGGCCTGTTTGCACTTCAGCACCGCGGGCAGGAAAGCTGCGGAATCGCGGTAAGTGATACGGCGGGGCCGAAGGGAAAGGTGGCATCCTGCAAGGGAATGGGCCTGGTAAATGAGGTATTTACGCCGGATAATCTGGAAAAGCTGGTGGGGGATATCGGAGTCGGCCATGTGAGATATTCGACCGCGGGTGCGAGTGTAAGGGAGAATACACAGCCCTTGGTTTTGAATTATGTGAAAGGAACTCTTGCGCTTGCGCATAACGGCAATCTGGTCAATGCGCCGGAGCTGAGAAGAGAGTTGGAGTACACGGGCGCTATTTTCCAGACAACGATTGATTCGGAGGTAATTGCCTACCATATTGCAAGAGAGCGTCTGAATACAGCGAACGTAGAGGGTGCAGTCAGGAATGCGATGAAGAAGCTGAAAGGAGCCTATTCTCTGATCGTGATGAGCCCGAGAAAGCTGATTGGAGCAAGAGATCCGTTCGGCTTCCATCCGCTGTGTATCGGAAAAAGAGAGAACACGTATTTTCTGGCGAGTGAGACCTGCGCCTTGGACGCGGTAGGCGCGGAATTCATTCGGGACGTGAAGCCGGGAGAGATTGTTACGATTACCAAATCCGGCATTCAGTCCGACCTCTCCATGGAGCAGGAGAAGAGGGCGAAATGCATCTTTGAATATATCTATTTTGCACGTCCGGACAGCCGGATTGACGGAATCAGCGTCTACAACTCCAGAATTATGGCCGGACGGATTCTGGCGCAGGATCATCCGGTTGAGGCCGATCTGGTCGTCGGAGTGCCGGATTCCGGAAATGTTGCGGCAATGGGATATGCGATGGAGGCGGGAATTCCTTACGGAATGGCATTTGTTAAGAACAGCTATGTTGGAAGAACCTTTATTAAGCCAAAGCAGTCCATGAGAGAATCCAGCGTGCGGATTAAGCTGAATGTTCTGACCGAGGCAGTGCGCGGGAAACGAATTGTCATGATTGATGATTCGATTGTGCGCGGAACGACCTGTGCCAGGATTGTCGGAATGCTGAAGGCTGCTGGGGCAAAAGAGGTACACGTAAGAATCAGCTCGCCGCCCTTCCTTCATCCGTGTTATTTCGGAACGGACGTTCCTTCGGACGATCAGTTGATTGCGCATAATAATACAGTGGAGCACATTTGTGAGATGATTGGTGCGGATTCCTTGGGATATCTGAGCGTGGAGAGACTCGCGGAACTTGTGGAGGGAGACTGCGGGTACTGCAGCAGCTGCTTTACAGGAGAGTATCCGATTGCACCGCCGGAGGATGATATTCGGGGTGAGTATGAAAGGTAGTATTTGACGGATGGAATCGTGTGTGGTAGAATGTGGAATAGAAAAGATGGGGACAGGCAGAATGGATAGGGGATTACAATCAGGAAAAGAGAGAATTTCCCGGCAGCAGGATGGAGAAGCGCGGGGAATTCAATATTTCACTTAGAAAGGTATGGTATATAGGATGAGTTCTTATGACAAGTATGTGAGTCCGCTTTCAGAGCGATATGCAGGCAGGCAGATGCAGTATATCTTTTCTCCGGATATGAAGTTCAAGACCTGGAGAAGACTTTGGGTTGCACTTGCTGAGGCGGAGCATGAGCTGGGACTTCCGGTATCGGAGGAGCAGATTGCAGAATTAAAGGAGCACATGGAGGATATTAATTATGAGGTAGCGAAGGAGCGTGAGGCTTTGGTTCGCCATGATGTTATGTCCCATGTATACGCGTATGGCGTGCAGTGCCCGAAAGCAAAGGGAATCATTCATCTTGGAGCGACCTCGTGCTACGTTGGCGATAATACGGACATCATTGTAATGGCCGAGGCGTTAAAGCTTGTGAAGAAGAAGTTAGTGAATGTGATGAATGAGCTGGCGGATTTCGCTTTAAAATATAAGGATTTGCCGACGCTTGCCTTTACGCATTTTCAGCCCGCTCAGCCGACTACGGTTGGGAAGAGAGCGACGCTGTGGCTGCAGGAATTAAGACTGGATCTGGAGGATCTGGAGTATGTGCTCGGTTCGCTGAAGCTTCTTGGATCCAAAGGAACGACCGGTACCCAGGCAAGCTTTTTGGAGCTGTTCGAAGGCGATCATGAGAAGATTAAAGAGCTGGATCGCAGAATTGCGCAGAAGATGGGCTTTGCTGGCTGCTACGAGGTATCCGGACAGACCTATTCGAGAAAGGTGGATACCCGCGTGCTGAATGTGCTTGGAGGAATTGCGGCGAGCGCGCACAAGTTCTCGAATGATATCCGTCTGCTGCAGCATTTAAAAGAGATTGAGGAGCCGTTCGAGAAGAATCAGATTGGTTCGTCCGCAATGGCGTATAAGAGGAATCCGATGAGAAGCGAGAGAATCGCGTCTCTTTCCAGATATGTTATGGTGGATTGTATGAATCCTGCAATCACTTCCGCAACGCAGTGGTTCGAGAGAACGCTGGATGACTCGGCCAACAAGAGACTGTCGGTTCCGGAGGCATTCATTGCGATTGACGGAATCCTGGATCTGTATATGAACGTGGTAGACGGCCTGGTAGTCTATCCGAAGGTAATTGAGAAGCATATGATGGCAGAGCTTCCGTTCATGGCAACCGAGAACATTATGATGGATGCGGTAAAGGCGGGCGGAGACCGTCAGGAGCTGCACGAGAAGATTCGTACGCTCAGCATGGAAGCAGGCCGCAATGTAAAGGAAAAGGGACTTGATAATAATCTGCTCGAGCTGATAGCAGCGGATCCGGCATTCAACATGAGCCTTGACGACTTAAAGAAGTCCATGGACCCGTCCAAATATACCGGAAGAGCCAAGGAGCAGACCGAAGAATTCGTAAATGAAGTAATTAAGCCGATTCTTGAGGAGAATAAAGAGCTTCTTGGAATGAAGGCGGATATTAAGGTCTGAAGATAAGACGGCAGGAAATAAAAAAGGAAGAGACTTGCAGAAGCGGCTGCCATCCGGCGGATGAGGCAGAGCTTCCGGAAAGACTCTTCCTTTTCTTGTTCGGAATGGTGTTCCGCACTCCGGAAAATCAACGGTCGTTTTTACAAAATGCGGTGTCGATTTTGAAAAAAGTGGATTTTGTGCTTCGGATATTGTATAATGAACGTATGAAAGTAAGAAGAACAGCTGCACATTATTGGAAGCCCCAAAGGTCAGAGAGAGCCGTATGGAAAAGAGGAACGCAACTTGAATATCAGTCTGGAATATTACAAAATATTTTATTATGTTGCAGAACTCGGCAGCTTTACACAGGCTGCCGAGAAGCTGTGTGTGTCGCAGCCCGCTGTCAGTCAGGCAGTCCGCATGTTGGAGGACAGCCTCGGAAGCGAGCTGTTTTTGCGCGGTGCCAGGGGAGTTAAGCTGACGCCGGAGGGAAAGGTGCTGTATTCCTATGTCAAACGGGGGTATGAATATATTCTGCTTGGAGAAAATACCTTTCGCAAGATGATCGATCTGGTCAACGGTGAGATTCGAATCGGGGCGAGCGATATGACGCTGCAGTATTATCTGCTGCCGTACTTGGAAGTATTTCATGGAAAATACCCGGGCATTAAGGTTACGGTAACCAACGCGCCCACACCGGAGACGTTATCGAACCTGAGGGAAGGGATCATTGATTTTGGAATTATCAGCGGACCGGCTTCCGAATATGCGGATGTGCGGTTCACTCCGGTAAAAAAGATCCGGGATATCTTTGTGGCGGGCAGCCAGTTCGCACATCTAAAAGGGAAAAAGCTTCCGTTTCAGATTCTGGAGGAACTTCCGGTTATCTGCCTGGAGAGCAACACCAGCACCAGGGCCTATCTGGATCGCTTCCTGTGTGAGAACGGAGTAACGCTGCATCCGGAATTCGAACTGGCAACCAGTGACAGCATCGTGCAGTTCGCCAGAAGAAACCTGGGAGTCGGGGCTGTCGTGGACTGCTTTGCAGAGGAATACAGAAAGCGAGGAGACATTTTTTCCTTAGAATTCGAAAAAGAGATCCCGGAGCGGGAATTCCTGATTGCGGTGTCGGAACGCAGTCCGGTATCCAAAGCGGCAAAGGAGCTTTTAAAGATGCTTTACCAGGGGAAACCCTTGTAATTAACGGATTGCTATGATATAGTTATTCATAAGGGCGGCTCCGCCCGGCTATCCGGGCGCAGTCCTGCATCCAAAGATGACGGAGGCTGCAGGCGCCTGCGGCATGATTGACAGGATAGAAGGAGCAGAATCAAATATTGTTTGGAAGAGTGGAGGTTTCACATGTCAGAGGGATACGACAGAAAGAAGAATGCCTGGCTGAAATATGATGAGAGCCAGAAGAATGCTGTAATCGCGCTGAATGAAGGCTACAAGGACTTTATTTCCAAGTGCAAGACCGAAAGAGAGTGTGCGCTTGAGGTAATTCGGATTGCCGAGGAGAAGGGCTTCGTTGACATCAATAAGGCAGAAAGCTTAAAGCCCGGCGATAAAGTATATTACAACAATATGGACAAGGCGGTTGCTTTGTTCGTAATCGGTACCCGTCCGCTTGAGGAAGGTATGAAGCTGCTTGGTGCGCATATTGACTCTCCGCGTATTGATCTGAAGCAGGTTCCGTTATACGAGGATACCGAGATGGCGCTGCTCGATACGCACTACTACGGCGGTATAAAGAAGTACCAGTGGGTAACGATACCGCTCGCGATTCACGGCGTTGTTGTGAAGAAGGACGGAACGAAGCTGAATATTGTAATCGGCGAGGATGACTCCGATCCGGTTGTTGGAATTACCGACCTGTTAGTTCATCTGTCCGCAAAGCAGATGGAAAAGAACGCGGCAAAGGTAATCGAAGGCGAGGATCTGAACGTATTAATCGGCAGCGAGCCGCTTGCAGGCGAAGAGAAGGAAGCGGTGAAGGCCAACATTCTGAAGCTGATTAAGGATAAATATGATTTCGAGGAAGAGGATTTCCTCTCTGCGGAGCTTGAAGTGGTTCCGGCAGGTAAGGCAAGAGATTTCGGACTGGACCGCAGCATGGTGATGGGTTATGGTCAGGATGACAGAGTATGCGCGTACACCTCTTTAATGGCTTTATTTGAGGTGGAGAAGCCCGATAGGACGACCTGCTGTCTGGTTGTGGACAAGGAAGAGATCGGAAGCGCCGGTGCGACCGGTATGCGTTCCCGATTCTTTGAGAATGTAATCGGTGAGATGTTCGAGAAGATGGGCGGTTACTCGGGGCTGAAGGTAAGACGTGCGCTGGCGAACAGCCATATGCTTTCCTCCGATGTAAGCGCAGGCTACGACCCGAACTATCCGGAGGTGAATGAAAGAAAGAACTGCGCATACCTTGGAAAGGGTCTCGTATTCAATAAGTTCACCGGAAGCCGCGGCAAATCCGGTTCCAACGACGCCAATCCGGAGTATATCGCGAAGCTTCGCGCGGCAATGGAGAAGCATGAGGTAACCTTCCAGACCTCTGAGCTTGGAAAGGTTGACGTGGGCGGCGGCGGAACCATCGCTCATTTCATGGCGGAATATAATATGCAGGTGATCGACAGTGGCGTATCGGTGCTGAACATGCACGCACCTTGGGAGATTACAAGCAAGGCTGACATATACGAGACGTTCCGCGGATACGTTGCGTTCCTTTGTGAACTGTAAAAGAGCGCGGCGTAAAAGAAAGCGCTGCAAAAGAGCGCGGCGGTTAGCAAGAGATGTGTCGGCAGCCCGGATTTCGCGGGCTGCCGACGAATGGAGACGAGTATGGAACGAATTGCAGAATTTGAAAAAGTAAGCAGGGATCAGTTCGTAAAGGACTGGCTGGATACCTTTCCGGAGTCCGATAAGGAGTCGGCGAATCGGGTCTATGATTCGATCAAGCTTCCGAAACGGGCGACAAAGGGTTCGGCGGGCTATGATTTTTATGCTCCGCTCGAGATTTCGCTGAAGCCCGGAGAGATGTTAAAGATTCCGACCGGAATCCGGGCGAGAATGGAAGAGGGATGGGTGCTGTTATGCTTCCCGAGAAGCGGTCTCGGCTTTAAGTTCCGGATGCAGCTGAACAACACGGTCGGAGTAATCGACAGCGATTATTACGGTTCGGACAACGAGGGGCATATCTTTGCGAGAATCACGAATGATTCGAAGGATGGTAAGGTGCTTTCGGTATCCGCTGGAAGCGGCTTTATGCAGGGCATCTTTCTGCCGTTTGGAATTACAGAGGACGACTGCTCGGACGAGGTCCGCAACGGCGGATTCGGAAGTACGGGCAGATAAGGAAGAACGTGCAGAGAATCGTCCATATCTGCGGATTACGGAAGATTGGCAAAAAGTGCAACAAATGTATGCCGTGCGCGGACACGCATAAGTACATGTTATATCTAATATAATAAATGTTGATTTTACTTATGACAAAAAATGCTCTATACTGGATAAGTAACTGGGCGTTTGTATTTTAACACCCGATAAAGAGGATCAAATCCACGAGCTGACAGCAAGAATTGGAGGATTTATTATGGTAAGAGCAATTGTCGGAGCCAACTGGGGCGACGAGGGTAAGGGTAAAATCACAGATATGTTAGGAGAGGTTTCGGACGTCATCGTGCGTTTCCAGGGAGGAAGCAACGCGGGACATACGATTATTAACGAATATGGTAAATTTGCGCTGCATCTGCTTCCGTCCGGCGTATTTTACGGACATACCACAAGCGTAATCGGCAACGGCGTTGCGCTGAATATTCCGTATCTGATGCAGGAGATTCAGTCGATTGTGGACAGAGGCGTTCCGACACCGAAGATTCTGGTATCGAATCGTGCACAGATTATGATGCCCTATCACATTCTCTTCGATCAGTACGAGGAGGAGAGACTGAAAGGAAAGGCATTCGGTTCGACCAAGTCCGGTATCGCTCCGTTCTATTCGGATAAATACGCGAAGATCGGCTTCCAGGTGTCGGAGCTTTTCGATGAAGCGGCATTAAAGGAAAAGGTGGAGAGCGTTGTTGCGTATAAGAACATCCTGATCGAGCATCTGTACCATAAGCCCACACTGGATCCGGAGGAGATCTACCGGACCCTGCTTACCTGGCGCGACATGATTGCACCCTATGCGTGCGATACGGCGGCATTTTTGCAGCAGGCAATTAAGGAAGGAAAGAACATCCTGTTAGAGGGTCAGCTTGGAACCTTAAAGGATCCGGATTTTGGTATTTATCCGATGGTTACCTCGTCTTCGACGCTTGCAGCATACGGTGCGATTGGAGCCGGAATTCCTCCTTATGAGATTAAAGACATTATTGCGGTTGTTAAGGCATATTCGAGCGCAGTCGGAGCCGGCGAGTTCGTCAGCGAGATCTTCGGTGACGAGGCGGATGAGTTAAGAAGACGCGGCGGAGACGGCGGCGAGTTCGGTGCGACGACCGGAAGACCCAGAAGAATGGGCTGGTTTGACGCAGTTGCGACCCGTTACGGCTGCAGAATGCAGGGCGCGACCGAGGTTGTGCTTACCGTTCTTGACGTACTCGGATACCTGGATAAGCTTCCGATCTGCGTTGGCTATGAGATCGACGGCAAGGTAACAAAGGATTTCCCGACGACCGCAGAGCTTGCAAAGGCAAAGCCGGTATACGAGATTCTTCCCGGCTGGAAATGCGAGATCCGCGGAATCAAGAAGTACGAGGATCTGCCTGAGAACTGCAGAAATTATATTGAATTCATTGAGAAAGAGATTGGCGTCCCGATTACGATGGTATCCAACGGACCGGGAAGACACGAGATTATTAAACGATAACAACTGTTCGCGGCGTTTGACAAGGCTCATGCACGGCGCGTAACGGTTCCTGACAGATAACAACAGCGAACAAAAATGGAGGTACGAACTATGTATTCATTTGAAGATGTCAGAATTGCAGATCCGGAGCTCGCGGAAAGCATTACGTTAGAGCTTGGCAGACAGCGCAGCCATATCGAGCTGATTGCGTCGGAGAATTTTGTAAGCAAGGCGGTTATGGCTGCCATGGGAAGCCCGTTAACGAACAAGTACGCGGAAGGATATCCGGCAAAGCGTTATTACGGCGGCTGCGAATTCGTCGATATCGCGGAGAATCTTGCGATTGCCAGAGCAAAGGAACTGTTCGGATGCACCTACGCGAATGTTCAGCCGCATTCCGGTGCACAGGCGAACATGGCGGTATTCCTGGCATTGCTTCAGCCCGGCGATACCGTGCTTGGCATGAACCTTGCACACGGCGGACATCTGACACATGGAAGCCCGGTGAATTTCTCCGGTATGTATTTCCACATCGTACCTTACGGT
This sequence comes from Lachnospiraceae bacterium, assembly GCA_017623215.1. GTDB lineage: Bacteria > Bacillota > Clostridia > Lachnospirales > Lachnospiraceae > Caccomorpha. The sequence goes on along the minus strand of JAGAPO010000108.1, from coordinate 6,223 downwards.
GTCAACGACGAAGGATATATTGACTATGACGAGGTAGAGAGACTGGCGAAGGAATCCAGACCGAAGCTGATCGTAGCGGGCGCAAGCGCATATCCGAGAAAGATTGACTTCAAGCGTTTCCGTGAGATCGCGGACGAGGTTGGAGCATTCCTGATGGTGGATATGGCACATATCGCTGGATTAGTTGCGGCAGGCTGCCACGAAAGCCCGATTCCCTACGCGCATGTAACTACAACGACGACTCATAAGACCTTACGCGGACCGAGAGGCGGTATGATTCTTTCGAGCGAGGAATTCGCAGCCGAGCATAAGCTGAACAAAGCGGTATTTCCGGGAACGCAGGGCGGCCCTCTGATGCACGTTATCGCTGGTAAGGCGGTATGCTTCAAGGAAGCGTTAGATCCTTCTTTCAAGGCATATGCGAACCAGATCGTAAGCAATGCGCAGGCGCTTGCGGACGGCCTCAAGGAATTCGGCTTTGACCTGGTATCCGGCGGAACGGACAATCATCTGATGCTCGTTGACCTGCGCAGCAAGAACGTAACCGGTAAGGATGCGGAGAAGCTTTTAGATGCGGCGAACATCACCTGCAACAAGAACTCGATCCCGAATGACCCGGCAAAGCCCACAATCACAAGCGGAATTCGCCTTGGTACCGCTGCGGTTACCACAAGAGGAATGAAGGAAGCGGATATGAGAGTCATCGCGGAGGCAATCGCACTGGTTGTAGAAGATGCCGAAGCGAATGCCGAGAAGGCGAAGGCGCTTGTTAAGACGCTGACAGACCGTTACCTGTTATACGAGGATTAATCTGAATGATGAAAAGAAACCGATCGATATGATCGGAAAGAGCAGGGGCTCGGGAGCGAAGGATTCCCGAGCCCCTGTCAGTCTGTCTGAATCTGCTCGCAAAAAAATATTGCGGCATTGTAAGACCGGGAATAGTAGATTCGATTCACGGTTTTACAATGCCGCGCGTTCCGACTTAACGGAGATTCCCAAACAGTCTGTCAAAGCAGCGATTCCTTCCGTCGATCAATTGTGGAAAGGCATCGGCTTTAGTACCCAAGTTCTTCTCCGACCAGAATTACCTTAATTCGTCCGGGCGTCATGGACTTTCTTGTAATAACGAGATTCGCGCAGATACAGTCACTCGACAGACAATCCGCACAGCGCCCAAGCTTTGCACAGGGGGTATCCCTGTTAAGCCTTACCGCATTGGGCGGAGCTGCCATATTGCGAACACGGGCAATACCGCTTTCAACATCAGGTACAATCTTATTCATTCCGGCAACGATAATCACATTCTTCGGGCCCGTGATCAGACAGGCTACGCGGTTGCCGAAGCCGTCGAGATTAATCAGCTGGCCATCCAGCGTAATTGCGTTGGAGCTCATAAAAAAGTAATCGGCCGTAACCGTCTTTGCATACATCTCCGTCTTTTCTTCCGGAGTCTTCGCGGTGGTGCGGTCATAAAGAACATAATCCGACACCTTTAACGCGTCCATCAGGCCAATCTCGGATAGCGTCATGGAACCGCCCCAGGAGATCGAACAGCCAGGGGTGAGAAACCGCTTCGCCATCGCGAGCGCCTCTTCCTTATTATCACAGTAATATCCTTCAATTCCGCGCAGATTGAACTTCTCGATTAAACTGTCTGCAAGATTCTCATAATATTGTTTCTTCGGTGTCATGATATCCTCCCTTTTCATGGAAATATAGTTCTGGCTTTATTGTAGCGGAAGCGAAGCAAACTTGCAATACTTTTTGCTTGCAATTTAACAGGGGGACCGATATAATCGTAAGTAGCCGATTGGTTTGTGACTGCGTACCGCTCAAAAAGGGCGCAGTACATAGGAACATAGAAAGTTGGAATAAAGAATGTCAAAAAGCTTATATATATCAGAGAAGCCCAGCGTCGCTCAGGAGTTTGCGAAGGCGCTGAAATCTTCGTTTCAGAAGAGGGATGGGTATCTGGAAGCGGAGAATGCGGTTGTTACCTGGTGCGTCGGCCATCTGGTAACAATGAGCTATCCGGAAGTCTACGATCCGGCCCTGAAGCGCTGGACGCTTGAGACCCTGCCGTTTCTGCCGCAGGAATATCGCTACGAAATCATCCCCGCTGTCGCCAAACAGTTCCAGATAGTAAAAGGTCTGTTAAATCGTGCGGATATTGACAGAATCTACGTCTGTACGGACTCGGGACGGGAAGGAGAATACATTTATCGGTTGGTCGATCAGATGGCTGAGGTCCCCAAGGAGAAAGAAAGGCGCAGAGTCTGGATCGACTCGCAGACCGAAGAGGAGATCTTGAAGGGAATCCAGAATGCGAAGCCTCTATCGGCTTATGATAATCTTGCGGATGCCGCATATCTGCGCGCCAAAGAGGACTACCTGATGGGAATCAATTTCTCACGCGTCCTCACCCTCAAATACGGACAGTCCGTCAAGTCCTTCCTGCACTCCGATCGGAACGCGGTGATATCGGTCGGCCGTGTTATGACCTGTGTACTTGGAATGGCAGTGCGGAGAGAGCGGGAGATTCGGGCATTTGTCAAGACGCCGTTCTACCGGGTAACAGCGGGCTTTTCAGTGAATGAAGGAAAGAATTTCGAAGGAGAATTCCGGGCCGTAGAAGGCTCCGGATACTTTAACTCACCGCTGCTCTACAAAGAGAACGGTTTTCGAGAGCTTGTGAATGCGGAAAAGCTAATAGAAGAACTGTTGGGAGCAGAGGCGCTGTTCGAGAAAAAAGTCGAGAACAATAAGAACATCGAGATCGCGAAAGCGCCGGAAGAGCCGCCCCTGCTTGCGGAGATTGCGGCAATGGAACGCAAAAAAGAGAACAAGAATCCGCCGCTTTTATACAACCTGGCAGAGCTTCAGAACGACTGCTCCCGCATCCTGAAAATCAGCCCGGACGAGACACTGAAGATTGTGCAGGAACTGTACGAGAAGAAGCTGGTAACCTATCCAAGAACGGACGCCAGAGTCTTATCAACCGCGGTTGCCAAGGAGATTGACAGGAATATCAAAGGACTGTTCCAGTATAAACTTGCGGACTACGCAAAAGAAGCCTATGCCTCGAACACCTGGAAGCAGATTGCAAAGACGCGCTACGTGAACGACAAGCAGATCACCGATCACTACGCCATCATACCGACCGGTCAGGGCTTCGGGGCATTGCCGTCCCTGAATGCGACCGCTGCCAAAGTATATGAACTGATTGTGCGGCGTTTCCTAAGCATCTTTTATCCGCCCGCAGTCTACCAGAAGCTTTCAATCACGATGAAGATTGGAACCGAGAGCTTCTTCGCCTCGTTCAAAGTACTGATAGAAGAGGGCTACCTGAAGGTAGCAGGGCAGGCCGGAGCCGAGCCGGAGAAAGCCGCACCGAAGAAAAAGGGAGCCAACACAGGAGATGCAGAGCAGGCAAATGAGGAAGGCGCCGGTTCCGAAGGTCAGGCACAGGAGGTCAGTTCTGCATCCTATGGAATCGACTTCTTCGAAAGCGTAAAGCACCTGAAGAAAGGAATGAAGCTGCCAGTTAAGAGCTTTACCATCCGGGAAGGCGAGACCGCACCGCCCAAACGCTACAACTCCGGCTCCATGATTCTCGCGATGGAGAATGCCGGACAGTTAATAGAAGACGAAGAGCTCCGCGCCCAGATCAAAGGAAGCGGAATCGGAACCAGCGCGACACGAGCGGAGATTCTGAACAAACTCGTAAAAATCAGCTATCTGGACCTGAATAAAAAGACCCAGATCATCACACCGACTCTAACCGGTGAGATGGTATACGACGTAGTCAACGCCTCGATCCGCTCCCTGCTGAACCCGGAACTCACCGCAAGCTGGGAAAAAGGCCTGACCTATGTTGCAGAAGGAACGATCCGGCCGGAAGAATACATGGAAAAGCTAAACGGCTTTGTCATGCGCCTGACGAACGGAGTCAAAGGCCTGAACAACCAGATCCCCCTGCGCCGATGCTTCGAAGAGGCAGCAAAGAACTACAACGGAAAAGGAACGATAAAAGAAAAGGATATCAAAGAAAAAGATATATAAAAAAGGGATATATAAAAGACAGGCAAACACAGACCAGTCAGAACGCGGAGCATTTCGAAGCACACCGACGCTTTATTGCTGCGAATATGCCGCATTCAAAAAGAAGATAACAAAATCAATCAAGCCGTACCCGGCAGAAAAGAGGAGAACCATGAACACAGCCCTTACAATGAAAGAGTTATTTGACTACAATCAGACCCTTGCGGCCCCGCTGCTGGAGCAATACACCTACCCGTGGGAAGTCCTCCCGCACATCGGAGCCTTCATCCAGGAACTGGGCGCAGCATTACCAGAGGAAGAATACGAAAAACGCGGCGAGAACATCTGGATTGCGCGGTCCGCAACCGTAGCGCCGACCGCATCCGTCAACGGCCCGGTCATCATCGGCAGGAATGCGGAGATCCGCCACTGCGCATACATTCGCGGCAACGCCCTGATAGGGGAAGGGGCGGTAGTCGGCAACTCCACCGAACTAAAGAACGTAATCCTCTTCAATAAAGTACAGGTACCCCACTACAACTATGTCGGAGACTCAATCCTCGGCTACAAATCCCACATGGGCGCCGGATCCATCACCTCCAACGTAAAATCCGACAAAACCCTGGTAACCGTCAAAGCAGGCGATAACAAGATCGAGACCAACCTCAAAAAAATGGGCGCCATCCTGGGAGACAACGTAGAAGTCGGCTGCGGCTCCGTCCTCAACCCCGGCACCATAGTAGGCAAAAACACTAACATCTACCCCTTATCCATGGTAAGAGGCTATATCCCCGCCGGCAGCATCTACAAAAAAGCCGGAGAAATAGCAGAAAAGCGCTAACACCATCAGCATTCGAGCCCGGTACATCCTTCACCCTGTCAACCCTTATCCCGGAATAAGGAGACCTCGATCGCCGTGAACCAACACACAGCCCGCCCGAAGGCAGATCCCCTGAAAGCGCGCCCTTTCGTAAGAACCAGGCGCAGCTTGCAGGGGATTTGCCTTCGGGCGTCCTGCTACTTGTTACCCCCGCGTTCGTATCCCGTTAATCCAGAATAATCAAAGCCATAAAGACCAGATCAGTATCCCCAACATTCTTTAACCCATGCCCGCACCCATCCGGTGTAAACGTCATCTCCCCAGCCGATACCAGACGAGTCTTTCCGTTGTCATTGTATTCTCCCTGACCGGAAAGAATATAATATGTCTCACTCTCATCATGATGGACATGAAACCCAAGCGAGCATCCAGGCTCCAATGTAACCTGGGCATACAGACGGCACTTGCCGTTCAGCTCAGGTGCTCCAAGGATATGCTTCAGAATTACGTGGCCTTCACCGCCGGCCATATTTTCTACGCGTACTGTTTCCATAAAATAACCTCCGTTCTTGCCGATAATCCGCAAAATTACGGTCTGCCTGCGATCCGATGCGCGGGTTAAACCCGTGGCCGACCGTTCCTGGAATCCCGGTTCCATAAATCGGAATCCTCTGCCTTAAAGTATAGCACATCGGAGTCGTCTTGAAAAGAAATTTGGAAGTTTTAAAAATTTTTCTGAAAAAGGTATGGACTATTTTGCGGTTTTATGAGAAAATAGAATATAGGTGCGATGTTAAAACAATAACATTTTGCAGCGCACAATCAAAATACAGGTATCGGCTGCAAAGATACCTGATTACGTATATCGAAAGGAGTCTCAACATGATTTATTCACATGAGGTAGAAAAGATGTGTCCCGTAGCACAGGGCGTAAATCACGGTGCTGCGCCTATTCCTGAGGAAGCAAAATGGGTAAAATCGAAAGAAGTTAAGGATATTTCCGGTTTAACACACGGTATTGGCTGGTGTGCACCGCAGCAGGGCGCATGTAAGCTGACACTGAACGTTAAGGAAGGTATCATCCAGGAAGCTCTGGTAGAGACCATCGGATGTTCCGGTATGACTCACTCCGCAGCTATGGCAGCAGAGATTCTTCCGGGCAGAACTGTATTAGAAGCATTAAACACAGACTTAGTTTGTGACGCTATCAACACAGCTATGAGAGAATTATTCTTACAGATCGTTTACGGTCGTACACAGAGTGCTTTCTCTGAAGATGGTCTTCCAATTGGTGCTGGTCTTGAAGACTTAGGAAAAGGACTTCGTTCTCAGGTTGGTACAATGTACGGAACATTAGCT
>JAGAPO010000107.1 GCA_017623215.1 Lachnospiraceae bacterium | reverse complement strand
GGGCAGTGAAAACTAATAAGTATGTTGAGGATTTAAAGGCTAAGACCGTTGGTGAATTAAATGAAGCATTAGTCGCTGCTAAGAAGGAACTCTTCAATCTGAGATTCCAGAACGCAACGAACCAGTTAGACAACACAAGCAGAATCAAAGAGGTTAGAAAGAATATCGCAAGAATTCAGACCGTAATCTCTGAGAAAGCTAAGGCTTGACTTGTAGAAAGGAGTAACTGCTGTGGAAAGAAATCTGAGAAAGACACGTACCGGTAAGGTAGTTAGTGATAAGATTGATAAGACAATCGTTGTAGCTGTTGTTGACAACGTAAAGCATCCGCTCTACAATAAGATCGTTAAGAGAACCTACAAGCTGAAGGCTCACGACGAGAACAACGAGTGCAAGATTGGCGACAGAGTAAAAGTTATGGAGACAAGACCGTTATCCAAGGATAAGAGATGGAGACTTGTCGAGATCATTGAAAAGGCGAAATAATTGCTGAAAGGAGTATTATCATGGTACAGCAGGAATCGAGACTGAAGGTTGCTGACAATACCGGTGCAAAAGAGCTCCTTTGCATCCGTGTAATGGGTGGTTCAACCAGAAGATATGCAAATATTGGTGATATCATCGTTGCTTCTGTTAAAGATGCAACACCTGGTGGTGTTGTAAAGAAGGGCGATGTTGTAAAGGCTGTCGTTGTTCGTTCCGTAAAGGGCGCACATCGTAAGGACGGTTCTTACATTAAGTTCGATGAGAATGCCGCGGTTATTATCAAAGAGGACAAGAACCCGAGAGGAACCCGTATCTTCGGGCCCGTAGCAAGAGAGCTGAGAGAGAAGCAGTTCATGAAGATCGTTTCTCTGGCTCCAGAAGTACTGTAAGGAGGTGTCGATCGTGGCAATGACGAAGATTAAGAAGGGTGATACCGTTAAGGTTATCGCCGGCAAAGATAAAGGCAAAGAGGGAAAGGTTATTTCCGTTGCTGATGGTAAGGTAATTGTTGAGGGTGTTAACACCATCACAAAGCACACCAAGGCTTCCCAGGCGAATCCGAATGGTGGAATCATCCACCAGGAGGCACCTATTGACTGCTCCAACGTTATGTATGTTCACAAGGGACAGACAACCAGAATCGGCTTCACAACCGTTGAAGACAAGAAGGGTCCCAAGAAGGTCCGCGTTGCGAAGTCGACCGGTGAAGTAATCGACTAATTCTAAGAGAGGAGGAAGACAAAGGTGGCTCGTTTACAGGAACAGTATAAGAATGAAATTGCTGGCGCTATGCAGAAGAAGTTCGGATACAAGAATGTTATGGAGATTCCGAAATTAGATAAAATCGTCATCAACATGGGTGTTGGTGAGGCGAAGGAAAATGCTAAGGCATTAGAGAGCGCTATCAGAGACATGGAGATCATCGCTGGTCAGAAGGCTGTTATCACAAAGGCTAAGAAGTCTATCGCTAACTTCAAGATTAGAGAAGGCGTTAACATTGGCTGTAAGGTTACCCTTCGCGGCGCGAAGATGTATGAGTTCGCAGATCGTTTAATCAACCTCGCACTGCCTCGAGTTCGTGACTTCAGAGGCGTTAACCCGAACGCATTCGACGGAAGAGGTAACTATGCACTTGGTATCAAGGAGCAGTTAATTTTCCCCGAGATCGAGTACGATAAGGTTGATAAGGTAAGAGGTATGGATGTTATCTTCGTTACAACTGCAAAGACTGACGAAGAAGCACGTGAACTGTTAACATTATTCGGTATGCCGTTTAGCAAGTAATAGGAGGGAATTCCATGGCTAAGTTATCTATGAAGTTAAAGCAGCAGCGTCCTCAGAAGTTCTCTACCAGAGAATACAATCGCTGCAAAATTTGTGGCCGTCCGCACGCTTACTTAAGAAAATACGGAATCTGCAGAATCTGCTTCCGTGAGTTAGCGTACAAGGGAGAGATCCCGGGCGTTAAGAAAGCAAGCTGGTAGGATTTAGAAAGGAGGCAATTCAAATGACAATGAGCGATCCGATTGCAGATATGCTTACAAGAATCCGTAATGCAAATACTGCAAAACATGATACAGTAGATGTACCCGCTTCCAAGATGAAGGTTGCTATTGCAGACATCCTCTTAAAGGAAGGTTACATCAAGAGCTATGAGATTGAAGAGACTGGCGCATTCAAGACCATCCACATCACACTGAAGTATGGTAAGGATAAGAATGTAAAGGTTATCACAGGACTGAAGAGAATCTCCAAGCCTGGTCTGAGAGTATATGCGAACGCAGAGGAGCTGCCGAAGGTATTAGGCGGTCTCGGCATTGCAATCATTTCCACCAACAAGGGTGTGCTTACAGACAAGGAAGCAAGAAAGCTTAACGTAGGCGGCGAGGTTTTAGCATTCGTTTGGTAATTAAGAATATCTGAGCGATAGCGAGGCGATTCGCTATCGCGGAGTTTATAAATACAAGGAGGTACGGGCATGTCACGTATAGGAAGAATGCCAATCGCAATACCGGCCGGTGTAACGGTTGATGTTGCAGAAAATAACAAAGTGACCGTTAAGGGTCCTAAGGGAACTCTTGAGAGAGTATTACCTGCAGAGATGGAGATCAAGGTTGAGGATGGACACGTAGTAGTATCCAGACCCAACGACTTAAAGAAGATGAAGTCTTTACACGGCTTAACCAGAACCCTGATTGCCAACATGGTTACCGGTGTTACTCAGGGCTATGAGAAGGTTCTTGAGATCAACGGTGTTGGTTACAGAGCTGCGAAGCAGGGTAAGGAATTAACACTGACATTAGGTTACTCCCATCCGGTAATCATGATTGATCCTGAGGGTATCGAGACTGTACTTGACGGACAGAACAAGATTACTGTTAAGGGTATTGATAAAGAGAAGGTTGGCCAGTTCGCGGCTGAGATCAGAGACAAGAGAAGACCTGAGCCTTACAAGGGCAAGGGCATCAAGTACGCTGATGAAGTTATCAGACGTAAAGTTGGTAAGACTGGTAAGAAGTAAAGGGAGGAGTGAAAGAAGATGGTTAGTAAAGAATCAAGATCTGAAATTCGTGTTAAAAAGCATAGAAGAATGCGTAATCGTTTCTCCGGTACTTCTGTAAGACCTCGTCTGGCAGTATTCAGAAGCAATAATCACATGTATGCACAGATTATTGACGATACCGTAGGCAATACCTTAGTTTCTGCTTCTACCGTACAGAAGGAAGTTAAGGCTGAACTTGAGAATACCAACGATGTAGCTGCTGCTGCATACCTCGGAACTGTAATCGCTAAGAAGGCACTTGAGAAGGGCATTACAGAAGTTGTATTCGACAGAGGCGGATTCATCTACCATGGTAAGATCAAGGCATTAGCAGATGCAGCCAGAGAAGCTGGCCTTAATTTCTAAGTAAGGAGGAGAACACATGAAACGTACTATCATTGATGCTAGTCAGTTAGAGTTAGAAGATAAAGTAGTTTCAATTAAGCGTGTATCCAAGACCGTTAAGGGTGGTCGTAACATGAGATTCACCGCTCTGGTTGTTGTTGGTGACAAGAACGGCCACGTTGGTGCAGGCTTAGGTAAGGCAGCCGAGATTCCCGAAGCAATCCGCAAGGGAAAAGAGGATGCTATGAAGAAGATTATCACATTACCGCTCGATGAGAACGGCAGCGTACCTCATGATTATATCGGTAAGTTCGGAAGCGCATCGGTTCTTCTGAAGCGTTCCCCTGAAGGTACCGGTATCATCGCTGGTGGCCCCGCTCGTAACGTACTGGAGCTTGCAGGCTTCAAGAACATCCGTACCAAGTCGCTTGGTTCCAACAATAAGCAGAACGTTGTACTTGCAACAATCGATGGCTTAAGCCAGCTTAAGACTCCGGAGCAGGTGGCTGCACTTCGCGGAATTTCTGTTGACGAGTTATAGGAGGTGTGAGAAGTGGCAGATAAAGTAAAGGTTACATTAGTAAAATCCCCTATCAGCGCAATTCCGAAGCACAGAAAGACAGTTGAGGCACTGGGACTGACCAAGATGCACAAGACCGTTGAGCTTCCTAACAATGCTGCTACCAAGGGTATGGTAAATCAGGTAAGACACCTGGTTAAGGTAGAAGAGATCTAATAATACAGTAAGGAGGTGCAGACGATGAATTTATCAGAATTAAGACCGGCTGAGGGTTCCAAGCAGAGCAACAACTTCAGAAGAGGACGCGGACACGGTTCGGGAAATGGTAAAACAGCAGGTAAGGGTCATAAGGGTCAGAAGGCTCGTTCCGGAGCTCCGAGAATCGGCTTCGAAGGTGGTCAGATGCCTTTATACCGCAGACTTCCTAAGAGAGGTTTCAAGTGCAGAAACACAAAGGAAATCATTTCAATTAATGTAGATAAGTTAAATAGATTTGAGGATGGCGCAGACGTAACTATCGAGAGCTTAATGGAGATCGGCATTATCAACAATCCGAAAGACGGAGTTAAGATCCTTGGAAACGGAGAATTAACTAAGAAGTTGAATGTAAAGGTTACTGCCTACAGCCAGTCGGCAGTAGAAAAGATTCAGGCTCTTGGTGGAAAAGCTGAGGTGATCTAGGTGTTCAAATCGATCAGAAATGCTTTTAAGATCAAAGATATCCGGAATCGTCTGTTATACACACTGCTTGCGCTGGTTATCATCAGAATCGGCTGTCAGCTTCCGGTACCGGGCATTGACAGAGATTACTTCAATCTCTGGCTGAGCCAGCAGACCGGCTTTGGATTCTTTGACACATTGACGGGTGGATCGTTTTCGCAGATGTCGATATTCGCACTGAATATCTCTCCGTATATCACATCGTCAATCATTATGCAGCTGTTAACAATCGCGATTCCGAAGTTAGAAGAGCTTCAGAAGGATGGCGAGACAGGAAGAAAGAAGATCGCAGAGTATTCCAGATACCTGACGGTAGCACTTGCTATTATCGAATCCGTTGCTATGGCAATCGGATTCGGTAACTCCGGTATCCTGACCGGCGGCCTTACGTTCTCGAACGTAGTGGTTATCACCGTTTCCTTCACTGCAGGTTCCGCATTCTTAATGTGGTTAGGTGAAAGAATTACGGAGAAGGGTGTTGGCAACGGCACTTCCATTATCCTGTTAATCAACATTGTTGCGCAGATGCCGAATGATATGTACAATCTGTATGTACAGTTCATTAAGGGCGCTTCCAACGTGGTAAGCGCGGTCATCGCAGCAATTGTCATTATCGCTGTAATCGTTGTAACAGTTGTTCTCATCATCCTGCTTCAGGATGCACAGAGAAAGATCAGCGTACAGTATGCAAAGAAGATACAGGGCCGTAAGATGGTAGGCGGACAGTCTTCCTTCATCCCGTTAAAGGTGAATACAGCCGGCGTTATCCCGGTTATCTTCGCAGTATCTTTAATGCAGTTTCCGATCATCATATCCTCTTTCTTCGGCGTACAGCCGGCAAGAGCGTATGTATGGCCCAAGATTTTATACCTGCTGAACCAGGGTTCCTGGTGTAATTTCTCAAGCTTTGGCGAATTCAAGTATACGCTTGGATTGCTGATTTATATCGGACTGATTTTCTTCTTCGCGTATTTCTATACTTCCATCACCTTCAACCCGTTGGAAGTTGCGAACAACATGAAGAAGCAGGGCGGCTTCATTCCGGGTATTCGTCCCGGAAGACCGACGACCGATTACCTGACGAAGGTGCTGAACTACATCATCTTCATCGGAGCGGTAGGTCTGACGATCGTAGCAGTGATTCCGATCTTCTTCGCAGGCGCGTTTGGTGCACAGGTATCCTTCAGCGGAACATCTCTTATCATCGTTGTCGGAGTTATCCTTGAGACGATGAAGCAGATCGAATCCCAGATGCTGGTTCGCCATTACAAAGGGTTCTTAAACGACTAATGATAAAGTAAATATTAGGGTGGGACGAATTTGTTCCACCCTATATGAGTTTAATACACAGAATACGGAAAGGCGAAGCATATGCTTCGCAGAAAGGTATGGTGCGCATGAAGATTATAATGTTAGGGGCTCCCGGAGCGGGAAAGGGAACACAGGCAAAGATGCTTGCAGAAAAATATGGAATCCCCCATATTTCCACAGGAGATATTTTCCGTGCGAACATCAAGAATGGTACAGAGCTTGGTAAAAAGGCGAAAGCATACATGGATCAGGGAATGCTGGTCCCGGATGAGCTGACGGTGGATCTGGTGATTGACCGCGTTCAGAAGGATGACTGTGTGAAGGGATACATTCTGGATGGATTTCCCAGGACCATTCCGCAGGCAGAAGCATTAACAAAGGCCTTGAGCGGCAGAGGAGAGAAGATCGACGCTGCTGTTGATGTGGAAGTGCCGGACGAGGCGATTGTGACCCGTATGTCGGGACGCAGAGCCTGCGTAAAGTGCGGAGCAACCTATCATATCGTATACAATCCGACAAAGACAGAGGGAATCTGCGATGCATGCGGAGATGCTCTGATTCTGAGAGAGGATGATAAGCCGGAGACTGTTCAGAAGCGTCTTACGGTATACAATGAGCAGACACAGCCTTTAATTGACTACTATAAGACACTTGGGGTTCTTGTAGAGGTTGATGGTACGAAGAACCTGAATGACGTATTTGCAGACATTTGTGCGATACTCGGCTAAGAGATGTTTTTTGGAGGATACAGATTCATGTCGGTAAGTGTGAAATCGGAAAGCGAAATTGAGCTCATGCGGGAAGCGGGGCATATCCTTGCGATCGTGCACGAAGAGCTTGCGGCGATGATAAAGCCCGGTATTTCGACGTATGATATTGATAAGAGGGGATATGAGGTAATCAAAAGCTACGGCTGCATTCCGTCGTTCCTGAATTACAATGGCTATCCTGCTTCGATCTGCGTATCGGTGAATGACGAGGTCGTTCACGGAATCCCCAGTAAGACGCGAATCCTGAAGGATGGCGATATCGTAAGCCTGGACGCGGGCGTTATCTATAAAGGATGGCAGTCCGACTCTGCGAGAACAGTAGCGGTTGGTGAGATTTCTCCCGAGGCGAAGCGTCTGATCGAGGTAACGAAGCAGAGCTTCTTCGAGGGAATCCGTTATGCGAGAGAAGGATTTCATCTGAACGATGTCAGTACGGCGATCCAGAACTATGTGGAGGCGAATGGATACTCGGTAGTCAGAGATCTGGTTGGCCACGGAATCGGCAGAGAGCTGCACGAGGACCCGCAGGTTCCGAATTTCCGGCAGAGACGCAGAGGAATCAAGCTTCAGGCTGGAATGACCCTCGCGATCGAGCCCATGGTAAATGCGGGCCGCTATGATGTGCGCTGGCTGGATGACGACTGGACGGTTGTTACCGAGGATGGGTCCCTTTCGGCGCATTACGAGAATACGGTTCTGATTACAAAGGGTGAGCCGGAGCTGTTATCCATCCGCAAGGAAGAGAAAAGATAGAACAGAGCAAAATAAAATAGGCGAATCGTGTACAGACACAGATTTGCCGGGAAAATGGATACCTGTGGCTCCGACTCACGGCAAACCACAGGGATGGAGGTTGAAATGTCGAAATCTGATGTTGTAGAAATCGAAGGAACCGTGGTCGAGAAGCTGCCGAACGCTATGTTCCAGGTTGAGCTCGATAATGGCCATCGCGTGCTTGCACATATCAGCGGTAAGCTGCGTATGAATTTTATTAAGATTGTTCCGGGCGATAAGGTGACGCTGGAACTGTCGCCTTATGATTTGACTAAGGGAAGAATTATTTGGCGTGATAAGTAGGTTGTTACGTTTGCGCGGCAAACGTAACAGAAGAGTTGGGGGAAGGCGCAGCTTGCTGCGTCTTCCCCCAACAACGCTTTTTTGGTTTGACGGACGCACAGGCACTGCGCTGTGTGCTGCGGGTGATACATATTATGAATTATAATATATGGACTTGCTTGGGAAGAGATTGAAGGGGAGATTGTGTTGCTGCGATTTTTGAGTGGTGATTTTGGGGAAGATGTGGTATGATGGAGAGGAGGAGTATGTTAAGGGGGAATTCTGAAGCAAATGCGCATGGCGGCGCGGGAGGTGCGGTGCGTGGTGAAAGGAGAGAGAATGTATGTTAAGTTTTCATGAGATTTCTACATTGTATGTTGCACCCGGTGGAGTTGGTAATGGGCGATGTGCGAAGGAGTGTGGGGATGGGTTTGGCCCCTTAGGATCGCTCGCGGATGCTTTTATGATTATTAAGCAGATGAGAGGCGGCGGGATGCTGCAGCCGGTTACTGTAAAGATGATGGCCGGTGAGTATGTTATGAAGAAGACGCTTACGGTTGATCCGATGATGTCGAATGTGTGCGTAGAGCCGTATGGCGACGGCGAGGTCCTGATTAGCGGCGGACGCAGGATTACCGGATTTGAGAAGACGGTCTGGAAGGGAATGCCTTGTTTTGGGGCATTTATTCCGGAGGTGAAGGATGGAAAATGGAAGTTTACGGATCTGTATGTGGATGGGCTGAGAGCGGATTTTACAAGGTTCCCGGAGGAAGGGGCTTTTTATGTGAAGGAGGCTCAGAATATCGGGCCGAATCAGCAGTATCCTTCGAAGTGGTTCGTTGCGGATCCCGCGGATATGGATCGGCTGAAGCAGGTGGAGTCGATTGAGGATTGTATTATCAGCTTTAATCATTGGTGGATTGATGAGCATACTCCGGTGCAGTCGCTGGATACGGAGACCGGTAAGGTGACGATGGAGTATTGGAGCCGGTTCACGATTAAGCCGGGTCAGGATTATATTCTTGAGAATGTGCCGACGCTGAAGCATCCGAATGAGTGGTATTTGGACAGAAAGAGCGGTATGCTGTACTATGTGCCTCGCAATGAGGAGCAGACGCCGGAGTCGATTGAGGTATGGGCGCCTGTGGTTTCCAAGATCATTGAGGTGAAGGGTCAGGCAGGCAATCCGGTGACGGGTGTGCGCTTCCGCGGCTTGAAGTTTGCTTATACGCGCGGTGATTATGGCAGTAGGGAGAATGAGCAGGGGTTTGCTGACGGAGTGCTGTTCGCTTCGGACCCGCAGGCGGTCGGCAATGCGGATGGCAGCATTTCGGTGAAGTATGCGCACAGTGTGGCGTTTGAGAATTGTACGATGAGTAATTTTGGCGTGCATGGCTTTAATGTGATGGAAGGCTGCCATAACGTTAAGCTGGAAGGCTGTACGATTAAGGACGGCGGCGCGGGCGGTATTCGCGTATGCGGCGGCGCGTTCGGCGCACCCGAGGCGGATATGACCTGGGGAAATACGATTGCGGATTGTACGATTCTGGGCGTTGGCAAACGGTATCTGTCGGCGTGCGGTATCCTGCTGATGCATACATATGAGAATGATGTGCTGCATAACGAGGTCGGCGACCTGTATTATACCGGTATTTCCTGCGGCTGGACGTGGGGATATGGCAAGAGTGTATGCCGCAATAACCGGATTATGTATAATCATATTTATGACCTTGGTAAGGGCAAGCTTTCTGATATGGGCGGTGTTTATTTGCTTGGCAATCAGCCGGGAACCGTGGTTGCGAACAACCGCATCCACGATATTAAGTGCAAAGAATATGGCGGATGGGCGATTTACACGGATGAGGGTTCCGTTGGAATTACGATAGAGAATAATCTTTGCTACCGGACTTCCTCGAACTGCTATCATCAGCACTATGGTTCTTCCAATGTTGTAAGGAATAATATTTTCGCGGATTCTGACAGAGGTGTGCTTCGCGTCAGCCGTCCGGAGACGCATTTGTCGATTATTTTTACAAATAATATCGTGTATTCCAAGGGTACCGCGATGTTTGTGAATTATGCGCAGAAAGCTCCGGGAGCGCACTCGCTGGAGGATGGTGCGATTAGCTCGAACCGCAACCTGTTCTGGTGCCATAACGGCGAGTTCCGGTACAGCGAGATCTGGTTCCATGAGGGCGATGAGCCGGAGAAGGGTCAAAAGATAATTCAGACGCTTGAGGATGCGAAGAAGCTCGGAATGGAATTCGAGAGCGTGGCTGCTGATCCGATGTTCGTGGATCCGGAGAACGGGGACTATACGCTGAGACCGGAATCGCCGGCATTTGCGATGGGCTTCCGGGCATTTGATGTGAAGAAATGTGGGCCGAGAAAGACAATTTAATAGCGTGTAGGAATAGATAGGGGTCATCTGGTCACTCGGATGCAGAGCTTGAGGTTCTGCATCCGGGTGACTTTTTTGTTAGGAGATTCCTACGAAATTCACAAAGAAGTACACTTCGTCTTGATAAGACGGGAGAGACTTTTGGAGTGGATGGGGAAGATAGCTTTTATAGAATGATTAGAAAAAGATTAAAAATGGTATATAGAATGAAAAGATACTGTTATTGAGAGGTAAAAACTTGAACTGTATATACAATTATGTTACAATATTAACAAAGAGGCGCGATTCGGAAGAACGTACAGATAATTTATAAGCCATAAGGAGGAAGGACAGGGAAAATAAAGGAAAAGGGAGCGAAGGGGTATGAGAAGGAAATCCAGACGATAATTCAGATGAATGCCGGCACTGATGAGGAAACGTAAAAAATTTAAATGAATTTTGCGATGATTTTTTGATTTTCACGCTTTTGATCTTGTGATTTAAAAAAACTATGCTATAATACAAAGAAAAGCGGATAGAACGATAACATTTATGCGAAATGTCCAAACGTTCCTGCAAATGACTGGAAAGGTGGATATTGGTACTTGCAGGGAGGAACTCTCTTCATCTCTTTATATATTCGAAGCCTCCAAGACCTACGAAGATTGCTATAAGGACTTCGAGCAAAAGCTCAGCCTATACGCAGGTGAGTAAAAAAGCCTGTTATTACAGTAGATTACATCATTGCGCAAGCGCAGAAGAAAGGAGCCAACTCACATGAAATCCAGAAAACTATCACTGGAAAAATCCCGTTCCTTATACGGATTCCTGTTCGTACTTCCGGGATTGCTGGGATTTTTCGTATTTGTATTCATCCCGCTGCTCTTTACCTTGTATTACTCCATGTTCGACGGCGGAGGAAGCTTTGACCCCATCGGGAATATCACGTCGCTGTTCCGATCGCGCTCCTTTCTGATTGCGCTGCGCAACACCGGCTTCTACGTGCTGGTGGGAGGCGGCCTTGCAATTGTCATTTCCTTTGTATTAGCATGGCTGCTGTTCGAACTGGTCAAACGGAATGTAAAAGGATCCTCCGTTATCAAAGTAGGCTACCTGATGCCGATGGTTCTCTCAAGCGCGGTGAGCGTGCTGTTCGTAGAGCTGCTGTTTCAGTATACCGGTGTAATTAATCAGACCTTTGGAACGACAGTGGACTGGCTGACTACCTCGCCGTACACCTTCTGGCTTCTGGTGCTGCTGTACATATGGAAGAATTTCGGATATAACGTCGTGATCTTCCTTGTCGCGTTCACCGGAATCGACCCGGCCGTGTATGAGGCTGCCAAATGTGACGGTGCCGGAACCCTGCGGATTCTGCATTCGATTGTCATTCCTCAGATTACGCCGTCGTTCTTCTTCGTGCTGATTATGAGCATCATCGGGGTGTTCAAGATGAACCGTGAGTCGTACCTGCTGTTTGGCGATTACCCGAGTGAGTCGGCGTATATGTTCCAGAACTTCATCAACAACAACCTGAGCAAGCTCGACTATAACCGGGCGGCATGCTCGGCGATGATACTGTTCGTACTGTTTGCGATTCTGGTAACCTTCATCGTAAGCAGAACAGAAAGGACGGATGCATGAGAAGAATGAAAAAAAAGATAACGATCAAAAAGCGGCTGACATCCGGACTGATCCTGTTGATTGCAGGAGCAATAGCGGTGGCGGTGCTCATCCCATTCGTGTCCGTGGTACTTCATTCATTCGTTGCACCGAATGCGATCAGCCTGAATGAGAATGAGTCAGCCAGGATATTATTTTTGCCGTACCCGATCAGCATGAAGCAATATCTGAATGCGATCCTGTACGACAGAGAGACCCTGATCTTCTTCTGGAACACGGTCGGCCTGACGGTTCCGATTCTGGCAGGAGGCATGGTGGTATCCATCTTAAGCGGATACGGACTTGCCAAATTCCAGTTCCCGTTCAAACGGGTCGTGTTATTTACCTACATCCTGGTGATGCTGCTTCCGGTCCAGATTAACGTGGTCGGTTCCTACCTGTTCTTCGATAAGCTGAAGCTGATTGGCAGCCGCCTCGGAGTTATTCTGCCGGGAATCTTCTCAAGCTTCGGCGCCTTCCTGATGTACCAGTTCATGAAAGGAATCTCGGATGAGACCTTAGAGAGCGCAAGACTGGACGGAGCCAACGAACTCCAGATTCTAATCAAGATCGTAATTCCTCAGGTCAAATCCGGAATCGCGTCAATGCTGATTCTGATGCTGATAGATTGCTGGAACATGGTAGAGATGCCGATGTCCATCCTGAAGGAAGAGCGGCTGTATCCCCTGTCCATTATGCTGCGCTACATTGGAAATACCGATCCGGGAATCATCTACGCGGCAACGGTAGTATTCAGCATCCCGCTTCTGCTTGTCTTCTTCATGGCGCAGGAGCAGCTGACGGAAGGAATCAAGCGCTCCGGGCAGATAAATCTTGGAACGGTTAAGAAATAGGGTGAAAAATCGCGCTGATGCGCTTCGGTATGGCGTTAGGAGAGAACGTGTAAGAAGGTGCCGGGCCGCCTTCTTACACAGCACATATGTGCCGGGCAGCACGCGTATGCGGCCGCCGGCAGGAACGGAGATTGATATGAAGAAGAAAACATTAGGAACCTTACTTGCTGTCTTTTTTGTTCTTATGATCATTGCGACAATTGCGGCGGAGAATATATATTATAATTCACTTCCGGTGATTACAGCAGGAAAGCCGATGGCGGGGAATCTCACAGCGAACTACTGGATGACGGGACAGCTGGAATACGAGAAAGTGCAGAACAGCCTGTGCTCCGAGTTCGGCTTTGAGAAGATTACCCTGCTGGCGGCGGACGGCAGGATAGCGGCGGGAGCTCCGCTCTATCAGGTCGACGCGGACGAGGTACTGCTGCTCCAGAAGCAGCTTGAATTGGCTGTTCTGGATCTAAAAGATCAGAATGATGCGATCAGCCCTGACGGAAAGACCGGGAAGCTGACCGAGCGCGAGCGCCTGCAGTATGAGCGGAATGAACTGCAGATCGCCGCGAAGGAGAAGCAGATTGCGACCCTGAAAGAACTGTACCGGAACGAAGGCATTGTATATACCGAGAAGGAGGGAACCGTTGCATACGCGATTCGATCCGGAGTCCCGGTACAGAAAGGGCAGACCATCGCGACTCTGACTGCGAACACAGAAAAATGTTGGGTGACATGGCAGATGATAGCGGAACGGGCCAAGCTCTTTCCGGTTGGCAGTTCGGTTGAGATTCGGTTGAACGTATGGGAGGAAGATGAGAAGAACGAAGAGACATTAGTCAGCGAATCCTACCTTTACACCCTAACAGTTGCAGAATCGATCTATTCGGAGCAGAACAAGAACTACACCTTAAGCGTGGAAGTTCCGGAGAGCGTCGAACTGGCAATGAAAGACGGAGACAATGTGGAAGTAACCTGCCGATATGTAAGCGAGGAAGAATACACCGCTATCTTTCCGGTCAGCGCGATTGAGAAGGAATATGATGCGAACGGAGAGACGAACCGCGGATACATCTATGCGATTGCAGCCAGAGAACGCGTATACGGAGAAGAATACTATGTAATCCCATTCTATGTAGAGATTGCGGAGCAGGTGGACAATTATATCGCGCTGACTGCCACAGCGCAGAACTACGATTTTGTATTCCAGTCAACAGCGCCGTTATCGGAAGGTCAGGCGGTTCGGCTGTATTAAGCTTCGTAAGTTTGAAAAACGATCAGAAGTGTGAAAATACATGAAATCCACACTTCTGATCGTTTTTCTTTTTGTAAAAGTATGATAATATATTAACAAGAATAAAAATTGAAAAAGCATCATGGGAAAGAGGAGAAAAGATACATAAAAAGAGACTAAAATACAGGGATTTTCTGAAAATTTCACTCGGGTTCTCTGACCGAGGATAAAGAGACGCAGAGGTCACACAAAGAGTTGTGTCCGCCGGCCCGGATTCGCGGGCAGGCGGCAGAAAAGGAGAGGAATATGAAGAAGCGGTGGAAGTCTATCATAGCAATCATTTGTATGTTCAGCCTGTTCCTTTGCGGCTGCGGCAGCACGGAAGAAAAGAAAGAATCATACGAGACAACAGGAACGAACGAATCACGAGGAACGAATGACTCACAAGGAACGAACGAATCAAAAGGAACGAACGAATCACAGGAAATGTCTGCGACCGCAGCAGAAAGCGCCTCCGGAAAAGAGGACGCCTTGGCGGAAGGGGAATTAACCCTTTACTGCATGGCCGACGATGTTAAAGTCAATCAGTATATTGCCAGCTTTCGGACGAAATATAAGAACATCAAGATAAACAAGACAACCTTCGATGACAGCGAGCAGATGGACGAACGGGTAAAGACCGAGCTGAATGCGGGAGGGGGTCCCGATATTATCATCTTTTCCGAGCAGAACAACCTGGATGTGTTGAGTATGGCAAAGACCGGAGCCTTTTTAGCTCTGGATGATAAGGCGGCAAATGATGTGCTGCTGGATGCGGACGCTTATTTGCCGGGAACCTTCGAGGCGGGAAAGGTGGATGGGAATTTATATATCCTGCCGCTAACCTTTTCCGTTCCGTTTCTCACCTATGATAAGACCGCTGCTCTGGGCTTCGAGCCAGCGACTGTGATTGGATTTGAGGAATATTGCAAAGCGATTGCTTCGGATGCGGAGCGGTTGCAGGAGGATGATGCACATGCCACGCTTTATTGCTGGGATTATTTCAAAGCGATTTTTGATGCGGCCCAGGTCTATGATATCTCGCGCGAGGAGCAGAGCATTACGATTCATTCGGAGGGACTGCGGCTGGCGGTCGAGGAATACACTCAATTCGTAAAGCAGGTGGAAAAGCTGAATAATGTTCTAACTCTGTACATTAAGGCGGATACGGATATGGCAGAGCGAATTACCTTTCAATATCATACCAACCCGGATGTAACGCATTATGTCTGGTTCTGGGAGAATATATATCGTGAGGCAGGAGCGGAGCTGGGGCTTTCGCTGGTTGGAAAGGCGGACGGAAGCGGCGTGAGCGCAATCGCCAGCAGCTACGGCGTTGTGACCAGGAATGCAGCGCCCTATGCTTATGAATTCCTGCGTACCGCAATGGATACGGATGCGAATTCGGGCAAGCAGGCAGAATATGCAATGTCACTGAAAAAAGAGAACATAGCCTATCAGATTGACCGGCATCGTTATGCGTCTTCCACCTATCAATCCATTCAGATGAAGGGGCTTACGGATGAGATGGCAGAGGAACTGACGGAATTCTATAACAGCATTACCGAGGTAGTGATTGATAACCCGGTGCTGAGAAGCATGTGTAAGAAATCGTTCAATCCATATGCATATTACGGTTCCAGTACCTATGAGGAATGTTATCAGCAATTTGAACAGAAGCTGAATCTGTACGTTGGTGAATAAGAATAATCATAAAAGAAGGGGGAATTCAAAATGAAAAGATGCCGGATCAGTATTATTACAATGGTAGGTATCCTCGGCCTGTTCCTTTGCGGCTGCGGCAGCGGCAAGGAAGAGCAGGATCTGAAGGCGGAAGGAGAGTTAACCTTTTATTGCATGGAGGATGACGAAAGGGCCGCGCTGTACATGTTCGAATTCAAATCAAGATATCCGAACATTACGGTGAACAGGGTCACATTTGATGACAGTTCGAAGATGGATGATAAAGTAAAGACCGAGCTGAATGCGGGAACAGGGCCGGACGTCATTCTGTTTTCCTCGAAGAATAGTCTGGATGTTCTGGATATGGCGAAGCAGGGAGCGTTCCTGGCATTGAACGAGGAGATGGCGGAGGATAAGCTTCTGGAAGAAGATGACTATCTGCCGGGCACGTTCGAGGCAGGTAAAGTGGACGGAAAGGTGTATGCGCTGCCGATCACATTTTCCATTCCGTTCCTCACCTATGATAAGACGGAGGAGCTTGGATTTGAACCCGGCCCGGTGATTTCATTTGAGGAATACTGTGAAGCAATTGCAGAGGATATCGAACGGCTGAAGGGGGATGATACGCATAGGACACTTTACTGCCAGAGGTATTTTCGTTCACTTCTGGGAGCGGCGCAGGTCTATGCGGTATCGGTAGAGGATCAATCCGTTACGATTGATGCAGAGGGACTGAAAAAGACGATTGATGAAATTGCCAGATTTGAGGACGGGGTGGAGGAAGCCAATACGTTCATGGAACGATATGTCAAGATCGAGCCAGAGCTGCCGGGACATTTTACGTTCCTGTATCATGTATATTCCGATGTGACACAGGCGGTTTGTCTGTGGGAGAACCTGTACCGGGCAGATGGAATCAAAGAGATGGGACTCTCCGTTATCGGTAATGCGGATGGCAGCGGAGTGAGTGCAATCGCGGAAAGCTACGGAGTAGTTACGGCAAATGCCATGCCATACGCCTATGAATTCCTGCGGGCGGCGATGGACGTAAGTCCAACGGCTACTTCCCTGGATCAATATGAAATGTCACTGAAGAAGAGCAAGATAGAAGAACAAATTGACGGAAACCGCGATGCAAAGGGAACCTATCAGTCCGTTCAGATAAGCGGCCTTAGCAAGGAGATGGCAGAGCAGTTGACAG
The DNA here is from genome assembly GCA_017623215.1 of Lachnospiraceae bacterium. Classification (GTDB taxonomy): domain Bacteria; phylum Bacillota; class Clostridia; order Lachnospirales; family Lachnospiraceae; genus Caccomorpha. Next base: position 47,924 of record JAGAPO010000107.1, on the reverse strand, counting down.
AGGTGTATAACAGCATTACAGAAGTAGTGATTATGAATCCGGTGGTACGCAGCATGTGCCGCGAATCATTTAATCCCTATATGAGAGAGGGATCCAAGACCTACGAGGAATGTTATAACGAATTTGAACAGAAGCTGAATCTGTATGCGGGGGAATAAGAAAGGCAATCGGCACGTTTTGAGCAGGGAAAATTAAAAATGCAATGAGCGGTGACCGAGGACGGACTCTTGTCTTACAAGACTCTGTCCTCGTTCGTCATTCTTATAATAAAACTTTCGCGAATCAAATGAAATAAGAAAAAATGCGCAGAAAATTACACTAAAGTCATATTTTTACCCTTTTTAATGAAGCTCATGATAGAGTATAATATATAAAGAAATAAGAATGTATGATTGAACATGGGGAAGAGCAAAAGGAAAGGGTGACACCTCACAAATGAGTCGAAAATCAGCAGAGCTGTCAATCGGTGATCTGCGTGCGAAAAGAGAGATAACGGGGAAGCAGCTGTCCTATGGAATCTGTTCTACTTCCCAGCTCCATATGATGGAACAGGGACAACGGGATGGAGATCCCATATTAGTAAATACCCTATGGCAGAGACTGGGAATCTGCACGGCGGGATTCCGTATCATATCGAATCGACAGGAACGGGACCTGTGGGAAATGCGTCAGAGAATATCGGACATGGTCTGTACAGAATATAGGCAGGCAGATAAAAGAAGCCGCATGAAAGAGATAATGGAACAATACGCGGAAAAGACAGTTCGAAAATGCAAGATACATAGACAATTTCTGGAATATCATCGAATTATGGTGTCGGAACAGGAAGGAACTTCTGAGGCCGTCTTATATCAAGCATATCGGACTGCGCTTGCGATTACCATGCCGGAGCTGATGGACAGGAATCGCCCGTTTACGGCACAGAATTCAATGAATCAGATACATTGGGAGAAGCGATATCTGGGGGAATTGGAATTGCTGCTGCTCATTCAGACCTATCGGCAGCTTGAAAAAATGGGACAGGATACAGAAGCACTTATCGGCTATTATAAAATCCTTCAATACGCAGAAAAGAATAACTATGAGGATGCCGAAAAGAAGCAGTTCTGTCCGCAGGTGCACTGCTATTTAACAGAATTGTTGAGGAAAATGGGAGATGACCCTGAAGCAAAGAAGCTGGCCAAAAAAGCAACAGCGCATATTCGGGCAACCAGAGACGAGGCAATACAGCGACAGGAGTTCTTACAAATGACATCGGATAGAGAAGCCGGACGGTACCAGCGCTATACCGATTGTGAAGTATATGCATTCAAGGATGTATTTCAAACCAGACGGGAGCACCTGGGAATGACGCAGGAAAAGATAGCGGAGCAGATCGGGTGTTCGGTGATTACAATAAAACGAATTGAGAAAGGCGAACAATCCCCGAAACGGGAAAACGCAATCCAGCTGCTTAAGGCGGTGGGATTGTCTGGAAAATGCTTCTGCAGGGGGAACATATTGGAATAGACGAAAAACAAAGGATATTTTAAAAACGATCAGAAGTGTGAAAATATGAAAGATTTACACTTCTGATCGTTTTGTTCTTTATAAAAGTATGATAATATATTAACAAGAATAGAATTTACTAAAAATATAAGAAGAAATGAGCGAATAGATTTACAAAAATAAAAGACGATTGATCGTTTTTGAAAAATTTTGTTCATAATTAATTGCAAGATTGGAATAAAATGATGACGAAGAGAATATCCGGTCGTATAAGGATGACTTGATGGCTATACAGTACAGGGATCTGACTCTGGCCGAGGGGGAGGGGAATGTTAAAAAAGCTTGCTCTGTATGAGTCTGGCGGCGTAGGGTTCTGTTCTGCATATAATAAATTTTTATCCAAAAGGGGGAATTTAAAATGAGAAAACGTTTTATTTGTATTATCACAGTATTCTGCATATTATGTACATTCTTGATCGGCTGCGGCAGCAAAGAAAATAAAACTGCTACTGACACAGCAAAGAATACCAAAGAAAAAGTCTCTTCAGGAGAAAACGTGGAGTTGACTCTTTACTGCATGGCTGATGATGTAAACATTGACCAGTATATTGCAGGATTTAAGACCCAATACAAGAATGTCACGGTGAAGAAGACAACATTTGATGACAGCGCGCAGATGGATGAGACAATTAAGACCGAACTGAATGCAGGACAGGGACCGGATATTATTATTTTCACCTCGCAGAACGGGCTTGATGTACTCGGCATGGCGAAAAAGGGAGCGTTTCTGGCATTGGATGATAAGATGGCGGAGGATGTGCTGCTGGAAGAAGCGGATTATCTGCCCGGCACATTTGAAGCCGGTAAAGTGAATGGTGCACAATATGTGCTGCCTCTCTCCTTTGCAATCCCGTTTTTAACTTATGATAAAACGGCAGATTTGGGGTTTGAACCGGAGGCGGTCATTTCCTTTGAGGAATACTGCAATGCGATTGTTACTGATATTGAGAGATTAAAGGATAATAAAAATTATGCGACTTTGTATTGTCAAAAGTATTCGCGGGCAGTCGTGGAAGCGGCGCAGGTATTTGAAGTATCAAGAGAAGACCAGACGGCTGTGATTGACTCCAAAGGATTGCAGATGGCAATGGATGAGTTCGCCAGATATGCTGACCAGATCGAAAAGGTGAACAATATTCTTACCGCGTATTATAAGACACAAACTGCGCTGCCGGAACGGTTTACCTTTATGTGTCACGTAAGCCCTGATATCACGCATAATGTATGGGCCTGGGAAAATCTTTACCGTGAGGCCGGAAAAGAAGAAATGGGGCTTTCGATTCTGGAAAAGGCAGACGGAAGTGGGGTGAGCGCAACAGTAAGCAGATACGGCGTTGTTACGCAGAATGCAGCTCCGTATGCCTATGAGTTCCTGCGTGTGGCTATGGACGCATATTTAGAGTCCAATAAAACTGCAGAATATGGAATGTCATTGAAGAAGGAGAATATTACATCTCAGATCGAGCACCACCTTGAGAGCGCGTCAAACTATCAGGGGATTCAGATGCAAGGCCTTACGGAGGAGATGGCAGAGCAGTTGACTAAGCTTTATGATAGTATTACTGAAGTTGTAATCATGAATCCGGTGGTGCGTAAGATGTGTTATAATTCGTTTGCCCCTTATATTTATGAGCGATCCAAAACCTATGAGGAATGTTATAGCGATTTTGAGCAGAAGCTGAATCTGTATGCGGGGGAATAAGAAAGACAATCGGCACATTTTGGGTAGGGAAAATTAAAAAAGCATAATAAGCGATGAAAGAGGACGGAATCTTGCCATACAAGCCTCCGCCCTTTTTCGTCTCTCTGATAGGGGCTTATCTTGTCTTGGGCAGGATGAGTCTCTTTTTTATCGTTCAGGATGGCCATAGTCATTTTTTTTAATGATCTATGCTTTTTTTGAACTTTGACTGTTAGATGAACCATGGTATAATATACGAAGAAATAATAAAATAAAGTATTAATAATTCTAAAAGAAGGAATGACTACATATGAATGATAGTTTGTTTGGAATTTTAATCAGAAATTTGCGTACAAAAAGAAATATAACAGCAGACCAATTGTCAAGAGGACTCTGCAGCTCATCCCTTCTTTATATGATCGAACGGGGCAAGAGAGATAGTGACCGATTATTAGTGAATACATTCTGGCAGAAGCTGGGACGTTCACCGGAACGGTTTAGTATGATATTAAACCAGGATGAGAATGAGCTCTGGGTGCTGAGACAGGAGATTGCGGAAACGATCTTTGCAGCATACGAAAATGCGGAGCTGAGTCAGAGAGCAGGAGAGTTATTGGAAGAGTACAGGAGCAAGACGGGCAGCAAGAGCAGAATACATAGACAATTTGTGGAGTACTACCGTATCATGCTTTTAGAGCAGGAAGGGGGAACAGATGAAGTTCTTTATGATACATGTATGGCTGCGCTTGCAATTACTATACCAGAGTTCGCCAAAGGTAAGCGCACGGAGCGGCAGATAATTGTTCTCGAGCAGAATTGGAAGGAACTGTATTTGGGAGAATTAGAGCTGCTGCTTCTGATTCAGGCATATCATCTGCTTGAGAATATGGGATATGAAGACGAAGCTCTGAAAGGATATCAGGACATTTTACAGTATGCGAAATACAAGGAATACGAGGTTACAGAACAGAAGAATTTTTGTACGACAGCCTTCTATTATCTGGCAGGAGGGTTAATGAGAAGACAGAACTATCAAAAGGCAGAGGAATGTGCAGAGGAAGCGATTGCACTGTTGAGAGCAACAGGAACTTCTACGCGCCTGATGCCGGAGTTCTTTCTGATGGTTGCGGAATGTGAAGAACAGATTCATTTGGGAGAGACCGAAAAGGGGCGTCAGTATTTTCTGGTTGGAGAGGTTCTGAGAGAGTATCTCGATTCGTTGGATCCAATTCGCCATTATACGGATCTGCATCCACGTTATTCGGATTGTGAGGCCTATGCATTTAAGGACGTGCTCCGCAGCCGAAGAAAGTACATCGGAATATCAAGGGAGAAGTTAGCGGAGATAGTGGGCTGCTCTGTGGCTACAATAAGCCGTGCGGAACGAGGAGAGCATTCGCCGCAGTATGACGTATCTGTTAAGATCTTGGAAGAAATTGGATTATCAGGAGAAAGCTGCAGCAGCTATTTTGTGCTGGGACAATTAGAAGCGTATGATACCTTTCATGCGGTTCACCGGGCAATAAGCGAAAGAAATCCGGGGAAAGCAAGAGGGGTTTTAGAACAACTAAAAGAACAGCTTGACTGCAAAAAAAAGATGAATCAACAATTGGTGGAGGAACTGGAAGTAACGATTCAGAAAATGGAGGGGAAGATAGAAGGAGAAGCCGTAATAAAAGAATATGAAAGACTGCTTACATATACATTAGGAGAGTATAGACCTGAAAAGATAAAGGGGACGTATCTCACTTTTGAAGAGCAAGCTATTTTGATCGATATGGCCCTGACTTATAAGAGAATGGGCAATCATCAAAACGAGTATCATGAGAGAATGTGTTATCATAAAAAGGCATGTGAGATACTGGAGACCCTGCAGGGAGAACGGTCAAAGCATCCGGATCATATTAAACTGGCTGGATGGTTAGGAGATTATCTGGGAGACTTCGGACGATATGAAGAGAGCAATCAGATTATATCTGAATGCAGGAGTATTGCTGCAAAAGCAAAGGAGAACTGGTTTACAGGGAATCTGTTATTTACAGAAGCTTGGAATAGGGAGCAGATAGTTAAGAAAGGTAAAAATGAGAAAGTTACTGAGCTGTACTATGTCTCTTATCTATTCTTTGCTCTGTTTTTCGATGTGAGAGGGAAGAGAATGATAGAGACACAGTGCAGAAATGAAAATGATTCGTTTTTGAAACAAAAGATAGAGGAGTTTACTTTTTTGGATTAGGGGTATCTTCATCGGGATCGTTAATGCGATTCGGTTGAAGGCGTGGCTTCAATGATTTTTTTGAAACAGAAGGATTCTTGTCGGAATCGGGAGTTGGATTCGAATCGATAAGAAAGCTGTTGAAGAGTTTTAGTGAATTAGGTTTTGACATGTGAAGTCTCCTTTCTGGCATGTTGAAATTAATTACAGATATAGGATAAAATCTATTTGTTTATTGTACTATATTTGGAACAATTATTAAAAGATCAGAAACGTGCAAAATTAGTGGATTTTTTTAAAATTTCACGCTTTTGATCTGGAAAATTTATGTATTATAAACTATAATAAAGCCAAACTCAGGGAGAAAAAAACAAAGTATCTATAACGGCGATACTCATTACCCGAATGGAGGAGAGTGAGCGATGGAACGAGTGATCTTACCGTTTGAAGTAGATGCCATACCGCGGACATACCAATTTCAAGCATATGTATCAGGAGCGATTATGTCTAATATTCAGAACTCGGAGTTGTGGCTGTGCAACAGATTTATTAATTGTTCCTATCACTCGAATCCGGTGATTCGGTCATATGCGGAAGATTTTTGGATGTTCAGTGATGGGATGACGTTCAAGTACATGATAGAGATACCTCCTGCTATGTATGAGAACAAAGGGCTTGACATCATTGAGTTACATAAAAGTATGCTGAGACAGGGAATCTATGTCGGCGGATTTTGGGACGAGTATTATATTCCGAATAAGTCTGCTTATCAGGTAAGACATTATTACCATGACCACTTTGTCGTTGGGTTCGATGATGAGAAGCAGATATTCAGAGTAGTGGGATACTGGGACGATGGACGCTATGGATATCGGGATGTTTGCTATCATGATTACTACCAGTCAGTTGTTTGTGCGCTGCAGGATAAGGTAACGATGTGCTATTATCGGTTCAATAAAGATTATGTCTTACAGTTAGATGATAAACATATAAAAAGGGAATTAGAGAATTACCTGTACTCACGGAAGGGGAAAGAGTTTGTAGGAACAGAGCTGGCGTTTGGGTTTGAAGCATGGGACAAGCTGGTTGAATTAGTGGAAGAGATTGAACACAGTGGCGATACTGCATTTGAGATAAAGCATAGCAGATGTTATGTAGAGCACAGACTTATGATGTATCGCAGAATAAAGGTGCTGTATCAATATGGTTTGTTCGAACAGTCTGATATTATTCAAAGGTACTACGATAAGGTAGCTTGTCAGGCGGAGATTGTACATAAACTGTGTATTAAATCTAATCTGAGTCATAATATGGCACTTCTCAAGACGGTCCGGGAGATGATGATGGAGATTAATCAGGAAGAAAAACTGCTGATAGCAGAATTGCTTGCGAGGTGGAATGAGAATACGGGTTGAAGTGCAGAAAATGTTGGACAAGAACCTGTCAAGCGTAGTAGTTATTTGGTAGTTAATTGTAGAAAAGGAGGTTATTATGGAGAGACAGATATTTAATTTTTCAGTGCAATGGCATTTAACTTCAAATTGTATAAATAGATGTAGACATTGTTATATGTATGATGATCGCTATGTTGCAGAAGATTGTTCTTATGAGAATTTTGTTGCAATGTTCCAAAATGTAAAGGAGTTCTTTGATAAATATGGACTGACTTATCCGAATTTTGTGCTTACAGGTGGTTCGCCGCTGATGAATCCAGAGTGTGATAAGATTCTAAGATTTCTTTGCTCAATGGTGGATGGACAACTAATGCTGTTGGATATTCCGGAAGTTCTTACAGATTCAAAGATTGCGTTATTGAAGGAATGCCGAGTATCTGATTACCAAATGAGTCTGGATGGAATGAAAGACATGCATGACTATATTCGGGGAAAAGGCTCTTTTGATAGAACGATAGAAGCTTGTAGAAGGTTAAATGCAGAAGGAATTCGACCGCATATTATGTATACCGTGTCAATTGATAATTGCGGTCAACTTCTTGCATTATGTGAATATTTGGTACAGACGCTTGATGTGTTTACCTTTGCATTTGACTTTGTAGTACCATATGGAAATGCGGCGAAAAATAATAGCTATATTTCTAACGAATGCGCAGATGACATCTTAGAAAAATATTACGATTTTGCAAAAAAGCATAGCGACACAAATAGAATATTTGGTCTTAAACCATCGCGATATCGTGTATATGAAAAGATGAAGCGGAACGAGCCAATGCAAAGTGTATATTCTTATCCAATGATGTCAGGATGTCATATCGGGTGGGATAGCATTTGCGTCTTGCAGAATGGAGATGTACTACCGTGTAGACGATTACCGATTGTACTTGGAAACTTGGCGAAAGATTCTTTTGAAGATATTTTATTAAGTTCGGAATTGCTGAGAAAATTTAGGCGTTTTTCTTTATATCAGGAGAAATGCGGGGGATGTCAATACGGGGTAGCATGTAGAGGGTGTCCGGCTATTACATACGCATTAACTGGTGATTGTTTAGGTACATATCCATTATGTACATATGAACCTGATGTAGAAAGTGCACCGCGGTATCATGCTCCAGATATGAATTGCAGTAAAGAAACAGAATTGGAGTTTATTAAGACTTCAATGAATAACTATATTTCGATAAATTCAAAGCACCTGTTTGAGGTGTATCCAGAACTGATTCGGTATATGCGGAGTTATAAACGTATTCAAAGTCAGAAAGATTATCATGAGTGGGTAAAGTTATATAATACACTTAAAGTGGATGAGGAGTGTTGCTTGTCGCGTTGGGTTTACTCGCAAAGGGAATAATAATATAAGGGCGTTATTCAAGTTAAATAGAGCCTGCAAATAAAAAGTCAAGGCTAAATTGAGGAACTTTGGAAATTTTATACAGGATGAAAATTGGGTATCAAAATAAGACCACTACATTGTGGTGGCCTGGTAGAGATGTATGTAAAAGTTACTCTGGCATTGGGAGTGATGCGAGATATTCTTTCACTCTTCCATAGTAGATGCGTAAGAACTTATTGCCACCTGCAGTCATGTAGATATAGTAAGGTTTGCCTTGGGCACGCTTCTTATCCATAAACATATACAGGATCATCCTGTGGCATTGTTTTGATGAGACAGTCCATGACTTGAAAAAGTGTTTTTCTAAGTTCAGCAGAACCACGTTTGGATGTTGGAACACTTTTCTGTTCATAAGTGCCGGATTCATTTATACCGGGATCAACACCGGTAAATGCAGTAATCGCACATTTGTGAGTAAGACGTGTAACATCACCGATTTCGACCATTAGCTGTGGACCGAGAGATGTACCAACTCCCTTCATTGCTATTACAACCGGGTATTCAGGAAGTTTAGAGGCAGTGTCGTTCATAAGAGTACGAAGTGACTCTACGGTAATGGAAGCGGTATTTAACTGTTCCACAGCCTGTTTAATAATAAGTTTGGTTAAGTCATCCTTAGGAAGTACAGGAACAAGTTCTTTAGATGCTCCGTAGATTTCTTCCGCTTTGGATTGGCTGAAGTTGTACTTCTTGCTTTACGAACACAATCTACATGCCAGTAAGTAGGTGCAAAGTCACCCCATTTCTGGCTGCCGTCATTACGGGCAGGACTGTCGAAGTAGGTGTTAACACCGGGATATGTCTGATCAAGGATGCCGATGAGATTGTTCTTTATGGCAGTCTTTTGTTTCATGTAGAAACCAAACTGACGGTTCATGATTTTGAGTTGAGAGCGTATTTCATCCATAAGAATATACTGTCTGAGTTCAGACCAAGTGTCAAGAGCATAACGAGCAATTTTAACAGCATCAGCTTTATCGGACTTTACCTTACGAAAGAAATGATCACCAAACTCTTTGATGAGTTTTGGGTTGATAGCACTGACAAAAAGATTTGCCTCTGAGAGCTTGCGGACGATTGGTTCATAATAACGTCCGGTATGCTCCATAATAATGCGAGATTCACCATCAACTGACTTTATCGGTTCAACAAGTGAATTGAGATTACTGGCGGTGTGCGTAACCTCGAAGGGAGAAGCCACTATCTTACCATAAGGTCTGAGAATAGCCACCATACTTTTACCTTTGGAAACATCGATACCTACTGCGTTCATAAATGGTCACTCCTTAAAGATGATTGCAATGGATAAATACCAGTTTTACTCATTGCATATTCTAGCTACTGTGACGTGACACGAACGTACCTTACGGCAGTTCAACCTGCATAAAACGAACGCTGCGAATGAGGAGCTGGTTATCAGTCTAAAAAACGGGCCTGAAGTCCAGGAAAGGGAGACGACATACCTATGACTCCATACATTCTAACAGCTTAAGCAACAAGATGGATAGAGTCCTAACTGGTTGTTAGGAACAATAACCATAAATATATTGTAGTAGAAAGGAGGAATTAGAATGTTAAGGCCTTCGAAGTATAATCATATTTGTTTTAATGATGATGGAGAATTGTTGATAGCGAATATGTATAGCAACAAAATGTGTAAAGTGTCGCAGGACAATGCGGAATATGCCACGGAAATTCTTCGAAAGGAGTATATTAGTGAGGAAGATGACTTGATTTTGAAAATGCAAAAAGCGGGAGTACTTATTGATTCAGAAGAAGATGAGGATATCCGATTAAAAGGAAGTTATCTGGAGGAACAGTCTAAGCCGATTCTATTGCTGACAATTTTGCCGACGGAACAGTGCAATTTTCGATGTGTTTATTGTCCGGAAGAATTCTCCAGAGGAAAAATGAGTGAGGAGGTTCAGAAGGCAATTATTCGATATGTCAGACAGAATATCAATGCTTATACAGGACTTAGGGTATCTTGGTTTGGTGGAGAACCGCTACTTGCAATGGATGTGATAGCACATTTATCAATAGAGTTCATGAAAATATGTAAAAGTGCACATAGAAGCTATACAGCTGGGATTACAACGAATGCATACCGGTTGACTTACGATGTGTTTCGGGAATTGTTGAGTTATAATGTGTTGAGCTACCAGATAACACTTGATGGATTAAAAAGAACGCATGATGCGCAAAGAATGTTGATTAATAAAAATCCGACTTATGAAACCATTGTAAAAAATTTGATTGAGATTCATGAAAAATCAAAGTCGGGAAAATTTGTAATTCTTTTGAGAACGAATTTTACTCAAAGTATGATTCCTGATATTCCAGAGTATTTTGCTTGGTATAATAAGAAGTTTGCGAAAGATAAGCGATTTCGAGTTTTTGCAAAAATGGCAGGTGATTATGGTGGAGAAAGGGTCTGCAGTATGAAGGATGAATTGATTCGCCAGAATCAAAGAACTGGAGAATTTTTTGAGGCTATTATACGGAGTGATATTCATGAACTGAGATTCGCAAATAGAAGCTTCTTTGCAAGAAATGGAGCGATATGCGATGCAAGTAGAAAAAACGCAATGGTAATTGATTCGGAAGGAACTGTTCGAAAATGTGCGTGTCATCTTAATGATGATAAAGGCAATAAGTTAGGGAATGTTCTGGATCTAAATTCGTTGCAGGAAAGAAAAAGTGGAAGAATGCGATGGAGCACACTGAATCTAAGTCCTCAGTGTAAAGAGTGTTTCTTCGTTCCAGTATGTATGGGAATGACGTGTGTGTATGCAAATATTAAGTATGGATATGCATGTTGCCCAGAAGAAAAGATATATATTGATGATTATTTCAAGTTATTTGATAGACAGGGAATGTTTGGCTATATAGATTAGAATATGGAGGATTAGGAATGGGAACGATTTCGGCTGTTATACAAAGTATGCAAAATATAGGAATTGATATTCCAGATGAGTTTGCAGATGATATTGACTTGAGAGATTATGTCATAGATTCGATTGCTTTTATTTCGTTTGTTTTAGAGCTTGAAGATGCTTTAAAAATAGAACTTCCGTATGAAATATTGATTTATGACAATCTGTCTTCTTGCAAAGGTTTTTGTGCAATGTTGGATGATGTCGTTTCTGAGAAACAGGTTGCGGAATGACTGAGATGAAGAGGGAAATTGTTTTTTGGGATGATTTTCTGTATGTCGTAACCAAGAATGGAAGAAAGGAGGATGATAGAATGAAGAAGAGTTTAAGAAAGTCGAGAAAGGGAACCAAGGAAGAAAAAGTTGTTCTGTATGAAGGAGTTGGCTGTGGAATTGGCGGCGGCGGTATTAGCGGCAGTTGCACCACCATGCAGTTTGGCGGTTGTGATATTATTTTGTGTAGTGTATTCCCTAATTGTGTTCGTTAAGGGATCGAATCATACATTAAAGCTTTCTCTATAGGCACTCTGGAACAGTGTTGCAGGTTTGTGTTGCCGCATAGCGGTAAAATATAGAGTGATAGAATTTTTGTAACGACATATGGAATATCATAATAGAGTAGCTAACACAGCTTTATAGAACAGGGCATTCTTATAAAAGGAGAAGGTCCTGTTCTGTCAATTATCGATTTAGCTGATTATCAGTCCAAATTATGGACGCTAAGTTCAAAAAAGGAACCGATATACCATTGATCATATTATTCTAACAGCTTAAGCATTAAGGTGGAAAGAGTTCTAACTGGCCGATAGGAACATTAACTATAAATAAATTGTAGTAGAAAGGAATGTATTGGTGTGAAGCAGTATAAGCAAACGATTGCAATCTTATGTACACTCGGTATCTTTTTTGGGGGATGCAGCAATAGCAGAAACCTTCCCGAAGAGAGCAGTCTGGTCGGAAATAAAGAAGAGGAAAGTACTACGAAAGTGGATGAGATATGTGAGGACCAATTAAACCTTTACTGTATGTCAAATGATGTAAATGTTGATCAGTATATTACTGCATTTCGAGTGCATTACGGCAACATTACAGTGAACAAGACTACATTCGAGGACAGCACACAGATGGATGAGAAATTGAAGAGCGAGTTAAATGCAGGAAAAGGTCCTGATATTATTATATTTGACGAACAAACAGGTCTGGATGTCTTGGGTATGGCGAAGAATGGCGCATTTCAAGCGTTAGATGATAAGATGATAGAGGATGACTCTTTGAATACAGAAACCTATTTGCCTGGAACCTTTGAAGCCGGGAAGGTAGATGGAAAGCAGTATGTGTTACCATTAACCTTTTCTGTTCCCTATCTTACTTATGACAAAACGGCTGACCTGGGATTCGATTCTGAAACGGTGATCCCATTTGAAAAATACTGCGAAGTGATAGAGGCTAATGTAGAAGCTCTAAAGGATAATGATTATTATGGAACGCTGTATTGTCAGCATGGGTATTTTGATGTGGTCATGGGGGCAGCACAGGCATTCGATATTGAATTAGAAGAACAAAATATTATGATTGATTCGCAAAGACTTAAAATGGCAGTTAATGGATTTGCCACATATGTAAGTCAATTAGAGAAAATGGCGAAAGTTTTTACTTTATACGTCAAGGAGGATTCCGATATCGCGGAGAGAAGTTCATTTATATGTCATACGAATCCGGATGTAACTCACTACGCTTGGTTTTGGGAAAATCTGTATCGTGAGGCAGGAAAAGATAAGATGGGAATTTCTATCATAGGAGATGCTGATGGCAATGGGGTTACAGCAACAGTGAATCGTTATGGAGTTTTGACAAAGGATGCAGAATCATATGCATATGAATTTCTGCGGGTGGCGATGGATGCAAAACTGTATTCTAATAAACTTGCGGAATACGGAATGTCGCTTAATAAGGAGAATATTGCATGGCAGATAAAGCGGCATCGCCAGACAACTTCGGTTTATCAATCGATTGCGATGAGGGGACTTACAGAGGAAATAGAAGAACAATTAGTTGAGCTTTATGACAGCATTACTGATGTAAGAATTCCGAACCCTGTGGTACGGAAGTTGTGTTATGAATCGTTTTTCGCATACATGTTCGAGAATTCTAAGACATATGAGGAATGTTATAAAGAATTTGAACAGAAGTTTAATCTTTATGTTGGTGAATGAAATAGGCTATTATATAAGTTAACAAGAAAAATTAATAGCATTATAGTTTTTGAAAGAAATAAATAGAAAGGAAGCTCTACGTATGAACCTTGCAATATTCACAGACCCAACAAACGCCAACCTTCTGGCGCCGATTCTAAGAAAACACAGCAAGGACATCAGCGTACTATTTGTATTTGAACTTCCGGCCCCGGCAGTTCCTGCGCAAGGCGTATACTTTTTCAGCGCACAAAGCGACCGCAATTACACCTTCCTTGCAGAGCACCACATTGATTGCGTACTTGTCTACGGCTGGAACCATAAGCTGCCGTTAGAACTTGTAACACACATCCCATGTTACAATATCCACCCTTCCTTGCTGCCGAAGTACCGGGGGCCGGTACCGGCAATCTTTCAGCTATTGAACCGGGAAGAGATATCAGGCGTGACGATCCACAAGATGGATGGAGGGTTTGACACAGGGGACATATATCGGCAGAAGGGGTTTCGTCTTGCAGTGGATGAGACCCTTCAGACGCTCAATATGAAGATCACCCGCTGCGCCTTTCATCTCATCAATATGCTGCTGGAGGATTTGATTCACTTAAGAGTTGAGCTGCATCCGCAGGAAGAAAGCCAGGCTTCGTATTACTCCTATCGAGATTTGGAGCAGTATATCGTTACCGATAACTCTGGGACCGGTTTGCAGGAAGAGCAGTCTGAAATGATTCCGTATCAGCTTGGAGAGCGGATTGTGTATCTGAAGCGAAAGAACGGTACCGACGGAAGCGAATCTATAAAAGAAATGAGGCGTTGATATGAAGATCTTAATACTGGACAGCGGTGTGTACACCGCGCATCCAGCATTTCGAAATGGAACGATTGATGGGTACGGATTAGTATATGACGAGCAGGAGGACTGCTGTATCCGGGTGGCTGATCTGGAAGACCAGATCGGCCATGGAACGGCCGTCTATGATTTAATCAGGAAGAATTGCACCTGCGCCGATATCCGAATGGTGAAGATCTTTGAGGAAGCTCTGGAACTGTCGGAAGAAGCGCTGGTTGCTGCGCTTTCGTATATTCAGGAGCATGAGAAGCCGGACCTGTTGAATCTGAGCCTTGGAATTACCAATTGTACCAATGTGGCTGCTCTATATGAGGTATGCAGAAAGATCCGGGAGCAGGGAACGGTGATCCTTTCTGCATTCAGCAATGATGGGGCGATTTCATATCCGGCGGCCTTTGACTGTGTGTATGGGGTTACGGGAGCTGCAAATATGACACAAGTGCAGGATCTTGGGTATGTTCCGGACAGTTATGTGAATCTCTGCGCCAAGGGAACGGTCAGTCGGCTGGCCTGGAAAGAGCCGAATTATGTGTTCCTGGCGGGAAACAGCTTTTCCTGCGCGATGGCGACGGCAGCGCTTGCGGCAAGACTTCACGAGGGCAGTATCCATCTGGAGAAGCTTCCGATTGGGGTGGAGCATATGGAAGTCAGCGGGAGGCTGCCGTTTGCGATCGAACGGGCGGCGATCTTTCCGTTTAACAAAGAGATGCACAGTCTGGCACGGTTCCCACAGCTTTTGTCTTTCGAGATCGTAGATATCTTTGACCACCGGTATTCCGGGCATGTGAATGCGTCGGTCAGAAAGATGCTAAATGCCGAGAATGCGCTGGATCGGACGATACGGGATATCTCGGATATTGAGTGGGACAAGGTGGACACGCTGATATTGGGACATATCGAAGAATTGGCCAGGCTGACGAAGGACCCGGAACTGGGGACACGGCTGATCGCTGCTGCAAGGGAGCATGGAGTCAAGGTATACGCGTTCGATCCGGGCGAGAAGGAAGAGGGCGTGTTCCGGATGGAGATTACGGCAAGGAATCTTCCGACGAATCATTACGGCAAGTTATTCCGGATTAGCAAGCCGGTGCTTGGCATCTGGGGAACGAGCTCCAGGCAGGGAAAGTTCACGCTGCAGCTGATCATAAGAGAATTGTTCCAGAAAGCGGGGTATCAGGTCGGACAGCTGGGAACGGAGCCGACTTCCCTTTTGTTCGGAATGGATGAAGTGTTCCCGTATGGATATAATTCCGGAATCCGGCTGACAGAAGCGGAAGCGCTGCTGTATATTAACCGGCTGATGAATAATATTTGCCTCAGTGACTGCGATATTATTATCGCGGGAGCGCAGTCTGCCGCAGTCTCTTATGGAATTGGGAATCTGGAGCAGTTCATTCCCTATCAGCATGCATTTCTGTGCGGAACCGCTCCGGATGCGATTGTGCTGATGGTAAGTCCGCATGACAGTGTGGAATATATCAGCAATACCATCCGCTATGTGGAAGCGGTATCGGAAGGAAAGGTTATTGCACTATGTCTGTTCCCGAAGAGGATCGAAGCGAGTGCGGCTGGATTCTACGAGAATTATAAGAGCCTGTCCGAGGAGGAGCTGAAGGGGCACAGGCAATATTTGCAGGAGACACTTGGGGTGAACACCTGGGTTCTTGGCCGGGAAGAGGATATGAAGGAACTGGTGGATACGATTATTGACTATTTTGGATAAGGGAGAGAACAAGATGCAACTGATTCAGAAGACAAGATACGGAATGGTTGATTTTATACGGATTCCGTTCCGGGCTGCTCCGATATTGACAGGTATCAGGATAGGCAATCGTCTGCTGAATGCGCTGATGCCGTCCCTGCAGGTGCTGGTAACGGCGGATTTTGTGGATACGGCACTTGCCATTTTCCGAGGCGAGCAATTAAGGGGGGCGATCGTTCAACCGCTTCTGCTTCTGATGCTTATCGTTGCGTATTCTTACATGAACTGGCAGCTGATGAGTTTTGTGAATCTGAAGTCCGGGATGAAGCTGACCAGGGAGTATCGTTCCGCTATTGTAGAAAAACGGGCGAAGCTGGAATATCGGCATATTGAGGATAAGGATACTTGGGAGCTGGTGACAAGGGCCAGCTCGGATCCAGTTACGAGAATACAGGAGGGTTTCAGCTATCTCCTTTCGATAGCGGATATTATGATTCGCGTGATTTCGATTCTGTTGATTCTGTTTCGTCAGGTATGGTGGGCTGGGCTGGTGATTATTGCGACATCACTTCCACTTTTTGGAAGGGCGATCCAGGGCGGAAAGGCGACGTATCAAGCAAATGTAGAGGTTCAGAAATATATGAGGTGCTCCAACTATCTACATTCCGTGCTCCAATCAAGGGAAAATGTGGAGGAGCGCAGTCTGTACGGGTATACGGATTCTGTGAATGAGAAGTGGCTGGAGCATTACGAGACAGCACGAAAGATTGACTGGAAGGCGACTTTAAAGTATTTTGTACGAATGAAGGGCTCCAGTCTGATCACGGTTCTGATTTCTTTGATGATTATCTTTGTTCTGATTTTCCCGATAAAGGATGGGGGACTTTCGATAGGTATGTTCATTAGTATTGCGACGAGCGTGATCAGTTTGATTCAGATGATGTCATGGGAACTGAGTAATACGATGAGCGGGCTTGCAAGAAGCAGAGAGTATCTGAAGGATTTGTCCTCGTTTATGGCGCTATCGGAGACCGAAGGGACGCTTGTACTGCCGGAAGCGGATGGTGAGACAGTAGAGTCGATTGAGTTCCGACATGTATCATTTCGCTATCCGGGAACCGAGAAGGAGATTTTGAAGGATTTTAATCTGCGGATGGAAAAGAATCTTCATTATGCAATTGTAGGAGTGAACGGGGCGGGAAAGACAACCATCACAAAGCTGTTGACTGGGCTGTACGATAGTTATGAGGGAGAAATTCGGATTAACGGGCGGGAACTGCGGGAGTATACGCAGGCACAGCGAAAGGCACTTTTTGCTGTGGTGTATCAGGATTTCGCAAAATATTATATCCCGCTTGCGGATTCGATCGCGTTAGGAAATATCGGAGGCCTGGTGGAAGTCAGAAATGCGTCCGAGACGGAGATTGCACGGGTGGCACATGAGGCTGGGCTGGATGAGACGATTCAGAGGCTTCCAGACGGTGTTCGCACCTGGCTTGGCAGAATTCAGGAGAACGGGAGCGATTTGTCTGGCGGAGAGTGGCAGCGGGTGGCGCTTGCGAGATGCCTAAATCATAAGGGCGGAATCCGGATTCTGGACGAGCCGACGGCGGCGCTTGACCCGGTGGCAGAGAGTAATGTGTATGAGATGTTCGGACAGTTGAACTGCGGAGTTATCACGCTATTCATTACGCATCGACTTGGGGCGGCGCGTCTGGCCGACGAGATCGTGGTTCTGGAAAAGGGCAGAGTGGCAGAGCAGGGAAGCCATGAGCAGTTACTGTTGAAGAATGGAATCTATGCGGAGATGTTCGAGGCGCAGCGAAGTTGGTATCAGCAAGGAAGGGAATAAGATATGAATAAGGCAGCGGAGAAAAAGAAGATAGGGGTATTGGGAATCATAAAAAGACTGGTTCCGGTCGTATGCTGCGCGGCGCCAGGATTTATGGCGGTTGATATTATGGTCAGTATTCTGCATGGAATTTCCTGGGGTCTGCAGACAACGGCGCAGCAGGTATTCTTTGACCGAGTAACTGAACTGTCCCTCGGAAATACGGCACTGGATCAGGTGTTTCTGGCGCTTGGATTTCTGGGCTGCGCTAACGTCGGCTGTCAGGCGCTCAATGGGGTGAGCAACTTCCTACCAACGGTTATGAACGGGAAGATCAGGGGAAAGCTGTCGTTCGGAATTCACCAGAAGATTGCAAGGCTATCGCCGGTTATGTTTGAGGATGCGGCCAGACTGGATGATATCAACAAGGCAGAGCAGGGAAAAAATAACGCAATTGGATTTGTAAATATTATTCTGATGATACTGACCTTTTATCTTCCGTATTTTCTGTACATGGGAGGGTATCTATTCGTTCTGAAGCCGATTCTGGTGGTGGCTATTCTTCTGGTATTTATTCCGACGACTCTGACGCAGAGCCTGCGGACCAGGATATTTGCGAATCTGGAGGATCAGTCGGCACCGATGCGCAGAAAATGCGAGTATTTCGAAAGCTGTATTACAAGCAGGGAGTATTTCAAAGAGACACGGCTACTCGGGGGATTCAGGTATTTTAAAAATCTGTACCTGGACACGTTGGATACGATGCAAAAGATTAAGATGCGCTCCAACATGAAAGTAAATTGGTTCGAGCTGAGTATGCGCATGCTTACGGTTGCTGGGTATTGCGGAATTCTACTTCTGCTGTTCGATGCGCTACTGAAACAGGAAATATCGGTCGGAGCGTTCGCAGCGGTGTTCAGCTCGATTGGAAGTCTGTATAATCTCATGGAGGAGGTAATCTGCAGGCATATCGGAAGTATGTCACAGAATATCGGCACGCTGCAGAATTATTTGAACTTTCTTGAGTTGGAAGAGGAGAGCGGGAGTGTCGATAAAGCGCCGGGCTGGGGCGATGTTGTGCTGCAGAACGTGTCCTTTTCCTATCCGGGGGCGTCAACACCTGCGGTGAAGAACGTCTCTCTTACGCTTCACAAAGGTGAGACGCTTGCCGTCGTGGGAGAAAATGGCTCGGGCAAATCGACGCTGATTCGCTTGATTTGTGGATTGTATCAGCCGCAGTCCGGCTCGGTTTGGATGAATGGCGTGGATGCCAGGAAGCTCACGGCAAAAGCGCGGTATCAGGATATATCCGCGGTATTCCAGAAGTATCAGCGGTATCAGATGACGCTACGGGAGAATATTACGATCAGCAGCCCGGACAGGGAGTGGGATGAGCGAACCCTTGACGAGGTGTGCAAGGTGGCAGGAGTGGAACAGGACCGCGTGACATTTCCAGACGGGTATGAGACGATGCTCTCGCGCGAGTTCGGCGGAGTAGATCTGTCAGGCGGACAGTGGCAGCGGGTGGCGATTGCCAGAGGATTCTTTAAGAAGCATTCCATGATCGTGCTGGACGAGCCGACTGCCGCGATTGACCCATATGAGGAGACGCGAGTATATCGACAGTTCGCAGAGATATCAAAGGAGAAATCCGCGATTGTTGTGACACACCGGCTGGGCTCTGTGAAGATTGCAGACCGGATTGCGGTGATGAAGGAGGGAAGAGTCTGCCAGGTTGGGACACACGAAGAACTGGTTCATATAGAGGGAGAATATCAGAGACTGTGGGAGAGTCAGGAAAGGTGGTATGAGTAGGAACATTAAAACTGATATAATCGAAAAAAGTAAAATTTATCAGTTATAACTGATAAATTGAATATTTTGTCTATTTGTATAGACTACATTTTATAAAATGGTGATTTATTCCTTTCGTATTGAGATAATTTTACAAAATACGTGGTCGCGCTCGATGAGTTTGATTGGAGTCGGGAGGGGATTAAGCATCGGAATATTCGGGAGTTTCTTATGGAGACGAAGCGGAATTAATGGAACAGCTGTATTGTCGATAACCGGACGCCAGATCCTGCTCCGCTTTTATTACATGGTTAGGCAACAATCGTACAAATATTTTAACAACATCCGTCACCAAGGCCAAGTGTTCTGACGTCTCCTTCACTCCTCCATTCGCTGGGCACCTATTTCCGATACTCCGACGGCGTCACATTCATAACCTTCTTAAACACTCTCGAAAAGTAATACACATCCCGAAACCCTACGAATACCGCAATCTCCGAGATCGAGTAGTCACTGTTCTTCAGCAGATCCAACGAGCGCTTAATGCGATAATTCATGATATACTTTTCCGGCGAAGAGCCGGTATACTTCTTAAATATCCGAAAGAAATACGTTCGGTCAAGATTCAGATAGGCGGATACATCTTTGGGCGTGATCTCGTTCATGTAATTATATTCAATATAGCGAACGGCCTTATCGACGTGATCGACCGCCCTTTGTGCCTTTTTTTCCGGCTCTTTGGTCAGCAGGAACAGGCAGTCAAGCACATAGGAATTCAGCTTCAGCTGTGAGAACCCGGGGTCATTTTCATCAATGTAGTTGATACAATTCATAATCGTGGAGTAAAAGCCCTGGGTTATCAGGTTCTTGGTATATTCCGTAACATTGGTAAGCTTCATATAGTCAGCGGCACGTTTGCCGGAAAACCCAATCCAGCAAAAGGACCAGGTATCATTAATATCCGGTGAGTAATAGGTGACAAGCTGCCCGGGGTATATGATAAATACGTCCCCCATGGACAGGGCGTATCTCTGCCCGTTCACCTCATAATAGCCGGAGCCTTTGGTAATGTAGTGAATCAGATAATAATTTCTCTTGTGCGGAGCGCATACAAAATCAGCGCAGCAGTCTTCGTAGCCGCAATTAACCAGGTACAGATCCAGATTCAGATTCTTTATGTTAAAAAATTCTTTTCGCATGATAACTCCTTTTTAGGGGTTGCCCCAGCCGGTTCGGCGTGCTGCAGCGATCTCCGGGCTCTGCACGAAGAGGGACACAATGGAAGCGATCTCCATACACAAGCTTGTCCACATGGAAATTATAACACATTATAACACATTAAATTTATGTTGGCAACATACATACAAAAAATCACAACGTGGCTTTATTGAGATTGTTTCCTTCGTCCGATATAATGATTAGTATCAGTCATAGAAAAGGAGGAAGCAAATGATTCAATTCGGAACGCTATATGCGTATTGGACGCATGAATGGACGGGAGATTATAAGTATTTTGCAAAGAAGGTAGCGGATATCGGCTTGATTCGCGCGCGATCGTGGGTGTGATGTACACGTACTGGCCGTGTGAATTCACCGACCTGGACAAGGACGCTGCGTGGGCAAGGGGAGTTGAGAGTGTGAAGCGCCTTGGCCATGTGGCACAGGAGCTTGGAATTGATTATTGCCTTGAGGTGGTAAATCGTTTTGAGACCAATATTTTAAATACCACTGAAGAGGGTGTGAGGTATTGTAAGGATGTCGACTGTAAGAGCGTAAAGCTTTTGCTGGATACGTTCCACATGAATATTGAAGAGGATGATCTTCCGGGCGCAATTCTGACCGCCGGCGATTATCTCGGACATCTTCATGTCGGCGAAGGCAACCGTAAGCTCCCGGGACAGGGGCATCTGCCGTGGAAGGAGATTGGAAATGCCCTGAATCAGATTGGTTTTGATAAGGCAGTTGTGATGGAACCGTTCGTGACCATGGGCGGTCAGGTCGGCAAGGATATTAAGGTCTGGAGAGATCTGTCGGGCGGCGCGGATGAGAAGGAGATGGATGCGCAGATCAGGCAGTCGTTGGCGTTCTTAAAGAATGCGTTCAAAGGAGAGTAATTCATGATCTGGACAATGGGAGAAATGATTGTAGAAATCATGCGCGAAAAAGAGGATGTGTCTCTGTACGAGCCGGGCTGCTTTATCGGACCGTTCCCGAGCGGAGCTCCGGCAATCTTTATTGATACGGCGGCGAAGATGGGGCACAGGGCTGGGATCATCGGCTGTGTGGGCGATGATGAGTTTGGACGATGCTTAACGGATCGCCTGACCGGGCATGGGGTGGACTGCCGCTATGTGCAGATTGACCGCACGGTATCGACTGGCTGTGCATTCGTCACGTATTTTAGTGACGGGTCAAGGAAGTTCATCTTTCATCTTGGTAATTCCGCGGCGGGGAAGGCGAGAATGCCGGAGATATTCGAAAGAGCGGAATTATCGGGCAAGCCGGAGATACGAGGTGAGTCAGAGCGGACGGGTACGCAGGAAACGCCTGAAATTCCTGCGTGTGAGTATTTTCACATCATGGGGTGTTCGCTGATGGCGGATAAGACCTTTGGAGAGGAGATATAGACGAGATTGCGGCTGTGCTCGCAAAGAAGGACGGAGTAAGCGCAAGCCGGTTAATGAGAAAATTGCTGCAGGGGTAACCTTACGGTATGCACATGGACCGCGGTTATGATGACGATCTTCTTCCTTATTATAAAGGCATCGTTGGACTTCGTGTGAGCGAGGAGAGAGGATATCGTTCTATCGAACGGTCAGAATTCGATGGAATGATATCCTCTTCCTTTTTGTAGAACTTGTACAAAAACATCTGATTCTTTGTTGAAAAATTCTACACGGAGAGACTGTAAAATATTGCAAAATTTAGCTTGCATTTTCTATAGGGCAATGCTATAATCTTAAGTGGACTTTTTTTGAAAGGAGTGAACTACTGTGAAGGTTAGATCTTCCGTAAAACCGATTTGTGAAAAGTGCAAAATCATCAAGAGAAAGGGTAGTATCAGAGTTATCTGTGAGAACCCGAAACACAAGCAGAGACAGGGCTAATCCAATTCAGGGTGCATGAATTGGGGCCGACGGTTCTGATTTGTGTGATCGCTGGTTGTTTTATGAAAGTATATAGATAATCGTAACTTAGAATTTTATCAACTTTCCATAGAATACCAGGTCTTGCTTTCTGTGTTACAATCGCTGAAGCATGTTTGCTGTCAGCATGCGCCGCACGTATGTGGGCGCGGTATCGTGGGGGATTCCCGTACGGTACAGAATATTGTGATATTGTGGGCAGCTAATTCCGCTTCGAAGGTTTTTCTTCTCGCCAAAGGAATACCGGAGATGTTGGCGGCAGTCGTGGGGAATGAGTTCCGATAACCGGTTCTGGAGCAGAGCAGGGAATCGGGAAGTGTTCAGAGGACTGCATGCGAGGAAGACCCTGTTTTAGAACGGATGTCATTATCATCGGTTCTTTCGGCCGTACCAAAGGCACGGTTCGTCACAATTTAAAGCGGCTGGCGTGGTTGCAGCACTCGTATGAGCGCTTTGGCCGGACACATCCGGCGGTGTTGACAATCACAATGTTTTAACTCATTTAACCAAATTTTATCGGAGGTGTACACATGGCACGTATCAGTGGTGTAGATTTACCAAGAGAGAAGCGTGTAGAGATCGGACTTACTTATATCTACGGAATCGGTAGAGTAAGTGCAACCCGTATCCTCGAGAAGGCTAACGTTAATCCGGACACACGTGTAAGAGATTTAACAGACGACGAAGTAGCAAGAATCCGTGACGTTATCGACGAGACGATGACAGTAGAGGGTGACTTAAGAAGAGAAGTTGCGATGAACATCAAGAGACTTCAGGAGATCGGATGCTACAGAGGAATCCGTCATAGAAAGAGCCTTCCTGTTCGTGGACAGAAGACGAAGACCAATGCAAGAACCAGAAAGGGTCCGAAGAGAACTGTCGCTAACAAGAAGAAGTAATCTTATTCGATAGAATAAGCTATCCGTAATATTTAAATCCAACAGGAGGGTTTGTAATGGCTAAGAAAGCAGCAAGCGCTGCAGCAGCAAAGAAAGCTGCTAAGAAGCGTGTTAAAAAGAATGTTGATCGTGGACAGGCACATATCCAGTCTTCCTTTAATAATACAATCGTAACCCTGACAGACTCCGAGGGCAACGCTCTTTCGTGGGCAAGTGCCGGCGGATTAGGTTTCAGAGGTTCCAGAAAGTCTACTCCTTATGCGGCTCAGATGGCTGCAGAGACCGCGGCAAAGGCAGCTCTGCCTCACGGTTTAAGATCCGTAGACGTTATGGTTAAGGGTCCCGGTTCGGGAAGAGAAGCAGCAATCCGTGCACTTCAGGCATGCGGTATCGAAGTAACCAGCATCCGTGACGTAACTCCGGTTCCTCACAATGGATGTAGACCGCCCAAGCGCAGAAGAGTCTGATTAGGAGGTAGAATGACATGGCAAGAGATATGGGTCCTGTATTAAAGAGATGTAGATCCCTCGGTCTGGAACCGGCATATTTGGGAATTGATAAGAAGTCCAACAGAACTTCTTTAAGAGCAGGAAAGAAAGTAAGCGAGTATGGCTTACAGTTAAGAGAGAAGCAGAAGGCAAAGTTCATCTATGGTGTACTGGAGAAGCCTTTCCGCAATAACTTCAGCAGAGCTCAGAAGTTAAAGTACGGTACAACCGGTGAGAACCTGATGATTCTCTTAGAGTTAAGACTGGACAACGTTATCTATCGTCTGGGCTATGCAAGAACCAGAAAAGAAGCAAGACAGATTGTTGACCACAAGCATGTATTAGTAAACGGCAAGTGCGTGAACATTCCTTCCTATACCGTTAAGGCCGGCGATGTTATCTCCATCAAGGAGAAGGCTAAGTCCGCTCAGAGATATAAGGATATCCTTGAGGTAACAGACGGCAAGGCAGTACCGGCATGGTTAGAGGCAGATCATGAGAATCTGACCGGAACCGTTAAGGAGATTCCGTCCAGAGATCAGATTGATGTTCCTGTTAACGAAGTGCTTATCGTCGAGTTGTATTCCAAATAATCTCTTCTAAGAAGAGCTATTTGAAGTATCCTCACATGAAACCCAAAAGGAGGGTCCACCTTGTTTGATTTTGAAAAACCGAAAATAGAGATTGCAGAAATTTCTGAAGATAAAAAATATGGACGTTTTGTAGTAGAACCTCTGGAAAGAGGATATGGTACAACTTTGGGTAATTCTTTAAGAAGAATTATGCTTTCGTCCCTGCCCGGCGCAGCTGTAAGCCAGGTTAAGATCGACGGCATAGTTCATGAGTTCAGTTCCATCCCCGGCGTTATGGAGGATGTAACCGAAATCATTATGAACATCAAGAGTCTGGCAATCAAGAACAACAGTGAGACGAACGAGCCTAAGACCGCGTATATCGAGTTCGAGGGTGAGGGCGTTGTAACTGCAGGAGATATTCAGGTCGATCCGGATATCGAGATTCTCAATCCCGAGCTTCCGATCGCGACTCTGAACGGCGGAGCGGATTCCAAGCTGTACATGGAGCTGACCATTACCAAGGGCAGGGGCTACATCAGCGCGGATAAGAATAAGAGAGACGACCTGCCGATCGGAGTAATCGCTGTCGATTCTATTTACACTCCTGTAGAACGCGTCAACCTGGCTGTCGAGAATACCCGTGTCGGTCAGATTACGGATTTCGACAAGCTGACGCTTGACGTATATACGAACGGAACACTGGCTCCCGATGAGGCAGTAAGCCTTGCGGCGAAGGTGTTAAGCGAGCATCTGAAGTCCTTTATCGACCTGTCTGAGAACGCAAGAACCGCAGAGGTTATGGTGGAGAAGCAGGATAACGAGAAGGAGAAGGTTCTCGAGATGAATATCGATGAACTGGAGCTGTCCGTGCGTTCGTACAACTGTTTGAAGAGAGCCGGTATTAATACGGTTGAAGAATTATGCAACAGAACTTCCGAAGATATGATGAAGGTCAGAAATCTGGGCCGTAAGTCGTTAGAAGAAGTTCTCGCAAAACTGAAAGAACTTGGTCTTTCTCTCAATCTGGGAGATGACTAAGACCGGCAGGAAGGCCGGGACCGGTCATCGGCCGGTTCGCATATAGTTCTAAGGAGGGAAACACATGGCAGGCTATAGAAAACTTGGAAGAACTTCAAGTCAGAGAAAAGCATTGTTAAGAAATCAGGTAACCAACCTGTTATATAATGGCAAGATCGTTACGACTGAAGCAAAGGCAAAGGAGATCCGTAAGATCGCTGAGGGCATGATTGCTTTAGCTGTAAAGGAAAAGGATAACTACGAGACCGTTACTGTAACCGCTAAGGTTGCCCGCAAGGACAAGGACGGCAAGAGAGTAAAGGAAGTTGTTAACGGTAAGAAGGTTGACGTATACGATGAAGTTGAGAAGACCATCAAGAAGGATACCCCTTCCAGACTTCATGCAAGAAGAAAGATGCTTGCGTTCCTTTACCCTGTAACACAGGTTCCGAAGAAGGAAGCTGGTAAGAGCAATGCAGGTAAGAAGAAGAACACAAAGGAAGTTGACCTTGTTGCAAAGTTATTCGACGAGATCGCTCCTAAGTATGCAGATCGCAACGGCGGCTACACCAGAATCGTTAAGATTGGTCAGCGCAAGGGCGATGCAGCAATGGAAGTATTAATTGAGTTAGTTTAATATTTCTTCAAAGCAGAGAGAGGTGAGGAATCACCTCTCTTTTTTCAAATCAGAAAGAGAACGTGGGGAGTCTGGAGGTTCCGAATGCCCCGCAGCTTTGATAATCGGTTGGCAGGCAATCTGAGGGAAGGAGAGACGTATGCTATTTCAGGATGAAAGATTTGGAATGTTTATTCATTGGGGATTATACAGCATTCACGGCTGGCACGAACAGGAGCAGTGGCGGAAGAATATTGCGAAGGAAGAATATGAAACACTGGTAAAGCAGTTCGATCCGAAGGAGTTCTGTATCGACGAATGGCTGGAACTCGTAAAAGAGGCGGGAATGGAGTACATCTGCTTTACTACGAAGCACCATGACGGGTTCTGTATGTGGGATACCAAATACACAGAGTATAATATTATGAATACACCGTATCATAAGGACATTCTGCGGGAAGTGGCGGACGGCTGCGCGCGCCATGGCATCAAGCTTGCGCTGTACTATTCCTGTCCGGACTGGCACTATAAGCATTCCGTGAATTTTGGCGGGGATCATCAGCTCGCAAGGCCGAATCCGGGAGACGAACCGAATGAAGAGCTTTATAAGGAGTACATACGGAACCAGATGACGGAGCTTCTTGGAAATTATGGGAAGATCGACGCTCTGTTCTGGGATATTCCGCCGTATAATCGGGATGAGAGCATGAATGCGTTCGTCAGAGGACTTCAGCCCGGGATTCTGATTAATAATCGCGGGTATTCGGAAGGGGATTACAGCACGCCCGAGAGAAGCGTGCCCTCCGGAAGCTGCTTTACGCGGCTTACCGAAGCCTGTCAGTCCGTCAGCGCCGCAAGCTGGGGATATCGTGCGGACGACGATTATTATTCGAATCTGTTTCTGATGCAGAGTATTGACAATATTATGTGCCGCGGAGGCAACTATCTGCTGAACGTGGGACCGGACGCTTTGGGAAGAATTCCAAAGGAATCCGCAGAGAAGATCAGAACCGTCGGGAATTGGTATCGGAAAGTTCGGGAAAGCTATCAAAAAGCGGAATGGATCCATCATCCGGACATTCCCTGCCGCATGACGGTCAGAGACCGGTATCTGTATCTTCATTTTGACGGAGTCGCGGTGAGCAGCGGCTTTAGCCTGCGCCCCTTAAATCTTGTGCCGCGTTCGGCAATCGTACTAAATACCGGAGAGGAGATTGCCGCGAAGGTGGAATATCTTCCGTACAATTTTACCGCACCGGGAGCGCCTATGCCGGAATACCTTCATATCAATCGGATTCCGGTGGATGAGCTGACGAAGGAATTGA
The DNA here is from genome assembly GCA_017623215.1 of Lachnospiraceae bacterium. Lineage (GTDB taxonomy): Bacteria > Bacillota > Clostridia > Lachnospirales > Lachnospiraceae > Caccomorpha. The sequence continues at coordinate 20,266 of JAGAPO010000107.1, read as the reverse complement.
TTGTTCTGCGGCTGGAATTTGAGGATGTTGAGAGCGTAAAGGCGATTTTGAACAACAATGTTCGGGGTGGGGATTTACTTTTATAAGGACAGTGTGATATAATGCGTTTGATGACGGGACGGCTGCCGGATTTCCTGCAGCCGTTTCTGGCATATGGATGAGGGAACGGAATGATTGGCGGGCAGGACAAGCTCCGGAAAAGACAGCTCCGGGAAGAGACAGCTCCGGAAGAGACAGCTCCGGAAAAGACAGCTCCGGGAAGCACAAGTTCCGGAAGCACAAGCTCCGGGAAGAGGAGTTCGGTCCGCACGGTGTACAGGAATGAGGAATCGGAACCTATGAAGATGATCGATATTAAGAAGCTAATATATGAATATACCCGCCGCGACGATGAAGGCAATATTGAATCCGTAAACCGCGCGGTGGACGGGGTGGATCTGGATATCGAGAAAGGCGATTTTGTCGCAATTCTCGGGCATAACGGATCCGGTAAGTCGACCATTGCCAAGCACATCAACGCGATCCTGATGCCGACAGAGGGAGCGGTATGGGTGGATGGAATCGACACACGCGAGGAAGAGCGCGTCTGGGACGTCAGACAGGCGGCCGGAATGGTGTTTCAGAATCCGGATAACCAGATTATCGCCACGGTTGTGGAAGAAGATGTTGGATTCGGTCCGGAGAACATGGGCGTGCCGACGGAAGAGATCTGGAAGAGGGTGGAGCAGAGCCTTCGAGCAGTTGGAATGATAGAATACCGGTACCACTCGCCGAACAAGCTCTCTGGCGGTCAGAAGCAGCGGGTTGCGATTGCGGGACTTATGGCAATGAAGCCGCAGTGTATCGTACTGGACGAGCCCACTGCCATGCTTGACCCGAACGGGCGCAGGGAGGTTATCAAGACCGTGCGTGAACTGAATCAGAAGGAGGGTATTACCGTGCTTCTGATTACGCACTATATGGATGAGGTAACATCGGCGGACAAAGTAATTGTAATGGATGAGGGAAAGGTCGTCATGCAGGGAACGCCGAGAGAGGTGTTCTCACGGGTGGACGAGCTGAAGGCGAGAAGGCTGGATGTACCGCAGGCAACTGAGCTTGCCTGGGAACTGAAGAAAGAAGGAATCAACCTGCCGGACGGGATTCTGACGGTGGAGGACTTCGGAAAGGCCTTTGAAGAATATGTAAACACAAATGGAGGGCTGAAGTGAGCATTCGTCTGGAAGATGTAAGCTATGTGTATTCGAGCGGAACAGCGTATGAGATGCATGCGCTGAACTCAGTTACACTTGAGATAAAGGACGGTCAGTTCATCGGGCTGATTGGCCATACCGGTTCCGGAAAATCCACGCTGATCCAGCATTTGAATGGGCTGGTAAGGGCGTCGTCCGGAACGATATATTATAATGATCAGAATATATACGCGGAAGGGTTCTCGATGAAGGAGCTGCGCAGCCACGTCGGACTGGTATTCCAGTATCCGGAGCACCAGCTGTTCGAGACAACGGTGAAGAAGGATGTGGAATTCGGCCCGAGGAATCTGGGACTTTCCGAGGAAGAGATAGCGAAGCGTACCGAGGATGCGCTTACGATGGTGGGAATGCCGGAAGAATTGTATGAGGCGTCCCCGTTCGAGCTCTCCGGCGGCCAGAAGCGCCGGGCCGCGATTGCTGGAGTGCTTGCGATGGAACCGGAGGTATTGATACTGGACGAGCCGACGGCGGGACTGGATCCGAAGGGGCGCGATGAGATCCTCGATCAGGTTGCGCGAATCCACAAGGAGCGCGGGATTACGGTTATCTTGGTGTCCCACAGCATGGAGGACGTGGCCAAATACGTGGATCGCCTGATTGTAATGAATCATGGCTGCCCCGTCTATGACGGAACGCCCAAGGAAGTATTTGCGCATTATAAAGAGCTTGAGGGGATTGGCCTTGCGGCGCCGCAGGTAACCTATCTGATGCATGATATCAAGGCGCGCGGGCTGGAGGTTCCGACTGATGTGACAACGGTTGCGGAGGCAAAGGATGCACTGCTTGGATGGCTGAAGAAGAGGGGGCTTTGTGAGAATGCCTGCGGGCGGGAGCAAAGTCTGACGGAAATGGAACAGGAGGCAGGACATGATACGTGATATAACAATCGGACAATATTATCCGGCGGATTCCGTACTTCATAAGCTGGATCCGAGGGTGAAGCTGGTAGGAACCATGGCCTATATCGTCTCTTTGTTCCTGGTGAACAACGTGTTCGGATATCTGGCGGCAGCTGTGTTCCTGCTCCTGGTAATCAAGATCTCGAAGGTGCCGTTTGCTTTTATTGTAAAAGGATTGAAGTCAGTGGTGATTCTGCTGCTGTTTGCAGTGGTGTTCAATATATTCCTCACCCCGGGAGAAGTTCTGATCAGATGGGGATTCTTAAAGGTTACCAAAGAAGGACTGCGGACAGCTGCATTTATGGGAATCCGTCTGATCCTTCTGATTATGGGGTCCTCCATTATGACCTTTACGACAACGCCAAACCAGCTCACAGATGGTCTGGAAAGTCTGCTTGGGCCGCTCAAAAAGCTGCATGTGCCGGTGCATGAGATCGCGATGATGATGTCAATCGCGCTTCGTTTCATTCCGATTCTTCTGGAAGAGACCGACAAGATCATGAAAGCACAGCAGGCACGCTGTGCGGATTTTGAGTCGGGCGGGCTGGTGCAGAAGGCTAAGAGCCTGATCCCGATTCTGGTGCCGCTCTTCGTATCCGCATTTCGCAGGGCGAACGACCTTGCCATGGCGATGGAGGCACGCTGTTATCGCGGGGGCGAGGGCAGAACCAAGATGAAGCCTCTGCGGTATCATAAGCCGGAGTACAAAGCATATGGAGTTGTTGTGGGATATCTGGCATTGCTGATTGGAATTAATATGGCGGTATCGCTTTTATAATATACTGCGGGAGTATAAAAGCGGTGCGGTATTGGAGAGGGAACGAGGTGTTGCTTTGAGACGAATCAAACTGACGGTTGCCTATGACGGCACCAATTATTTTGGCTGGCAGAAGCAGCCGAACGCGATTACCGTGGAGGAAGTTCTGAACCGGGAGCTTACGAAGCTGCTGAACGAGCCCATTGAGGTGATCGGTGCAAGCCGGACGGACTCCGGGGTACACGCGATGGGAAATGTGGCGGTATTTGACACGGAGACGAGAATTCCGCCGGAGAAGATATCCTACGCGCTCAACGCGAGACTTCCGAAGGACATTGTGATCCAGGACTCCTGCGAGGTGCCGGGAGCGTTTCACCCAAGGCATACCGATTGCTCGAAAACCTATGAATACCGAATCCTGAATACCCGCTTTCCGCTTCCGACCATGCGCCTGTATGCGCACTATGTCTATCGTCCGTTGGATGTGTCGAAAATGCAGGAGGCGGCGAATTATCTGGTTGGCGAGCACGATTTCGCAAGCTTCTGTTCGGCGGGGAGTCAGGTAAAAGAGACCGTGCGGACGATTTATCGGCTCGATCTGAAACGGGAGGGCGAACTGGTATCCTTTCAGGTTGAGGGTAACGGTTTCTTGTATAATATGGTACGAATCATCGCGGGAACTTTGATTGAGGTTGGCATCGGTTCCTATCCTCCGGAACGCGTCAAAGAGATGCTGGAGGCAAAAGACAGAGTCAAATGCGGCCCCAAAGCACCCGCCTGCGGGCTGACGCTGGTAGCGATTCGGTATCCGGAGCTGGAAGCTTCCCCTTATCAAAAGTAATTCTGCGATAATAAGGATGAAAAAGACGAATTGTGTCTACAATATCAAAAACTTAAATTTACCCCAGGAAAAATCGTGTGACAAGTTATTTTTCCTGGGGTAAAATCAAAAAAATGAAAAATTTTTTAAAAATACCTCTTGACATTACAAGCCTTTTCCTATATAATGCAGTAGGTGACGTGAGAAAAGATAATATACTTCTCACACAATTCGCGTATAAGATTGAATGACGGAAGACAGAACAGCGGTACGACGGATTGCTGAAGATAGAAACGGAATATTTCAAGGAGGTAGACCAATGAAGAGTTTTATGGCCAGCCCTGCAACAATTGAGAGAAAGTGGTATGTTGTTGATGCACAGGGACAGACTTTAGGACGTCTCGCATCTGAGATTGCCAAGGTTTTAAGAGGTAAGAACAAGCCGATTTTCACACCTCATATCGACACAGGTGATTATGTAATTGTTGTGAATGCGGACAAGATTAAGGTTACAGGTAAGAAGATGGATCAGAAGATTTACTACAATCATTCTGATTACGCAGGTGGTATGAGAGAGACCACTCTGAGAGAATTAATGGCAAAGAAGCCCGAGGCAGTTCTTGAGCTTGCCGTTAAGGGAATGCTTCCCAAGGGACCTTTAGGAAGATCCATGATTACAAAATTACACGTATACGCAGGCGCAGAGCATCCTCACGCAGCTCAGAAGCCCGAAGTATTAACGTTTTAATCATCTGAAAGGAGGAATTCACAGTGGCGAAAGCAAAGTATTACGGAACCGGAAGAAGAAAGAGCAGTATTGCAAGAGTATACTTAGTACCGGGTACTGGTAAGGTTACAATCAATAAGAGAGATATGGACGAATATTTCGGCCTTGAAACTTTAAAGCTTATCGTTCGTCAGCCCCTCGTAATCACCGAGACCGCTGATAAGTTCGATGTACTGGTTAACGTTCGCGGCGGCGGATTCACTGGTCAGGCTGGTGCTATCAGACACGGCATTTCCAGAGCTCTGCTGCAGGCAGACGCTGACTACCGTCCTACTTTAAAGAAGGCTGGTTTCTTAACAAGAGATCCGAGAATGAAGGAAAGAAAGAAGTACGGCTTAAAGGCTGCACGTCGTGCTCCGCAGTTCTCAAAACGATAATTGGACAGAATATCAAAGAGAAGCAATATGCCCCGAAAACACAGCGTTTTCGGGGCTTTTTTGCGTGATAGTTGGACTGCCCTCCGTCATTTCTGATCCCTTTCCGGACTCCCTTGGCATAGAAGGTCAGGGGCATAAACGTACCGATGATCCACCTAAATGGCCAGGACATCCGGATACCAGAGTGAAGCCGCTTGAGCATAGGCAGCGGGAACCGTTCCTGCATGCGCTTTTGTATATCGGAGGCATATATAAGTTCCGGCAAAGGTGCCGGAGCGGCACATGCAAATATTATATATAATATTCGCATGTGTCAGGCTGTCTGCTTATAACATCCTGTAAAGTAACACTGTCCAGGTAATCAATGATAGCATGATACAGACCTTCGTACACGGGAAGAGTAATGCAGCCGGCACAGTCTTTGCACATATTAGGAGTATTATCCATACAGCTTACCGGAGTGAGACTTCCTTCTGCACTTTCCAATATTTCTCTGACGGTTATTTCAGAAGGATGTTTTGCCAGCTGGTAGCCACCCATATGCCCTTTATTCGCATTGAGCAGATTGTTTCTGTTTAAGAATGGGATAATCTGCTCTAAATATTTTTTGGAAATATTCTGGCGGGCAGAAATGTCTTTTAAGGCAATAAAACCATCATTGTAATGCTGAGCCAAATCGATCATCATGCGGAATGAGTATCGACCTCTGGTTGAAATTTTCAAGATTGTTACCTCCTTGTCGTATTTACAAAGTCTTATCTAAATATAATAATACCATAGGTTAAGTAGGTATTCAAGATTTGAAAAATAAAATTAATAAAGATGTAAAATTGCTAATAACCGGTTCCCATAAGAATAGAATATGTCTTGAGTCGATGGATACCTGCAATAAGCAAAAGTTATAACCGGTTATAAGAAATAATTTCCTGAATTTGAGAAAAAAATATTGACAAGATATTTCCTGTTGTATATAATTAACAACAATAAAACATATAATGCCTATCGGAAAGATAGGTAAAGGAGGAGCCTATGTTTAACAAAAGAGCAGACATATACAGTGTAAAAAAGAATTGTGCGAACATGTGTTGCTGCTGTATGATAAGAGAATTCAATACAGTTTAGTTGTTATGTGCCTTATGAACCTGGATATTTGAGATAAAAAGCAGGTGCTATAGCGGCATCTGCTGATTTTATTTTATCAAAGAAGTGGTAAGACAGGAATTGCTCTGGCAGCAGTAGCAGCTGTGAAGAATGAAGGTCTGATAGGATAGAGGCGGTGAGAAATGGATGGATCAGAACAGGCAGAATGATACGAATCAAAGGTATCTTGAACTGGCAAAAAAGATGATAGATGAAATAAGATTTGGTCAGATTATCATAACCGTTCAGGATAAAAAGATCGTGCAGGTGGAACAAAATAAAAAAATAAGATTATAAAGAACTGACTGGACAACCGGAGGTAATATGTTAAGACATGTTATTTTCGGCTTTTTTTGTTGATGGGATGATTGAATGAATAATAATAATTACGAGAATTTGAAAAGAGAGCATCCCTGCTTTGGCGGTCACAAAAATAACAAGGGCCGTATTCATTTGCCGGTAAGTCCGGGATGCAATATACAATGCAGGTTTTGCGAAAGAAAAATCAATGATACAGAAAACAGACCCGGTGTTGCGGCAGCAGTGATCACACCGGAGGAAGCACTGGATGTAATAGAAAGAGCCCTGCAGCTGTGTCCGGATATTACAGTAGCAGGGATCGCCGGACCTGGAGATACCCTTGCTACAAGCTATGCACTGGATACCTTTCGATTGGTCAAGGAAAAATATCCAAAGCTCCTTAAGTGTATGAGCACGAACGGACTGCTGCTCGCAGAAAAAGCAGATGAGGTGATAGAGGCAGGAATTGATTCCCTTACCGTAACCGTAAACGCCGTCGATCCTGAAATTGAAGCGCAGATCAATTCGGCCATTGTATATCACGGAAAGAAATACGAGGGTACAGAGGCAGCGGAAATTCTGATAAAGAATCAGCTGGAAGGAATCAGAAAGGTTTCCGCTGCGGGAATTACAGTTAAGGTCAACACCGTACTTGTACCGGGTATCAATGACGATCACATTGAGACTGTTGCAAGAACCGTAAGCGAAGCCGGAGCAACCATTTATAATATCATCCCGCTGATCCCGCAGCATGAGCTTGCGGATGTTCGCGAACCAACCTGTCCGGAGATAGATGGAGCAAGAACGAAGGCGGAAAAATATATAGATGTGTTCCGACATTGCCAGCGATGCAGAGCGGATGCAGTCGGTGTCCCCGGTGAAAGTGATTACGGAGATCGGATCTACCAGAAAAGGATTGCTCATAAGGATACATTTTCACATGGATAAAGATGTAAAATAGAGTCCTGATAAAAGAAAAACTTATATCTGGTAATAAACAAAAACAAATACTGAAGATATTGACTTTTACATATTAAAAAATTATAATTAGAACATATAAATCATATATGATTAATATGAAATAAAAAAACTGACTGGACGACCAGAGGTGAAACGGAAAGGAATTTCCGGATCACCTCTTTTTCGTCTAATAGAAAAGGAGGATTTCTATGAGAAAAACAACAAAATTCGTAAGCCTATTGCTTGCAGCAGCACTGGTACTGGGAGGGTTAAGCGGATGCTCCGGCAGTAGCGACACAACAAAGACAACGGCATCAGGGACAAAGAAATCAGAGACGACAACTTCTTCGGAAAATGCTGGAAGTGATACTGCAGGCTCCGATACGGTAGAGCGATATGATTTTACGGCGACCAGCGCTGTAGCTACTACGTTGGATTTTCACTTAGCAACAGGAATGGCGCCTTATACGGTTCCATATGAGACCCTGTATAAGTACGATAACGATAACAATGTTGTTCTGGGGCTTGCCGAAAGCGTTGACATCAGTGAGGACGGACTTACGTATACTTATACGATACGTGATGACGCATATTACAACAACGGAGAAAAAGTTACGGCATATGATTTTGAATATGGCTGGAAACGTTTGGCCAATCCGGATACGGCAGCACCCTATGGATATCTTATTTATAATGTTGGTATAAAGAATGCATACTCTGTAATCTATGAAGGTGCGGATCTTGATACCTTAGGAGTAAAAGCGATTGACGAGAGAACATTAGTAGTGGAATTTGAGAATGTGGTTCCGTTCAAGGAACTGATCCTCGTATTCCCACAGTTCGCACCTGTTAATCAGGCATGGGTAGAGGCATGCGGAGATCAATATGGACTGACAGCTGAGACCGCTCCTCTTTCGGCAGGAACGATGTATGCTGTTGAGTGGGAAAAGGATGTTAAGAATGTATGGGCATATAATCCGTATTACTATGATGTAGAGTCTGTAACAGCAAATACAGTGACCTACCTTGCCGCTACCGATAATTCGACAGCAATCATGCTTTGGGAAAGCGGAGAGTTAGATTATGTTACTCTTTCCGGTGACTCTGTCGCCCTGTATGAAGAGGATCCGGCATTTACCCCCAGACTTTTATCGAGCTTATATTATCTGACTCCGAATGTTGAGAGCGATGAAATTATGCAGAATTATAATTTTAGAATGGCAATTGCTCTTGCATTTGACAAGCAGGATATTGCAGACAATATTATCAAGAATGGTGCTTTTGCTGCTGATTATATTATTCCACGCGACTTTGCGTATGATTCAAATGGTGTCTCGTTCCGTGAAGCTGCAAATGATAGTTTCCTTGAGACAAATAAGGAATTAGCTTTAGAGTACTACGAGAAGGCAAAGAAAGAACTCGGACAGGATAGCTTTACAATCACACTTGGTTATCAGAGTGATGAGCAGAAAGCAGCGATTGCTCAGTATATTCAGCAGGAGCTGCAGAATACACTTCCCGGTGTAACCGTAAAATTAGCGGTTGAGCAGAATGCAGCAGGAAGAGAAACACTAAAATCCTGCAATTTCCAGATATATTTAAATCGTTGGAATGGTGACTATCAGGATGCAACAACTTTCCTGGATATGTGGATGACCGGAAATAGTTATAACTATGGAAGATGGAGCAATGCAGAATATGATCAGCTGTTGGATGATTCCTATAACAAGGATTCATTAAATCCGGAAGCAAGAATTCAGGATCTGATTGATGCAGAAGCGGTTCTTTTGAACGATGTTGGAATTATTCCAATTGCACAGCCGACAAGCGCATATTTAATTAACGCTGAATTTGACGTTCCGTGGTGCACCAAGGGCTTCCGTTGGGATCATGCAACCAAGAAGAATTGAACGCCTGCGCGGGATTAGTCCCATAAAGGAAATTAAGTTATGACTCACTGATATTATGTTATGTAAGAAAGGAAAGTAAGTTTATCATGGCAAAAGAAATTTTGGATAAGATTCGTGATACCAGACCAGGTTTTGCAGATGCACAGGCGGGAACCGCGGAAACCTTACGAAATCAGGCAAGGCAAGGATGTTTTAAGAATGCGCACAGAACATTCCAGCAGGGAATTCAGTGTGTACAGCTGAACAGTGTGAATACATTGTATAGTATTCAGGATTCGGTCATGATTATCCATGCTCCGTATGGCTGTTCCGCATGTGCCTCACGCGGCATAATCAATTTGGATGTTAAGAAACATCATATTGGAGATACCAGTGATATTTCCAGTCATTTGATGTCCACAGCACTGGGAGAGAAGGAGGTCATTCTTGGCGGCGAGAAGCGATTGGAGGATACGGCAAGACAGGCCATCGATCGGTATCATCCGAAAATCCTGTTCATTGTGTCGTCCTGTGCCTCTGCCATCATCGGAGATGATATTGATGCAGTGGCTGAGCGGCTCCAGGCCGAGTTCCCGGAGCAGGTCTTTGTACCGGTACACTGCGAGGGATTTAAGTCCAGAAACCATGCAACAGGATATGACCTTGCACTGTCTGCTATCCATAATTACATTATCAAGGATGCCAAACCCGAGAAAAAGAAGGGGTTGATTAATCTGTTTGCAACCCATTCCTTAAGTATGAAGGATCAGGAGGAGATGAAGCGCCTGTTAAAATTGATTGGTTTGGAGGTTCGCATCCTTCCGTATTTTGCCACCTATGAGGAATTACTGGAGATTCCTGCCGCGGAATATAACGTGTCAGTTTGTCAGATTTTTGGTGATGAATATATGGAATTCCTGCATCAGAAGTATGGTACTCCTTATACAGTAAGCTGTATGCCAATCGGAATAAAGAGCACGGATTTCTGGTTACGAAGCATTGCTAAGCTTTGCGGAAAGGAAAAGGAGGCCGAAGAGGTTATTGCCAAAGAACGGGCTGCTGTTCAGGAAGAGATTGCTGTTATCCGTAAGAAGACGGAAGGACTTACCGCATGCATCACAGCAGGAACGGGGCGAGGTCTTGCGGCAGCTACCATTATAGAAGACTATGGAATCAAGCTCTTATGTATTCATACACCATATTATGAAGAATCCTATGTGGATGCATTTGAACGCCTTGAGGAGCATCATGGAAGCGAGTATATTATTAACGTCGCTGATATGCAGCCATTTGAGCAGATTAATCTTCTGAAAAAATTAAAGCCGGACCTGTTCATCGGAATGGCGAATTGGGCTTCGCGCCTGGGGATTCCGACAACCCATATTCTCGATGGAAAACGTCCGACATTCGGCTATCGTGGAGTTCTGTATCTCGGACGTAAGCTGGAGGACGCATTGGATAACAATAATTTCAATCGGAAACTGAAGGATTATACGGAATTGCCGTTCCGGGATGAATGGTATGACGAAGATGCATTTAAATACATCGAGTTTCCGGAAGTCTGAATCTTATGAGCGAAGTATTGGAGGAATAAGCAATGAAAAAATGTACAGAAAGACCGCGTAATCTTTGTTCGTTAAATGGCGCTATATCAGTGGCAGCGAATATTTATAAATGTATTCCTATCCTGCATGCAAGCCCCGGATGCAGCAACCAGGCTTCTCAAGGTACACATATGTATTATCTTGGCGGATATCATGGATTAGTCAGCACAAATGCCTACGAGAGAGAAGTTGTATTTGGCGGTTCAAAGCGTCTTCAGGAGACGATTCAGGGAAGCCTGGAAGTCATGAAGGGAGAACTGTTTACGGTAATAACAGGATGCAGCATGGGAATCAACGGCGATGATATTGACTCCGTTATTCGTGAGTTCGAGGACTCTCCGTATCCGATTATCGGAATTGATACCGCCGGCTTTAAGGGTGATACTTACTTTGGATATCAGGCTACTCTTTTGGCAATTGTTAAGACTTTGGCAAGGAAAACAAAAACCGACCCGCGGCGGGTAAATGTCTATGGGCAGGTTCCGCACACGGATGAGACCCTCCGCGGCGATATCGAGGAACTGGATCGTATTTTTGCAAGAATTGGAGTAAAGCTGAATACCTTTTTCATTAAGACAGATGGAATTGAGCAGTTAAAGAATTCCGGAAATGCTGCTTTGAATATTAATCTGTCTCCATGGATGAACCGAAATCTGGATTCTTACTATGAACATCAATTCGGGATTCCTACCCTGCATTATCCGGGATTGCCAATTGGCCCGACCGCTGTGGAGGATCTTCTGCGGCAGGTAGCAGAGGCCCTTGACCTTGACCGTGATTTGGTTGAGTCTGTAATCCAGGATGAGAAACAGTATGTATATCATTATTTTGATTCGATGATGGGTACGTTTGAGCGTCTTCGTTACATATTGGTTGGAGAAAGCAATACCGTACTTGGATATGCAAGGTATCTGACAAATGATGCAGGACATATTCCGCTGGCTGTGATCATCACGGACAGTGTATCGGATAAATTTAAGCCCGATATTGAAGCAGAGATTCACAAATTGGAATGTGATCGGAAGGCAGATGTATATTATGAGGATGATGTTTATCTGATCGAACAGATAGTAGGAAAGTATAAGGATCGTGCAACTGCACTGATCGGCGGCTCTTATGATAAGGTGATTGCCAAGCATCTGAATCTGTTTTTTGTTCTTGCTACCTATCCTTGTTTTGAGAAGCAGACGCTCAACCGTTCGCATATAGGAATTCGCGGATGTCTGACTCTGACGGAAGACTTGTATAATCACTATTGATTCAGAAATAGATGAATGAAAATCGGCCACAGCATTTCGGCTGGATGGCCGATTTTACAGGGAAGGGATAAATATGTGGAAATATATTTTAAAACGACTTGGCATCGCTGTGGTAACGATATTAATTATTTTGCTGATTTTGTTTGTATTGCTGGAGTTTATGCCGGGCACTCCATTTGATATGACAGAGGGGAATATAACAGATGAACAGATTGAAGTGCTGTATGCCAAGTATGGGTTGGATAAGCCGGTTTTGTATCGATTTGTACTTTATGTAAAGAATATGCTTTCCGGTGATTTTGGCGTTTCTTATGTCATTCAGAATAATATGCCGATTTCACAAATGCTGGAAGGCCGTCTGACACTCAGTATTAAAATTGGAGCACAGGCAATGCTGATAGGAACTTTGTTTGGACTGATTCTTGGAATATTTGCCGCTCTTAAGCATAATACCCCATTGGACAGCGGCGCCACCCTGTTATCCATGATTGGCGCCAGCGTTCCCTCCTATGTCTTTGCACTTGGATTGGCCTATGTCTTTGCCTTTAAACTAAAGTGGGTGCCGCTGCTGTACAATAGTAAAAAAGAGTTTATATCGACTATCCTGCCGACAATTGCATTGAGTTTTTCTCCGATAGCATCGATTGCCAGGTATTCCAGAACGGAGATGATTGAGGTTATGGATTCGGATTATATCCAGCTTGCAGAATCCAAAGGACTTAGCCGCTTTGTTGTAATTGTTCGGCATGGCCTCCGCAATGCAATGATTACGATTCTGACAATTATGGGACCTATGTTAGTCAGCCTGATGACGGGCAGTACAGTTGTGGAATCCATTTTTTCCGTTCCGGGAGTTGGCAATCTTTTCATTAATGCATTGCAGGTCAATGATTACAACGTAACGATTACGCTTGCCTTCATATTCAGTGCAGAATATATTCTGATGATGTTGTTTGTGGATGTTATGTATGGCATCATTGATCCAAGAATTCGTGTGTCAGGAGGGAAAAAGGCATGAGTAATGGACGTTTTGATTTTCATGAAATGTCAGACAATATTGAAATCGATCATAATTTTTCCGGACAGAATGAAATCAAAGAGAAAATATACCGGTTTCAGAAAAATAAAGGTGCTGTGGTTGGATTTATACTTATTGTTTTGATTATTCTGTTGGCAATTTTCGGACCGATAATAAGTCCCTACACTCATGACGCGATAAATACAGCTTATCAGAATCTTCCGCCGCGAATTCCGGGTCTCGAAAAATTGGGTATCTTTGACGGAACCTGGAAGGGGATCAATGTGTATGAAAAAGCCGGCCTTTATGATAAATATTTTTATCTGGGAACAGATAGTCTGGGGCGTGACATTTTCACGCGTGTATTCTCGGGAGCAAGAATTTCTCTTTTGATTGCCGTGATAGCAGCCGGAGTTGATATGATTATCGGTGTAACCTATGGGCTTATCTGTGGCTATTATGGCGGTAAGGTGGATATCATCATGCAGCGTCTCATTGAGATCATTCACAGCATACCGAGACTGGTCATTGTAACGATGCTTATGATTGTTTTAAAGCCTGGTGTTGGAAGCATCATTGTTGCACTTTTGATTTCGGGGTGGATTGGCATGAGCTGTCTGGTTCGTGCACAGACGCTGAAGCTAAAGGAGCAGGAGTATGTACTGGCATGCCGTACCTTGGGAGTCAGGGACAGGAATATCATTTTTGGCGAGATTTTACCGAATACGTTTGGTCAGATTATCATTATGACAATGACCTCCATTCCCAGTGCAATCTTTATGGAATCGTTCTTATCCTATATCGGACTCGGTATTCCTGCACCGCAGGCGTCACTTGGTTCCATGATCAGTGATGGCTACAAAACGATGTTGACATATCCATACCAGCTGCTCGTACCCGCGGTTTTGTTCGCAGTCCTGATGATTGCACTTAATCTGGTTGCAGACGGAATTCGGGATGCTTTAGATCCCAAGATGAAGGATATGTAAAGGAGGTTTTACTATGGCATATACAGAAACGGCATATACAGAAAAAATATTGGAAATCAAAGACTTGTCCATATCGTTCCAGACCTCCGCCGGTACCGTGAATGCCATCCGCGGTGTAAATTTAGACCTTCATAGGGGGGAGACCCTTGCAATTGTAGGCGAATCAGGAAGCGGAAAATCGGTTACCGTAAAGTCCATTATGGGAATTACCAGTAAAAATGAACATGTCAATCATGGAGAAATCCTGTATACCTACGAAGAGAACGGAGAGAAGGTGACAAGGAATCTTCTGAGCCTTCCGAGAAAACAGATTATCAGGCATTACTGCGGTCAGAGGATTGCGATGGTCTTTCAGGATCCGATGACATCCTTAAACCCAACCATGTCAATCGGGAAGCAGGTTATGGAAGGAATCCGCAAACATCGAAAGATGAATAGGAAAGATGCCTGGAACGAAGCGGTTAATCTTCTGACACAGGTTGGCATCGTGAATCCGGAACATGTAATGAAGAGCTATGCGCATCAGCTGTCAGGCGGTATGAGACAGAGAGTTGTTATTGCCATTGCAATTGGATGTAATCCCGATATTTTGATTTGTGATGAGCCGACCACGGCTCTGGATGTGACGATTCAGGCACGAATTCTGGAATTGATTCAGAAGCTGCAGAAGCAGCGGAATCTTTCCATTATCTATATTACGCATGATCTTGGGGTTGTTGCGAAGGTTGCAAATACGGTTGCTATCATGTACGCAGGAAAAATCGTTGAAAAAGGCACGTCCTATGAGGTGTTCTATGACCCGAAGCATCCCTATACCTGGGGCCTTTTATCTGCTATTCCTTCCCTGGATTCAGATGGGGAGCGCTTGTATACGATTCCGGGCAGCCCCGCGAATCTGCTGCATGAGGTGAAGGGAGATGCCTTTGCTCCCAGAAACCGTTATGCATTAAACATTGATTTTGAGGAAGAACCACCGGTATTCAAGATTTCGGATACTCATGAAGCTTCCACCTGGTTGCTGCACCCGGATGCACCGGAAGTACATCCGCCGATTGGCCTTCAGAAACGAATTCAGCAGACTCTGCAGGAAGGATTATTCATATGAGTGATGTAATATTGGAAGTAAAGAACCTCAAGCAGTATTTCCCGGCTGAAAAGGGGAAAGTTGTGAAGGCTGTGGACGGAGTAAGCTTTAAGATTGAACGCGGAGAGACATTTGGGCTTGTAGGAGAGTCGGGAAGCGGAAAGTCGACGATTGGTCGTTCGGTAATTCGGCTGTATAATCCAACCTCAGGCGAAATTTATTTTAATAACCAGGATATTTCCGGTAAATTGACGGCAGCACAAGAGACGGAGCTCAGGCAGAAGATGCAGATGATCTTTCAGGATCCAATGGCATCGTTGAATCCGAGAAAGAAAGTCATTGATATTGTTGCTCAGGGATTGGATGTACATCATTTATACAGTTCAAAGAAGGAACGTGAGGAAAAGGTCGTTCAGATTCTCGAGAAGGTAGGGCTTTCGCGAGAGCATCTCGACCGGTATCCACATCAGTTTTCCGGTGGTCAGAGACAGAGAATCGGAATTGCGAGAGCGCTGATCCTGAATCCCGATTTGATTATTGCGGATGAAGCGATCAGTGCTCTGGATATTTCCATCCAGGCCCAGGTTATCAATATGATGAAGGATATTCAGGAGCAGCTCGGAACGACCTACCTGTTCATTGCCCATGACCTTGCAATGGTAAAGCATATCTCCAATCATATTGGAGTTCTTCATCTGGGACATCTGGTAGAGATGGGAACCAAGGATGATATTTTTAATAACCCGATTCATCCCTATACCCAGTCATTGTTATCTGCCATCCCGAATCCGGATCCGATCAAGGAGCGAAACAGGATTGCAACGAGCTACGATTATACAACGAGTGGAATTGATTATAATCTGGGAACCCGGCACTATGTTGGTGATACGCATATGGTATTGGCAACGGAGGAAGAACTTTGCAACTGGATGGATTGGCGATAGGCTGCGTATTGCACAAAAGGACTTAGAATAAACGATGATAACGGATGGAAAGGAGACAAGTATGAAGAATGCAAAAGAAATCTCAGCGGATTTAATCACCCGCTTTTATCAACAATATGATGAGGATCCTCAGGCTCGAGTCCTTACGGCTGCCGCATATAAGACAGAGCTTGCTGAGCTTGTAGTCGATCCGGTTGCAGCTTCAAAGCTGCAGTATGCTTTTAATGTTGAAGTACCGACAAGTGCTGTTACAGCACAAAAACAGAGTGGAAGGTGCTGGCTGTTTGCAACCATGAATCTTCTAAGAGAAGAAGTTGCCAGGAATACGAATCAGGATCGTGTTACTCTTTCGGGCAATTACATTGCGTTCTGGGATAAAATTGAAAAGTACAATCATTTCCTGGAAGTTATCATTGATACGGCGGACCGTCCGCTTACCGATCGGACCGTTCACTGGGCATTATCCGGTGTCAGCGATGGCGGACAGTGGGATATGGTAGTTGGATTGATTGAAAAATATGGGATTGTTCCGGAAAGTGTTATGCCGGAGACCGCAAATTCAACGAATACTCGTACTCTGAATCGTATCTTTAATACTACGCTTCATAAGGATGCTGCGGAGCTTCGGAGATTGGTAGCAGAGGGGATCGATCCGACTGCAAGAAAAGAAGAAATGCTGGCTGAATTGTTCAAGGCACTCAGCATCGTATTCGGACGTCCGACACAGGTCTTTGATTATGAATATGTAGATAAACAAAAGGTATATCACAGAGAGAGAGGACTTACACCGAAGACCTTCTACGAGAAATATGTTAAGCTTAATTTGTCGGATTTTATCAGTGTGATAAACTCTCCTACGAAGGATAAACCGTATGGTAAATCTTACACGGTTGAATATCTGGGAAATGTAGTCGGAAAGAATGTCCGCTATCTGAACCTTCCGATTGCGGATTTTAAGGAACTGGCAATTCGGCAGCTTAAGGCGGGAGAACCGGTATGGTTCGGAAGTGACTGCGGAAAATATGGTCACAGGAACCAGGGAATCTGGGATCCGGCATCTTTTGTATATGGAGAATTTTTAGGCGGATTGGATCAAACGCTGACGAAGGAGGATCGCCTGGATTATCGTGAGAGTGCTATGAACCATGCAATGGTGCTGACAGGAGTGAATCTGGATGAGAACGGCAGACCCAATCGCTGGAAAATTGAAAATAGCTGGGGTGAGGAAGTTGGCTATAGAGGATATTATGTGGCAAGTGATGCCTGGTTTGATGACTTCACTTATCAGATCATTATCAATAAGAAATATTTAAGCCAGGAGCAGCTGAGTCAGTATGAGGAGACCCCCATTTTATTGCCGCCGTGGGATCCGATGGGAACCCTTGCGTAGGAGCAGGAGACTCAGGGAACCTCATCGGTGCCTTGGCAATGGGATTGCCGGTTAAAAGTTCAAAAATTATTAATATAAGAAAATAAATATTTATGTGAGGAGAAATGAAAAGTGGGAGAATTAAGACAGATTGCCATCTATGGGAAAGGCGGTATTGGAAAATCAACAACAACTCAGAATCTTACGGCCGGCCTTGTTGAGCATGGAAAGAAAGTTATGGTAGTAGGGTGTGATCCCAAGGCAGATTCCACAAGATTATTGCTTGGAGGGCTTGCACAGAAAACGGTTCTGGATACGCTTCGGGAAGAAGGAGAGGATGTGGAACTCGATCGAATCATGAAGATTGGGTACGGAGGAACCAGATGTGTAGAATCAGGTGGTCCGGAGCCGGGAGTTGGCTGCGCTGGCCGAGGAATTATAACTTCTATTAGTATGCTGGAAACCCTTGGCGCATATACGGACGATCTGGATTTTGTGTTCTATGATGTCCTTGGTGATGTTGTGTGCGGCGGTTTTGCAATGCCTATCAGAGAAGGAAAGGCCAAGGAAATATATATTGTTGCCAGCGGTGAAATGATGGCGTTATATGCGGCAAACAATATTGCAAAGGGAATTCAGCGTTATGCAAGGACCGGTGGAGTTAGAATTGGCGGTATTATCTGCAATAGCCGTAATGTTGATCGCGAGCTGGATCTGCTGCGTGCGTTTTCCAAGGAGCTGGGTACGAAGCTGTTATACTTTGTTCCGAGAGATAATATTGTTCAGCGCGCAGAGATTAATCGCAAGACAGTAATAGAATATAAGCCGGATTCAAACCAGGCACAGGAATATAGGAATCTTGCCGAGGCAGTAATTAATAATACCGAGTTCAGCATCCCAACACCGATGACTCAGGAACGTCTGGAAGAAATACTGCTGGAATTCGGACTTATGGACAGCGCGGATGATTACAGAATATAAGATTGCAGCTGTATTATGCCGTAAGATTAGACCGCAGGCTTTATGGGGAGACTGCATATGATATTGAGGTGACAAAATGAATGTATTATATGAAGTTCATAACGGATTATATATTAATTTTACAAATCGATGCACCTGCGCATGCACGTTCTGCATCAGGCAGAGCAGAGACCACATGGATGATTCGGGCAGTCTGTGGCTCGAACGGGAACCATCTGTTGATGAGGTAATTGCTCTTCTGAAGGAACGAGATCTATCGAAGTACAAGGAAATCGTATTCTGTGGATACGGGGAACCGTCGGAACGGATGGAAGACGCGGTAGAAATCTGCCATTATCTTCGCGGCGTCTGCGATCTTCCTATCCGCATGAATACGAATGGACTTGGAAACCTGAGTCACAGAGAAGATATAACGCCGCAGTTTAAAGGCAATTTTGACGCTGTAAGCATTAGTCTGAATACACCTGATCCGGTCCGCTATTATGAACTCACCAGAAATATTTTTGGAATTGCTGCATTTTCAAGTTTGCTTGATTTTACACGCCGGATTAAAAATTATGTTCCTTCCGTTACCATGACAACGGTTTCCACTACTCTGTCGGAGCAGGAGGAAGAGCAGTGCAGAAAAATCTGTGAAGGGCTTGGAGTAAAATATCGGATTCGGGAATTCCAAAAATGAAGAGGCTGATCGGTTCCGGTATGACAGAGGCGGTGAGGAATGGAGCAGAGCTGACCGGACAGCCGGAGATGAAAGCGGTGTACGCTGCTTGTGAGGAGAACTGAGATGAAAACTAAGATTGCCGTTGCATCAACAGATGGAAAGGTTGTAAATCAGCATTTTGGCAAAGCGGAAGTATTTTACATAATAGAAGCTGATACCGAACACAGAGAACCATTGAGGTTAAAAGAAATACGACAGGTAACTGCTTTCTGTGAAGGCGGCGATCATAAGGATGACCGGTTGGACGAGGCGATAGAACGGATTGCTGATTGTGAATATGTGCTGGTCAGCCGAATCGGTTATAGAGCAGCAAATGCCGTGGAGGCAAAAGGGATTAAAGTATTCGAGCTCCCAGGAATAATCAGCGAGTCCCTTGAGCAAATGCTGAATTATATAGAGATTCAAAACATGATTCGTGATTTATCAGGCAGAAAAGCAGGAGGTGACAGGACATGTCTTACAAAATCGCAATAGCATCCTCGGATGGAGTGACCATTGACAGAAGCTTCAGGGAGGCAGAAGAATTCTTGATCATAGAAGTGGATGATAAGGGAAGCCATGAGCTTTTGGAGGTTCGCAGGTCAGAGAAGGAAACAACAGCTGAAAAGCAAACGCAGGTCACATCAAACGCAGGTCGGGGCTGCGCAGGCAAAACAGGCTGTGGAGGCGGAAGCGGATGCAGCGGTGCTGATTCGCCCAAATTGTCGCTGATTGCGGATTGTCGATGCCTGATATGTACGAAGATTGGTTTCAAAATATATAAAGAACTGGAAAAGAAAGCGATTAGTGTTTTTGAAATAGACTTAAGGATTGAGGATGCTTTGAAAAAAATCATCAAATATTATAACAAGGTTGATACCCATCAGTCCCTGAGAGAGATTGCAAAAGGACTTGACAGTTAACAAAAACGCATGGAAGAACGGATGCGCTCTTTCATTAAATAAGCCGTTAATTCCTTAAATATCTATAAAATCCATTGTTGAGGTACAATAGATAGGTAACACAAAAATAAAAAAGCAAGGATTCACTTTGATATGATATATTGGAGTTGTCGAGAAACCAATGCATCAGAAAGGAGAATCCTTGCATGTCGATTGTATCACAAGAGAAATACT
>JAGAPO010000106.1 GCA_017623215.1 Lachnospiraceae bacterium | reverse complement strand
TGAAGATGATTTATTTGCTGATGAAGCTGGCGTAGAAGGTTTTTATATCTTCTAAACAGCGTCATCTATTCTTTCTGCCCGCCTCTGCGCGGGCTTTTTCGTTCAATAGTTCAACGAAAGTCGAACTTTCCTATAAAGCAACAAAGGGCTGAGCCAATTGCTTTTCATCGCTTTTGACTTAGCCCTGATTTTTATTTCGCGTACTCTTCGATCGAATCTCCGCGCTCAAATACACTCATAATCATATACAGTCTCGGAATATGGAAGGGTCCTTTGAAAATATTCCCCTTCAGCGTAGTGGAGACGGTATTATCATAATGCAAATATCCATACCATTCTCCATTCTTTTCGTCTACAAAATATTTTTCACAGTACCTTTCCGTTTCCTGATACAGGTTCCGATACTTTTCCTCTTTGAATACTTCATAGGCAAGACGCGCCGCAATGATGGTCTCACACTGAGGCCACCACAGCTTCATATCCCATTCTAACTGCACGGGCGGCTTTCCCGAAACATCGGTAAATGCTATGATCCCGCCGTGTTCCTTATCCCATCCAAGCGGTAACGTAATATCAAGGATTCGTTTTCCAGCAGTGCCTTTTCGGTCAGGAAACCGCCCTGTTCCGCGTCCATACCATTGTTCAGCCAAAATGGAAGATTCCCCGGATATCATGTGTTCTTTTGAAGAGACTCCGGTGTCAAAGGCACTCGCAAGTCCTGGAATCCTGACCATTATCAGCCAGTTGATCGTTATGATCTATAATCTGGCTGATACCTTTTTCGGCTTTGCATCCGATCTTAACAGCACAAACTAAAAATTATATAACTTTTAAGAAGGTGCAGCCCGGAAAAGGCGCACCTTCTTATGTAACAATCCGTCTTTCTTAACCCCTACTCCTTTAAAAGCTTTATAAAGGTCATAAGAAGTTCAACCGTTTTGTCGATTCCCAATACTCCGCTGTCAACCGTTACATCATAGGTTTTTGCGCTGCCCCATTTCTTATCGGAGTAATACTGATAAAACCTTGCACGGTCTCTGTCGGTAGCGTTCATCGCTTTTTCGGCATCTTTTGCGGAACAGTTCTGTCGCTGCATAATGCGTGCGATACGGTTTTTATCGCTTGCTTTGATGAATACGCTTGTAAATTGACCGCTTTCCAAAATACTGTCGGCGGCTCTGCCGATGATAACACAAGGCTCTTTTGCTAACTCCTTGATCACATCTGCCTGTGCCTTCAAAACAGAAGCCTGTAACGGTCTGTAATCATCGTTTGCGTACCAGTTGCCGTAACTGTTCATTGCCAACGAGAAAATCAAGCTCTGCGGCTTCTTTTCATCGAACTGTTCGATTACCTCGCTGCAATATCCCTTTTCCTTTACAATGCGCTCGATAATGCTTTTGTCGTGGAAAGGAACGCCGAGTTTTGCGGCAAGTTTTTCTCCGATTTCTCGACCACCGCTGCCGTATTGACGTCCGATTGTTATAACTTTACCCTTCATGGCTCATCCTCCTAATCAGTTTGAATTCATAAATCATAAATGCCATAGTGATAATGAATGCGATAGCATCTGCGACAGGTCCTGCCCACAAAGCAGCTTCAACACCGCCGGCAACAGCGAAAATAACGATTGCAGGACACTGGAAAACCACCTGTCTTGCCAATGTAATAATAGAGGACTTAACCGGTTTACCAACCGACTGAATGAACACACCGGAAACATTGACAACGGCAACAAGGATAACAAACATCAGATAAATTCTGAATGCCTTGCAAGCGAAGGATGTGTAGAGCTCTCCTTCATTACCGAAGATACCTGAGATCTGTTCAGGGATAAGCTGGAATCCGAGGAATGCAACAGCACTTACAATGATTGCAGCGATAACACAGGTCCTATAGGTTTTCTCTACACGACCATACTGTTTTGCACCATAGTTGTAGCTGATGATCGGCTGACCACCAATAGCAATACCTGCAATGATGTTGGTAAGTACAGAGTTAACCTTCATTACGATACCCATAGCTGTCATCGGGATATCCTCACCGTAAATGGACTCTGCACCGTATTTAACAAGCACATTGTTCATAACGATAGTAAGGATAACGATTTCGGCCTGTGTGATAAAGCTCGATACTCCGATTGCACAAATGCGACCGATCGTTGAACCTTTCATCTTGAAACATTCTTTGGTCAAATGAACATTTTTCAGTTTGAAAATATAAACCAAAGAAATGATGAAGGAAACGGCCTGACCGATGATAGTAGCCCATGCAGCGCCTTTAATGCCCCAATCAAGACCATACATAAACCATGCGTCAAGAATAACATTGAGAATTGCGCCGGAAAGCATAGATACCATTGCCATCTTGGGATTTCCGTCGGAACGGATGATTTGGTTAAGACCCGAATACATAATGACAAACGGGAAACCGGCGATAATAATGCGTCCGTAGTCCATTGCCAGTTGTGTATTTGCGGTTGTTGCACCGAAAATTTTAAGCAGCGGCGATATGAAAATTTCACAAAGGATCGGTAAGATAATTGCGAGCAGGATAAGAGATACGATAGTATTACCTACGCCCTTATCAGCCTCTTTATTGTTCCCTTTACCCATATTCAGATTCATATACGCCGCACAGCCGCAGCCAAGCAGCATTGCTAACCCATGAGCAAGCGCGGTAATAGGAAAGACAACATTGGTAGCGCCGTTTCCAAGATATCCAATGACATTTCCAATAAAGATCTGGTCTACGATATTATAAAGTGCAGTAACCGTCAAGGAAATAACGCTCGGTATCGCAAACTTTGCTACAAGTCCGCCTATCGGCTTGACCGCAAGTTCATTTTCTGGTTGAATAGAATTCTCCATACTTCTACTACCTCCTAATTATGTCATAAATTTTCAACCACCTGAGTTTAACATAAAAAATTCGACAAGTGAATTGAATATGCTTCATCATCAATAACCAAATGTTATTATTCTTTTTTTTCATTGTTGGACTCTTTACTTTTCGTCCGAAGCATGCTATCTTTTATTAATTAAACGTTATTATGGGGGAGAATCAAATGAATATTGACAGTCTGCAATGCTTTATCCTTGTTGCCGAGAATCTCAGCTTTGCACGGGCTGCCGAAGCCATGTACAAATCACAGCCCGCTGTAACGAAGCAGATTAATTCCCTGGAGGCAGAACTCGGGACAGCCTTATTTATCCGTTCTACCCGCCATGTTGAGCTGACTCCGGCAGGTATGTCTTTCTATAAGGATGCCAAGGATATCGTTCTGAACTCTCAGATGGCGATCGATCGTGCCAAGCGTCAGAGCATAGGATAACATACAATTAATATAGGACTCAGCAACCCAACTGCGCTGTTCTATTTGACACCGTTTTTATCCGAACTCCGCAAGGCGTACCCGGATATTCGCCCGAATATTCAGGTTTTCACTTATAGAACCATTCTCAGCATGTTCATGGAGAATAAGCTCGATATTTTGTTCTACTACAAAGAGAATATGACATCCAAGGCAGGGATTCTATTCAAAGAAATCAGACAGGATTCCTTTGTATGTCTGCTGCCCGCCGGCCATCCGTTCGAGTCGAAAGAACGACTCTCGATTAAAGATTTAGAAGACGAACCTATCGTTGTATGCAACCCTCTGAATGCACCGCTGTCTACAGCCTCGTTCCAGAAGCAGCTGTTGGAGCATCATTCTCCGCATACTATATTTTATTGCGACAGTGTGGAGATCGCACATTGTATGGTTTCGGCCGGTATGGGTGTCTCCATTCTTCCAAGCATCCTTTGCCTGAAGGCTCCCGAATTCTCAGCAGTCCCCCTTGAGGACAAAACGCATATTTCTTTCGGAGTCTTCTACCACAAGCAGAATACAAATACTACTCTTAAAACGTTATTAAATCTCATTTAACTCTGTCTTTGGTCTTGACATCTTTCCGAAATCGGACTATATTCTTATATGTATCCGAAAACAGAAACTTATCAGGAGGGATGCTTATGGCAGAATCTAATAAAAAATGGGTTGTAAGAAGGAATCAGCTCAAATTCTCATATGAGGCTCTTTACCGGGAGGTTGCAGCATATTTTAATCTCCCCCCTACCGCCGTTTGGATTTTGTATACCCTGATGGATACGGACGGCGAGATCGCACAACAGGATCTGGGAGAACAGTGGAATTTTCCGAAACAGACCATTAATTCTGTCATTCAGAATTTGAACCGAGATGGTTACCTGACTCTTACGGTCATCCCCGGAACCCGAAACCGCAAAGCGATTCGCCTGACCGAGCAAGGGAAAGAGCTCGCTAAT
Source organism: Lachnospiraceae bacterium (assembly GCA_017623215.1). Taxonomy (GTDB): domain Bacteria; phylum Bacillota; class Clostridia; order Lachnospirales; family Lachnospiraceae; genus Caccomorpha. The sequence goes on along the minus strand of JAGAPO010000106.1, from coordinate 56,759 downwards.
CAGACAGCAAAGTTATTAGCAGAGGCGGAGGAAAGAGCTGCGGCCCATTTGACAGAGGAAGAAAGAACGCAATACCTTTCTCTTTCCGCAAAATTCTATAATTCACTTATCGAAGAAACCAAATTGATTCGCAGGTAATAGGAGGATTCAGCAATGGAAGACAATACGAAACTTTTTGAAGAGACTCCGGTGCCAAAAGCACTGGCTTCTCTTGCTATACCAACAATAATCAGTCAGTTGATCGTTATGATCTACAATTTAGCCGATACTTTTTTTATCGGGCAAACGGATGACCCGTATAAAGTGGCAGCCTGTTCTACAGCTTATGTGCTGTTCTTTATGCTGAATGCTTTGGCAAACCTATTCGGCATTGGCGGCGGCAGTCTGATGTCCCGACTTCTCGGTCAGAAAAAGCCTGACGATGCCAAATCGGTCAGCTCCTTCAGCTTTTACGGTACGATCCTGGTAACAGCAATCTATTGTATTGTCTGCTACATATTGATGGAACCAATTCTTAAATTGATTGGTGCAAGCGAAAACACCATCGGCTTTGCATCCGACTATACGCTTTGGGTGGTTGTTATCGGCGGTATCCCCGCAACGCTCAGTATTGCAATGTCCCATCTTTTGCGCAGCGAGGGACACGGCAACAAGGCGAGCTTCGGTCTGACAATGGGTGGTATTCTCAATATCATCCTCGATCCGCTTTTTATGTTTGTTCTTTTGCCGAACGGACAGGAAGTGATCGGTGCCGCCGTTGCCACAATGCTTTCTAATGTAATAGCACTTATCTATTACATCATCGTTTACATCAAGCTAAAAGACAGTTCGGTGCTCTCGGCATCTCTTCGCCGTATTTCTTCCGGCATTCAGTATATCGGCGAAGTTTTTTCTGTCGGTTTTCCGTCGGCACTTAGTAATGTGCTCGCCTGCGTTTCCATTATGATAACAAACAGCCTTGCGGCATCCTACGGTGATATTCCGGTCGCTGCAATGGGTATTGTAAAGAAAGTTGAAATGTTGCCGCATAATGTCGGTACAGGACTTTGTCAGGGTATGATACCGCTGATTTCATACAACTATTCCTCACGCAATTATAAGCGAATGAAACAAACAATAAACTATGCTCGAACTGCCGGATTGATATTTACCGGTTTCTGTATTGTAGTATTTGAAATTTTCGCCGGCGGCATTTCCAACCTGTTTATTAAAGAAGCAGAAACGGTACGGCTGACTACAACCTTCCTGCGCATTATGTGCCTTGCAACACCGCTTACCATTTGTAACTTCCATATGTGCTACACATTACAGGCCATGGGAAAAGGCACCGAGTCACTGGTTTTATCCGCCTGCCGACAGGGTCTGTTCCATATTCCGATATTATTTCTGATGAATTACTGCTTCGGATTATATGGGGTAATTTGGACGCAGTTTATCGCGGATGCTTTCACCGTTATTGTATCCTGTATTGTTTACCGGCGCGTATTGAAGCAGGAGCAGCTATAACGTTTCTTACCTGCTCTGACACTCCACATATACCCGCTTCGCATACTCATACGACTGCATCACATTCTCCGGTATCGAATTCTCGAGCAGCACATGAACGCACGGCTTTCTTTTCTTAATCAGGCCGAACAGCAGCGGGAAGTTGAACTCGCCTTCTCCGAGCGCCATCGGCCCCTCCGCGAACCTGGAGTCCCGAACCGCAAAATCCTTCACATGAATCGCCGCGATTTCCTCGCCGAAGAGTTCAAACGCCCCCCGTACCAGTTCATCCTGCTCTTTATAATTATCCGGGGTCAGCAGATTGACCGGGTCCAGTATCACGCGCAGATTCGGAGAATTCACCATATCCAGCACCTTCCTCGTCCGCTCCGGATTATACATCGTATGGCACCAGACCGGCTCGACGCCGACCAGCACGCCGAGGCGCTCTGCCATATCTACAACCCGTTTCAGCCGCTCCGCAAAGACGTCCAACGCCGCCTCCGTATGATTCGCTTCCTCGTAGCGGTACTCGCGGTTCACCGCACCGGTCTCCGTTCCGACCATTCCGCAGCCCAGGTGCGCCGCGAACCGCAGATGTGCCTCGTACCATTTCAGCGTATCCGCAAGCTCCGTCTCGTCAGGCGTCGCCAGATTCCGGTAGCACCCGAGCACCGCCACGTCTACCTGATTCTTCTCAAATACGCGTCTCATATACATCGCCATTCCCGGCGTCATCGTCTCCCGTCCCACCGGGAAATCCTGCACTGCCTTTGCAAGTGCCAGCTGCGTACAGCAAAATCCGGCGTCCGCAATACTCTTTACCCACTCCTCAAACGGTGCCTGCGGCATATCATGGCCGCGAATTCCAAATTGAAGCATTGTCTTCTCCTTTCTTGGTTCAACATCTGCTGCACAGAACATTTTCGAGGCAGCCTGCTCGTTCCTAATTCTTCTTTATACAAGCCCCTTCTTACTTCTTCTGTTTCTGTGCAAATAAAGCAAGCTTCGCATACAGATCTTCCAGAATCAGCCTGGAATCAATTTTTTGATAGACACGAATCGGACGGTTTAGCCCCGTATGAACATAAGCCATATCCTGCGTAATGAGCGGTGCCTTCACCCAGTCGAACTCAAACCGATGCTCGTACAGAATCAGTCCGACTGCCGGAGAATCTCCAAGCACCCATGTCTCGCCCGTTCGGAACGCGCTCTTTCTCGGGATCTCCTCCATGCTGTGCTCTACCAGCTGGTCGAACAGGTACCGGCCGATCTCCCCGTGCGGACGTACCTTATATTCCAGTTCGGCAAGCGATACCGGCATCATCTCATAGACGTTCTTTGGAACCTGCCACACCTTCATCGGCGAGGAAAATACCACATTCGCCGCATGAATGTCATTCCCAAGGTTGAACTCCGGACCGCCGGCCGGATATCTCCCGCCGCCAATCCAGATAACGGTCACCCGTTCCGCAATGCGCGGCTCCATCAGATACGCGCTCGCGATATCCGTAAGCGGCCCCATGAACGTAATATAAAGCGGTCTTACATCGTCCTTCATCGCTTCTTCCATAATCAGCCTCGCCCCCTCGGAATCTACCGGGACATTCGGCGCCGGGAGCGGATTCGGCGCTCCGTGATACAGGATATCCTTCTCAAAGCCCAGCTTGTCCATAATTACTTCAAGCTCCCGATAGCTTCTCTCCATGCTGTCCGGATGGACACCGACTCCGAAATGCGCCGCAATCAGGCCGACATTATCGAACTTCGGACTCAGCAGCGCCTGCACAATCGCGAACTGGTCATCCGCCTCATTCTTCGCGTCCGTATCCGTAATCACGCGAACCATCTTCTCCTGCGGTACTTTAAATGCATAGTTGCTGTAAATCATATACTCCTCCATTCCTGCGGCGGATCCCCTGATGCTCCCCGCATCTACCTTTTTCTCCCTTTTATTATAGTATGTTCTCCTTCAAAAAGCTATCTTTTCAGAAGGAAACCATAAAATTAATTCCCTCTTGGCCGTTGTTCGCGATCGGCTGATTGTACCGCTCCCCCATTGCGGTCGGGTGTATAAAAATTCCCCGGGAAACTTCTCCCGGGGAATCATTTATCTTGAGCGAATTCCAAAGCGGACTCCGCTCCGGGACAATTCAGCTCTTTTTTCATGCTCCTTGCATTCTTTTCGCGCTTTTTTGCGCTTTTTCATATTCGCCCTTTACTTCAGGTCCTTCATCGCAACGCCGTCCATATCATCAAAGTCCTGATTCTCGCCAACCATACCCCAGATAAAGGTATATGCCTGCGTACCGGAACCTGCATGAATCGACCAGCTCGGAGAGATAACCGCCTGCTCATTGCGCATTACAATATGCCTGGTCTCATCCGGCTCACCCATGTAGTGGAATACCAGCGCGTTCTCCGGCATATCAAAATACAGATAGACTTCCATTCTTCTGTCATGAGTATGGCATGGCATTGTATTCCATACGCTTCCGGGCATCAGCTGTGTCATACCCATTACCAGCTGGCAGCTCTCAACCTGACCGGGCAGAATGTACTTGCAGATAAAACGGTGGTTCGACTCCTCAAGGGAACCAAGCTCCACTCTCACACAATTCTCCGGCTTAATCAGCACGGTCGGATACATCTTGTGCGCCGGCGCACTGTTAAAATAGAACTTTGCGGGCTTCTCAGCATCCACGCTCGCGAACACGATATCCTTTGCGCCCATTCCAATGTACATACCGTCCTTATACTCTAACTCGTACACAGTGCCGTCCACTGTAACCGTACCCTTGCCGCCGATATTAATCACGCCAAGCTCTCTTCTCTGCAGGAAATACTCTGCTCTGAGCTCCTCGCCTGCTGTCACGGTAAGCGGCGCAGATACCGGTACGGCCGAACCGGTGATGATGCGGTCGATGTGGCTGTATACCATCTTAATCTCGTCCGCCTTGAATAAATCGTCAATTAAGAATTCCTCACGAAGTCTCTCGGTTGTATAGTGCTTTACGTCCTTCGGGGAAGATGCTGTTCTGAGTTCCATAACATATGCTCCTTTCCATACTGCAATGATTGGTTGTCCTGATTTTCCTTCTATTCTAAGTATACAATAAAATATTTTCCAAATCCATGCATATTTTCCAGAGAATCTTGCATATTTTATCCGATTTTTCCGTCTCCGCTCCCTTAACAGAATAAGGGACACCGGTTCATGACCCGTGTCCCTAAACTCTTTCATTCATTCGATTATGCTTCTATCGGAAATGTATTCCGCAATTATCTCTGTACACGGCCCGAACCGTCACCGCCAACGAGATTCTCTACGTCTGCGCGGGTTACCAGGTTGAAGTCGCCAGGGATGGTGTGCTTTAATGCGGAAGCCGCAACCGCGAACTCTAACGCATCCTTGAAGTTCTTGCCGTCAAGCAAGCCGCAGATTAAACCGGCTGCAAAGGAGTCGCCGCCGCCTACACGGTCAACGATTCTGACTTCGTACTTTCTGGAATGATAGAACTCCTTGCCGTCATAGATCGCTGCGGACCAGCCGTTATCGGATGCGGAATAGCTCTCTCTTAAGGAGCTGATTACGTACTTGAAGCCGAACTTGTCCACCATCTGCTTGAAGATATCCTCGTAGCCTGCAAGCTCTAAGGAACCGCTGGTTACATCGGTGTTGCCGGGCTTAAAGCCAAGAACCTTCTCCGCGTCCTCTTCGTTGCCGATACATACGTCAACGTACTGCATCAGGTTGGTCATGATTCTCTGAGCCTTCTCGGAGGACCACAGCTTCTTACGGAAGTTTAAGTCACAGGATACGGTAACGCCCTTCGCCTTAGCAGCCTTTAAAGCAGCTTCGGTTAATTCTGCAGCCTTATCGCTGATTGCGGGAGTGATTCCGGTGAAATGGAACCAGTCAGCACCCTCGAAAATCTTATCGAAATCGAAATCCGCGATATCTGCCTCTGCGATAGAGGAATGTGCACGGTCATACACAACGTTGGAAGCTCTCATGGAAGCACCGGTCTCAAGGTAATAGATACCGAGTCTCTCGCCGCCTCTTGCAATATTGGTGGTGTCTACGTTATATTTTCTTAATGCAGCAACAGCGCACTCGCCGATCGGGTTCTTCGGAACCTTGGTTACGAACGATGCGTCGTGGCCGTAATTCGCTAACGAAACTGCAACGTTAGCCTCGCCGCCGCCATAGTTGATATCAAATGTGTCTGCCTGAATAAACTTCTCGTATCCGGGGGTGGATAATCTTAACATAATCTCACCCATAGTAACTACTTTTGCCATGATTATATCTCCTTTAATTAAATAAGAATAGTTTAGCACCGGTCTTGTCCGGTTCTTCTTACTTTATCGTATATAGTATAGCATATTCGGCATGCGATATGCAAGACCCAATTACAGTATCACTTGTTCCTACAGCGTCACGCCCTGCTTAAAGATCGCCATGTCATGGAAGCCGGCCGCCTCCGATTTTACCTGTTTGCCGGACGCAACCGCAAGCACTTCGTCAAGCAGTTTGTCGGACAGTTCATCAAGCGTCACTCCCTCCACCATGGTTCCGCAGTCGAAATCAATCCAGTTATTCTTCTTCCCGGCAAGCTGTGAGTTCGTCGATATCTTCATCGTCGGAACCGGGCATGCGAACGGAGTTCCTCTTCCGGTTGTGAACAGCACCATATGCGCGCCCGAAGCCGCAAGTGCGGTCGAAGCAATCAGGTCGTTGCCCGGTGCGGATAAGAGCGTCAGCCCCTTGTTCTGCGCGCGTTCCCCGTACATCAGCACATTCTTCACCGGAGCACTTCCGGACTTCTGCGTACAGCCAAGCGATTTATCCTCAAGTGTCGTAATCCCACCCTTCTTATTGCCGGGCGACGGATTCTCATAGATGGTCTGGTTATGGCTGGTAAAATAATTCTTAAAATCATTAATCAGCTTCACCGTCTTTTCGAACAGCTCCTCGTTCTCACAGCGCGCCATCAAAAATGTCTCAGCCCCGAACATCTCCGGAACCTCCGTCAGAATCGTAGTACCGCCCTGTGCGATCAATTTATCCGAAAATGCTCCAACTACCGGATTCGCCGTAATTCCTGACAGGCCATCGGAACCGCCGCATTTCATTCCGATAATCAGCTCGGACGCGCTGATGGGCTCCCTGCGGAATCCACCTGCGTAACCGACCAGCTCGTCAATCAGAGTATCCGCGGTCTCCATCTCATCCTCCACATCCTGGCACTGTAAGAACTTCACTCTCTTCTCGTCGTACTCGCCGATATAATTCTTCAAAATCTCAATATTACTGTTCTCGCAGCCAAGCCCGAGTACCAATACACCGCCCGCATTCGGATGATTCACCAGATCCGCAAGAATCGTCCGGGTATTCTCCTGATCATCCCCCATCTGGGAGCAGCCGTAAGGATGCGGAAAGGAATGGATTCCCTCAACAGAAGTTCCCTCGAGCTTCGCCGCAAATGCCTTCTCCATCGCTCCTGCAATGGAATTCACACAGCCAACCGTCGGGATAATCCAGATTTCATTGCGGATACCAACCTTCCCATCTGCTCTGCGATAGCCCAGAAAGGTCCCCGCCGGAACCGGCGCGAGCTCCTCAACCGCCGGTTCATACGTATACTCTAACAGTTCTCCCAGATTCGTCTTTACATTGTGGGTATGAATCCACTCTCCCTTTGCAATCGGGGTGACTGCGCGGCCAATCGGAGCGCCGTATTTAATCACGGTGCCGTTCTCCGGAATATCGGCAAGCGCAAACTTGTGCCCTCTCGCAATCGCTTCCTTCAGAACAACCGGAATTCCTTCCACATCAAGCGCAGTGCCCTTCTCCAGATCCTTTAGAGCAACCGCAGCATTATCGCGTGCATGTATCTTAATAAAATCCTGCATACGCCCTCGCATTCTGCCGCCCGCGGCGGCACAGTGTTCTCTTCTCCTTTTACAGCGCTTTTACTGCTTCGCGCATTCCCTTGGTACGAATCGCTTCGATATCGGCCGCAACCTCGTCAGTCAATCCCTCGTAAGCAGTCATATCCTCACCGAAGAAATCGGCCCGGGACAGATATGCCTTTGCGAATTCTTCCGCACTCCTGCCGGAGTTCTCCCGGAAGAATTCCAAAACCTTTGCATCATCCCGGATCGGATACTCCTTACCGTTCCTGCAGCCGATTAACGCCCCATCCCTAATCTCGCTTCCGGTGTAGAAGCACATCAGCGCCGCAATCGAGAAGGTCAGATGCTTCGGAAGTCTGCCAAATTTCTTAATATAACCGGTCAGACTCGGCAGACATCTGGACTTCCACTTCGATACGGAGTTCAGGGAAATGGATAACAGCGCATGCTTAATGAACGGATTCTCAAACCGCTCGATTACTGCGTTCGCGAACTCCCTGCACTCCTCCTCCGGAAGGGAAAGCGTCGGGATAATCTCATCAAATACCGTGGTCATCATAAATTTACGCACATCCGTATCTTCCATGGATTCCTTTACAAAATCATTGCCCGCCAGGTAAGAAGCCAGAACGAACGAAGTATGCGCACCGTTCAGAATGCGGACCTTTCTCTCTCTGTAAGGCTTCTGATTATCGGTGAATATAACCGGAAGTCCTGCCTTATCAAGCGGAAGCTCGTCCTTAATCTCCTTCTCGCTCTCAATCACCCAGAGCGCAAAGATCTCACCGGTGTCTAACAGATCATCCTGATAACCGAACTGCCCGCACATCGCAGCCGCCTCTTCCTTCGGATAACCGGTTACGATTCTGTCAACTAACGTGCTGCAGAAGATGCAGGCATCTCTGACCCAGCTTACAAATGCGTCGGATAACTTCCAAAGCGCGGCGAACTTCAGAACACAGTCCTTTAAGGTGCCGCCGTTATTCTCGATCAGCTCACAGGGAATAATAATCAGGCCCTTCTCCGGATCGCCGTGAAACGCGGTAAATCTTTCATATAAGAACTTGGTCAGCTTGCCGGGATAGGTCTTCGGAGGCGCCGCGTCGAACTCATCTGTCTCATCATATACGATACCAGCCTCCGTTGTATTGGACACAACAAAGCGCAGCGTCTCGCATTTCGCATAAGCTGCGTATCTCTCATACTCGCCGATTGCGTCGACCGCGTCCGATACGCTCGTGATTACACGATTCACCACTCTGGTCTCACCGTTCTCCTTACCGCGCAGGGATAAGGTATACTGACACTCCTGTTCCCGGAAGCTCTTAAGACTTCCGAACGCGATAGGCTTTACAATTGCAACACTTCCATCAAATACGCCCTCCTCATTCGCCACATCGATCATGTAGTCTACAAAACCTCTTAAAAAATTGCCCTCACCATACTGAAGTACTTTGACCGGTCTGTCCACTGCTTTTGAGATAGATTTGTTCAATACCTTCATCCTTGCTTCTCCTCGTATTATATTTTTTAGATACATAAATGTATCCTGACAACTTAGTAACTTCTTGACAGCTTGCTTCCGATATCCTGTTCTTGATTCTTTCGTCCGTTCTCTTTCGTTACATTTTGTAAGCGTTTACATTTTTATCTTATCCTATTACGGCGATATTGTCAATGACTTTTTCTTCGTTTTTTCGTTTTGCCGCGCATTCTATCATCTGCGAATACAATAATACACCTTATTGGAAAAATTTCCGTTTCACCCTTGCCAATCCCATTAAGGTATAGTATAATTAACCCTGAAATAGGTTTTTTGCTCTTATGTTTTTGTAAGGGCTTACACATTAATCAGGAGGTGAAACCCGTGAATATCTATGATGTCTCCGAGAAGGCCGGCGTTTCGATTGCCACGGTTTCCCGCGTGATCAACGGCAGCGCCAATGTCAGCAGCAAAACCCGCGAGAAGGTGCTTGCTGTTATGGAGGAGCTCGGCTATACCCCGAATGTATTTGCAAGGGGGCTTGGGCTGAATACGATGAATACCATCGGTATTATGTGTGCGGATTCTTCCGATCCCTTTCTTGCCAACGCGGTCTATTACCTTGAGCAGAATCTTCGCAAGAACGGCTATGACTCCTTTCTTTGCTGCACCGGTTATGAGCTTTCCACCAAGCAGAACTATTTGAAGCTTCTGCTGTCCAAGCGGGTGGACGCGATTATTTTGGTGGGGTCTAATTTTTTGGAAGCCGCGAAAAAGGACAACCAGTACATGATTGACGCGGCGAACGAGGTGCCGGTTATGCTGATTAACGGCTATCTCGCGCATCCGAATATTTATTGTACGCTCTGCGATGATTACCAGGCTGTCTACGATGGCACGATAAGGCTGATAGAAGCGGGCTATCGCAGGCCGCTGTTCCTCTACTGCTCCCGTTCGTACAGCGCTCTTCAGAAGCTGTCCGGCTTCCGGGATGCTTTAAGCGCCTCAGGGCTTCCCGCTCCGGAGGAGTCGGTGTGCCTATGCGCGAATGACATTGCACAGACGAAAGAACTTTTATGCTCCCTGAAGGGACGGGGACTGGTATTTGATGCGGTATTCGGCGCGGAGGACAGTCTCGCGGTCGGCGCGGTCAAGTATGCCAGAGAACAGGGACTTCGCATTCCGGAGGAGTTTGCTGTTGTTGGTTACAACAACTCGATGCTTGCCGTCTGTTCGGAGCCGGAGCTGACCTCGATTGACAATCATGTCGAGACCTTAAGCATTACTACCGTCTCGACGCTGATGCGGGTCCTTGGCGGGAATGATGTTCCGAACAAGACTACCATCTCGAATGAGCTTGTCGTACGCGGTACGGCAAGGCTTTAGTGTGGGTTTGCGGTAATTGTATTTTATTAAATATTCTATTAATATACTTTATTGAAGGAGGTTCCATTTATGAAAGCATTTATGGACAAGGATTTCTTATTATCCAATGAAACAGCCAAAACACTCTATCATGAGTATGCGGAGAAGATGCCGATTATCGACTATCACTGCCACATCAATCCGCAGGAAATTGCAGAGGACAGACATTTTGACAATATCACCCAGGTATGGCTCGGCGGCGACCACTACAAGTGGCGTCAGATGCGTTCCAACGGGGTTGAAGAGGCTTATATCACCGGCGACGCTTCCGATCGTGAGAAGTTCCAGAAGTGGGCTGAGACCCTCCAGAAGGCAATCGGCAACCCGCTCTATCACTGGAGTCACCTGGAGCTTCAGAAGTATTTTGACTGCACCACTCCGTTAAGCGGCAAGACTGCGGAAGAGATCTGGAATATCACGAATGCGAAGCTTACCGATCCCGCTACCAGCGTTCGCAGCATTATTAAGGATTCTAACGTTGAGTTAATCTGCACGACGGATGATCCGGCTGATTCCTTAGAGTGGCACAAGATGATCGCAGAGGATCCGACCTGCGAGGTAACCGTTCTTCCCGCATGGCGCCCTGATAAGGCGATGAACCTGGAGAAGCCCGATTATCTTGAGTACCTCGCAAAGCTAAAAGCGGCAAGCGGAATGGCGATTACGAGCTTCGCTGATTTGAAGGAAGCGCTGAAGAACCGTCTTGCATTCTTCGCTTCCATGGGCTGCCACGCATCCGACCACGGCCTGAATTATGTAATGTACAAGCCCGCGTCCGAAGAGACGATTGAAGCAATCTTCGCGAAGAGACTGGCCGGCGAGATGCCCACTTACGAAGAAGAGCTGCAGTTCAAGACTGCATTTATGGTATTTATCGGCAGGGAATACGCACGTCTTGGCTGGGTGATGCAGCTGCATTACGGCGCAAAGCGCGACAACAACAAGCTGATGTATAAGAAGCTTGGCGTGGATACCGGTTTTGACGCGATCAATACGTATGGTCCTTCCGCTGAGCTGGCGGATTTCCTGAACGCGCTCAACGAGACGGACGAGCTTCCGAAGACCATCATCTATTCCCTGAATCCGACCGATAACGCGGCAATCGGCACTATCATCGGATGTTTTCAGGATTCCAAGGCGATCGGCAAGATTCAGCAGGGTTCCGCGTGGTGGTTCTGCGATAATAAGATCGGTATGATCGAGCAGATGACCAGTCTCGCCAATCTCGGTCTGCTCTCCAATTTTGTTGGTATGCTGACGGATTCCAGAAGCTTCCTCTCTTACACCAGACATGAGTATTTCAGAAGAATTCTCTGTGATCTCATCGGTACCTGGGTCGAGAATGGCGAATATCCCAACGACATGGAAGCGCTGGGACAGATTGTTCAGGATATTTCGTACAATAATACAAAGAGATATTTTGGTTTCTAAGAAAGTGCTCTGATATAGGGACACCCGCCCCCGCTGCAGGGGATCTCTAACTACGCCCGGTACTGATGAAAGGGCGAGTTGGAGAGCCTCTGCTGCGGGGGCGGACTGTTTTATTCCGATAAAGCTGCAAAATTTTTCATTTTTCCCCTTGTTTTTTTCTGATATCCGCATTATAATAATTAGTTGAACATGAAAATCGAATTCCTACGGAGGTGCTTATGAGACACTTAATCAGTCCCCTTGATTTATCCGTTACAGAGCTTGCGGATATTCTCAATCTGGCGGAGGACATCATCCGTGATCCGGCGAAGTATTCCGAATGCTGCCACGGAAAAAAGCTTGCGACTCTCTTCTATGAGCCAAGCACAAGAACCCGACTTAGTTTTGAAGCCGCGATGCTGAACCTCGGCGGCAGTGTTCTTGGTTTTTCTTCTGCTGATTCTTCATCCGCATCAAAAGGCGAAAGCGTTGCTGATACGATCCGTGTTATTTCCGGCTATGCCGATATCTGTGCGATGCGTCATCCCAAAGAAGGCGCTCCCTTAGTTGCTTCCATGTATTCTGAGATCCCGGTGATCAATGCCGGTGACGGCGGACACAATCATCCGACTCAGACTCTTACTGATCTTCTCACAATTAAGAATTTAAAAGGAAGGCTCGATCATTTAACGATCGGTCTGTGCGGCGATTTAAAGTTCGGCCGTACGGTTCACTCTCTGATTAACGCGATGGTTCGTTATCCGGAGATTTCGTTTGTGCTGATTTCCCCGGATGAGTTAAAGCTTCCTACTTATATTCGTGAAGGTGTTCTGGATAAGAATCAGATTCCTTACAAGGAGGTTCGCTCTCTGGAAGAGGTGCTTCCGGAGCTTGACCTTCTTTACATGACCCGCGTTCAGAAGGAGCGTTTCTTCAACGAGGAGGATTATATTCGCCTGAAGGATACCTACATTCTGGATGCCAAGAAGATGGCACTTGCGAAAGAGGACATGTTAGTGCTTCATCCCCTGCCCCGCGTCAATGAAATTGCAACCGAAGTTGATTCCGACCCGCGTGCCGCGTATTTTAAGCAGGCCAAATACGGCGTCTACGCCAGAATGGCATTGATTATGACGCTGCTCGGAGTTCATGTGGATTAACGCCGCATTGTTTGCAGGCGCTCTGCTTCTTTCGAAGTATGCGCCCCATTATCAGAAAGAAAGGGATCTCATATGTTGAATATTGGAGGATTAACCGAAGGAGTTGTGCTCGACCACATCAAGGCCGGCGGCTCCATGGCTATTTATAATTATCTGAATCTCGAAAAGCTGGACTGCAGCGTTGCAATCATTAAGAATGCGTGCAGCAATAAGATGGGCAAGAAGGATATCATTAAGATTGAAGGGATTCCAGAACTGGACCTGGATATGATCGCGGTGCTCGATCCTACGGTTACCATTAATATTATCCGCAACGGTAAGATCGCTGAGAAGCGTTCTCTGCGCTTCCCGATGACTGTAACCGGTATTATCAAGTGCAAGAATCCGAGATGTATTACCTCGGTTGAGACCGCTTTGCCGCATACCTTTAAGCTGGCGGATCCGGAAAAGGGGATCTATCGGTGCATGTATTGTGAGCAGGCATTTAAGAGGAATTAAGTATAAAAAGAAAGAGAAAGAGGGAGTTCCGTTAGAACGGGACTCCCCATTTCTCTTTTCTGATAACAGGAACCAAAGGTTCCGCTGCTCAATCATTATAACTTCTTACTTCTGCTCTTTCTCGAACGTCTTACCGCAGGAATTGCATCTGTACTCAAAGACCTGCTTTCCACTCGAATTAACATGCCAGCCAAGCAGCGTTGTCGCGCTCTTGTGCTCACACTCTTTCTTTCCCTTGCCTCCGGCTACCAGATCCAGGGAATCATCCGATATCTCACCGTACGGCGGATATAATACCTTCATGATCTCTTCCGCCTCTTCTTCTGTAAGGGGGAAGTTCTCTGCCTTTGCCGCTTCTAAAATCTCCGCCTTATTCTGGCATGCCTGAATCTTTTCAATCTGCTCGTTCGTTGCTTTCTTCATTAATTCTTCTACTGTCATAATGGTAATCCCCTTTCTGTTATTGGAATTGCTGATAAAACTTGTTCTTTGTTGTTGTAATCAGTATAACACATTTCTCTTTGAAATGGAATCTCTTTCAAAACAAACACGTTTTTTTACAAAATTGGTATTCCGGAACTGCAAGCGCCGCAAGCTGGATACGAATCGGCCGTGTTCCCGGATTCGTATCTGCCTGAGCGGTCGCAGTCGTCAGTCTATACTCGAATGCTTTCGCATTCACAATATCGTAATCCTGATAATTGACATTGGTCTCCGGATATCCGACTGCGACATAATAGCCGCTCTTTGAGGATGCAAAGGAACGATAAAAGCATCCCTCGTGCACCCGCTCTACCTTTCGGTACGTGCCGGTCTGATATACGATGATTCCGCAGTAACGAGAGGTAATAATCACATCATTACTCCGAATAATGAAATTCTTTACGCTGTAGAATTCCGCCGGATCTGCCTCGTCAAGATTCACATTCTCCGTGCTTCCGGTCAGGTCATTACCGTCACCGAAGTAGCTCGTTCCTCCGACGCCCGAACTGTTCGTCTGCGTATTGTCCGTGTTCACCGACGGCAGACCATCTAAAAGCTCATCGTCCGACTTGCCGGTATTCACTCCGCTCGTATCAATCGTTTTGCCCTTCGAGTCCGTTCTCTGTGTGATGGTCGTATCATTGCTGACATCCCCGGTCTCATTCGGCGTTACCGTACTGACGCTCTCCCGTTCTACCTCCTGCGTTCTCTCAATCGGCTTCCAGATCTCGGAATACGGAATCCGGATCGCCGTATTTCCGCTGCTGAAGGTTCCGGAACCTTCTGCATTATAGTAGGTCTGGCCGGATAAGGTTCCTTCCTTAAGCAGATAGATATACTGATTCGAAAAGCCCATGATTCCCTTTACCGCACCAGCCGGCATCTGGGATACGCTTCTTAACTCGGAATCCGCAATCAGATAGGTGTGCACCGTCGTATTATCCAGCGGTATTACTCCGATACCATTCATTGTACTATAGAACACACTGGTCTCCGCTTCCTGATCCAGTACATAAGCTTTCGTGTCCGCATATATAATACGTCCTGTATTGTAATACGGCATGGTTGTTGACATCGTATACAGATAGCGAACTAGGAAACAGCTTCCGCCCTTTTTTATGTATATCCGAATTCCAGTATGCTCATAGCCTTCCA
Source organism: Lachnospiraceae bacterium (assembly GCA_017623215.1). Classification (GTDB taxonomy): domain Bacteria; phylum Bacillota; class Clostridia; order Lachnospirales; family Lachnospiraceae; genus Caccomorpha. Next base: position 41,738 of record JAGAPO010000106.1, on the reverse strand, counting down.
CGTCTTCATAAGAATACTGCGCATCGGTTATGGTGCTTCTTTTTTTGGTTGTCGTCTTAAGCGTATCCGAGGACTTGCGTGTCTCATAATCGGCCTTTTCCTGAAGGTAGCTCTCCACCTCGAACAGATATTCCAGCACCTTATCCGTCAGCTCTGCCGGATAGCTCAATGGAATGGTAATCCCGCTGAGCGTATTCGTCTTAACATCGTCCCGCTCGAATTCACTCGGATACTCCGGTGCTTCCGGCGGACTCTCCACATACCAGTCCTCCACATAGTCGATAACACCGCTGAGCCACTCGGTAACATATTCATTCTCGAACTTAACCGTTCCGATGACGGAGCCGTTACGCGGCAAGGTACTAAAGGTGCTTCCGTCCGCCTTTTTAAGCTGCAGTTCTGTATTCATGAAATGATAGACGTCCCCGTCCTTCCGCTCGAACCACATGGAATCCGTCGTCGGGAATTCCATCTGAATTCGGATTCCGACAGTTCCGTACAGATCTTCGGGAAGCTCCGATTCTTCTTCAACGTCCTCCGGAATATCCGTGTTCTCATCAATCGCGGAGCGTTCAATGACCGTAGAGATATGGATACGGTCATTCTGTCCGGTTGAGCAGACATTCTTGATAATGATGGACTTCTCCTGACTTCCCTGCGTGTCTACTAAAGCAAAGGCACCCTCGATTCCGAACGAGGCATCCGCCGCGTTGTAGAGTTCGCTCTTCATCCCTCCCGACAGCTTAAGCCGGTAATAATAGCACTGCTGGTTAAAATAAAGGAAGTAGTCTCTGTCCCAGCCCGAGCTCGCCTGCGGAAGCTCCTGCATATATAAAGACTGCGCCTCCGAACCGCCCGTGATATGTTTAAAGATAATGTGCGCCTGCCTGGTCTTAAAATTATAGGCCATGAACTGCGTTACCATCTTGCCGATATTCTTCTTCTCGTTCTTCACTTCCTCGTCCTTGGATACGGTCTTACCATCCTCCGCTGTTATGGTAACAGCCGGGGTCGGCGTAGGGGACGGGGTGGGAGACGGCGTAGGCGTGACCTTTTCTTTTGTCTCCGCCGCAAACATGCCGCTTGACTGCGACTCTTCCTGCGAATCCTTTGCAGCCGTACTGGAACCCGTTACCGAATTATCGTATTGATATTCACTTGAGACATCCTTTCGTTCCACGATATTCCCCTCAGAATCGCGGGTAATCTGATAGGCCTTTAATACCCCCTGGCCATCCACGTAATCGGTCTCAAATATAATCTCTTTCTTCTCTTCTTCCTCATCTTCCGTCTGCGGTTCCCGAATAATCGTCTGATATCCATAAATAAATATGCTCTCTCCAATCATATCAAGGCATTCAAAATAAAGAAGATCATCCGGATCCTTGGAGTGATAGGGATTCATGTAGAACGCATCCACTCCTTCCTCCATATTCATCTGCGTCTTCTGTGCATTCTCATATGCGTACGCAGATGAAGGAAAGAACTCTTCCTGCCTCAACAGCACAACCTCCGTATCTCCCAAAAACAGGGAATTGCATCCTGTGAACAAAACACAGATGATACAAAGAAGACTGACTATGATTCTCTTCACAATATGCACCTCCACTTGAATTCCCGGAGTGTCTCCGGGTCACACGCATTTTGCGCAAATACGGAATTGCTGCAGGAAGCGGCGGAATGGGGGGCGGCTTACGCCCCATCTCATACCTCCCTTTTCCGACCGCTCCTGCTATTATGCCCTTCCTTTCGAAATGTCTTTGATCATAATTTCTTATGTATCAAAGAATTCGTTCTGTCGGCTTTCCAGCCTTTCTTACTTTGCTGCTGTGCTTGTTGCCGCCTTGGTTGCCTCATTTAGCCAGCTAGACATAGCCGGAAGAGCGATTCTTAACGCAAGAATCAGGACGAAGATCAGGACGAATCCGATAATCGCATTCTTCAGGCTGTTCTTTGCCTTATCGCGTTCCTGCGGCTCCTCTGCCTTTGCAAGCTTAACGCCGAGAAGGATGCAATAAATTGCTCCCAGAGCACCAACCAGCAGCAGAGCGGGATTCACTACCATGTCCAGCAGATCAACGATTGGGCTAATCACCTTTGCAAAGGGATTGTTGGTAAGAAATAATAATGCGTTCATACTTTTCCTCCTTTCAATTAGGAAAAAATTATTTATTTATTATAATATTCGCATGTGTGTTCTGATGTACACCAGATATCCTCCGAACACAAGCACAACACACGCAAATAATATAACCATTCTGTAATCAAACAACTGAATGCTCTGTTGTATCTGAACCGAATAGATTCGGACGTTTCCCGCGCTGTCGCTTACGGATATGCGGTATTTTCCGCCCGCCGCCAGCGTATTGGCTGCCGGTGTATAATATTCTCCGTCGCGGGTAACAACAATGGTACAGCCCTCCTCGCAGGGATAATACTGTATCCTTTCCGCATTCTTCTCAAATGCTCCTTCCGAAAATTTCAGGAACGGAGCCACAGTATCTTTTTTAAAGGTAATCGAATAGAACAGCGAGCTGTCATTCTTTCCCGTAAATATGCATTCATAGATTCCGTCCGCTGCCAGCCAGTGCCAGGTATCGCTCTTTCTCTCCTGCAATTCCCCGTCCAGCCAGATTTCCCGAAGAAGGAATCCTTCCGGTGCATTCACAACGTTCAGTGAAGATACATTTCCGGTAATCACGCGGAATGTGAAATTCACAATATACGTATTATTATCGGATTCCGATGAGTCATATCCGCTGGTTCTTACAATCCGTATCGTATAGACCCCCGCTTCGGTAAATCCTTTCGACATGTCGTATTGTACGCTGGCCCCGTCTTTTTTGACGGTAAGCGAATATTCCTGGGAGAACTCAAAGGTCGCTTTCATCGCCGCGATTCCTCCCTGCGGAACCGACGCGTAGAATCCGGAGCCGTTCGGCAGCCGATAATGGAACATCTGCCTGCTCTCATCAAAGGAGACGCTCATATCCGGATCTTCGATCACCTCTCCGAATTGGAAGATTCCAAATTCGCTGTCTGTCTCCTCTGTTATCCGGAAATTGAAGGTCGCATACACATCCGTTATGTTCGAGAAGGTTACCATAAGGGAGTAGCTTCCTGCGTCCATAAGGAATTCCTCGTTCTCATAGGGAATCACCTCGCCGTCCTTCACCAGCTTCCAGATAACGCCCTCGTCAAAGGAGAATATTACCATGTACGCATCCGTATCTCCATCTGAGATATTCGTCTCGAACCCGACTCCCTGCGCGTTCTCATAGCGGTTCATACCTTCCTCTGTCTCCTCGCAGATAAGAGAAATCTCTGTCTGCTCGGCACTGACCGGGTTCCCTGCGACTATCATTCCAATCAGAAGTGCACATACTGCCACAAGTATTCGTCTCATTGCGCCTCCTTTTTTCTATCGCTCCGGAGTCCGCATCTGCCTGACATTCTGCTTTTCCTGCTGCAGAACCACGGACCGGCTGCGGCCGCCTGAAGCCTTAAAGCCTCTTGCCGCATTCTCTTCCGCCAAAAGCTCTTTGTAGCTGGTGCGTTCCCTTCCGGGAATCTCCTCCTTTGCCGCCTGGACACTGGTCTTACGCGGCCCTTCTTCTCCTGCAAGCCTGCGGTTCTGCTTTTCCTTCTTCAGCTCCTTCAGCTCGATCTCCCATATTGCCCGGTTCTTCGGGCTGTCGAAATATCCCATCTGACGCGCCTCCTTTCCGGGTTACTGGTACTGGAGAATCGCCTGGGCAAGCCTTCCGTCCTCCGTCATCTCCTGAATAACCTCATTGAGCAGCTGTATCATATCCGGATTATTCTTTTGTACTGCGATGCAGTATCGCTCCGGGTCATAATCCGTTATTGTCTGCGCCTGGAGCTTTCCGGATGCCAGCAGCGCTTTTGCTTCTTCTTCGTAACAGAAGTAACCTGCAATCGTACCGGACAGCAAATCCGTCTCCACAGTATCCGTGGTATCATAGTAGGTCTGTGTCACATCCTCAATCGTGTACAGCTCTACTTCCGCGCCGTCTGAAATCTTCCGGCTGAGTCCGATCTGCTCTCCGTCAAATGAACTGAACATACAAGAAAAATCGCCTCTTACCGTTACCACATACAGGAACCCCGTCCCGTACTGAGTGCTCAACTCTACCTGCCCGGATGAGACATCCTTTTCGTTGATTCGGCCAATTGCAATATCCGCTTCCTGCGCCTTTACAACCTCGGTAAGGCCGGCTCTTAAGGTCGGATAATAATTCAGGGTGACCCCAAGTTCTTCCGCCACAGCCTTTAGAATCTCGATCTCGATTCCCGAATAGGTCTGTGTCCCAGCATCATACCAGGAATAGGGAGCGTTATCCTGTACGACTGCCGCCGTAAGCACGCCTTCCTGCTTGATCTGTCCATACAATCCGCCATTCTTCTCGGAACCACAGCCGGACATCAGGACCGTACACAGGGTCAAGAGCAGGATTGCAGCTATTCTTCTTCTTTTTTTCATCTTGTCACCTTCGCTCCTTTCATACCCGGCCGCTGAAACCGGACTGACTACATGGTGAACATCTCCTGAACTTCCTCGGTCGCCACGATGTCGATACAGGTTCTGCTTGACGGTGAGGTAATCACGAACGCGCGTCCTCTTCCGTTGTTCACAATCTCTTCCTGCTCGCTCTCGTTGATCGCTCCGGCTTTCTCATAGAGCTTACACAGATCGATCATATCGTTCGGCGCCAGCGGGAAGATGAGGGAATACTGACAGGCGTTGATGATCGCTGTGGACTTTCTCGCAATCTCCTCGGTTCCCACAAAGTCCTTGATGTTCTGGGTAATAATAATCTGCATACCGTTGTATTTACGGATACGCTTTGCAAGCTGGTACATGAAGTCAAGTGCTATCGGGTATTTCTCATCAATGAAGACGTGCGCTTCGTCGATTACCACGATAATCTTGCGCTTGGCTCCGTATTTCATATTGTAGTCGCGGTTCTTGATGATCTCGTTGTCGAGCCACTTAAGAACCAGCAGCATCTGCGCGTTCGCCACTGTATTGTTCTTGTTGGCGAGCAGCGACTGGAAGTTAAATACGATGAAGTTCTCGTTCGTCGAGATTGACGCTTCGCCGTTCCAGAGGCTCGAATTGCGGCCGCCGGTTGCGAACTTGGAGATATAGTTCAGCAGAACCCTCAGGTTCGCCTTGCTGTACTCTCCGCTTGAGAACTGATAATCGTTGAGTATCTTATCATACAAATCATCGAAGATCGGATAATCCTCGGGCTTGAGCTTACTCAGATCCGTGTCCGCGTCGATTCCCTTGGATTCATACATTCGAATCGTCAGATTGTTCAGATACTCTAACGCATCCGAATCAATTCCGGGCAGAATCTGTCGGTAGAATTCCTCCAGGAACTGCAGGTGCATGTTAAAACTCGTCTGCACATCCTCGTCTCCCTCTTCATCACTCATGCTCATGATGATATGGAAGGGATTCAATCGTCCCTGGGTTGCGCTTCCCACATCAATCACTTTACCGTCCAGATTGTGGGCAAGCTGCGTGTACTCGTTCTCCGGATCCAGAATAAATATCTTACTGTCCTCCGCGGCCAGGTTCGCAAGCAGCGTCTTGGTTGCAAAGGACTTACCGCTTCCGGACTTACCGATTACGACCATGTTGCTGTTGACACGTTCCTTATCGCGCTGGAAGAAGTTTACAAATACCGGTCTTCCTCCCGTTCTTCCAATCATCACTCCTTCCTTATCGCACAGCATACTGTACACATAGGGGAATGCTGCCGCTATCGAAGTGGAGTGAATGCCGCGGCTCTTCGCGGTAAAGGCATCATACGCGGAAATCTGGCTGGAAGCGTACGCTTCAAACTGCTGGGCGAACATATCGATGGATTTGAAATTGCCCTCCGCGAGCGTTCTCTTAATCTGCTTCTTAATTGAAATCGAGGGTCTTTCATCTACCTGCATGCTCTTCTTCGTCTTCGGCTCCAGCATTCTCTTCGACATCTCGTAGTCGTAAATTGTGACGTAGATATTGATATCGAACATCGTCTCATTGTCGTTCTGCAGAAGCGTTAAAAGCTCGGAGAGCGTATCAATGTGGTTGCTTAATTCAATCAGCTTACTGGTTCTTCCGGTTGCTCCGCCCTGCCCGCGCAGCTCGTCAATCGCACGGTCGATTCGGCGTACCGCCTTGTAGCGGTCTATTGGCTTCATCTTCAGGTTCACCCTGGTGCTTGGAAGATTAAACATCTGATGTCCCCAGGCATTTCCAACCTGCGTCGGATAATCCGTGATACGAAGGGTGTGCGTGTAGAGGTCATCGTATTTGATGGTTCTCGCCGCGAATTCAATCTTCTTCGGAAGAATCCAGTCCATGTATTCCTCCGGCTTCAGTTTCTCAACCTCGCGCTCATCAAATTCAAGCGTATAGTTGTATTTGAGGAATACGGCAAGCTCCTTATCATTCAGCCGCCTGCACTCCATATCGTTGCCGGCGAATACATTAATCATGGTATGGGTCTGGTCACGCAGCGTTGTTCTGTCTTTGTCGTAAAAGACAAGGTAGTGGAACGGTACGTATACCTTATCCTCATAGTTGAGCTTCTTAATCTGCTCGATTCTGTCATAGATAATTGCGATTCGATCCGTCAGCTCTTCTTCATTAATCAGGTCATTGATAAACGCTTCCTTCAGCTCAGCAATCTTCTGCTCTTCGCTTCGAATAAAATCATCATAGATGATCGGTCTGTCGATCTTTACCATCGAAGCGGTCTCAGAACCTACCACGGTTCGAAGAACGGAACCAAACACCTTATCAATCATATTGTTCTGCTTGGACAGCGTCATAAAGCGAAATTCAATCGAAGGAATCTCTACGACCGCTGCGTAATACTGGCCGCCGTACTCGATAAATCCGTCCGAGATTCCGGTAAACGGCGTGATCGCCGCCACATCGGGATGCTTTCCCGCGCTCCTGTATGATGCGCTCTTGGCTTTGGGAGCCGCATTCTTCGATGCTTTTTTCTTTTCTTTTCCCTCCGCCGTACCATCCGTTCCGGCCTCGGTTCCTGCCTGTGCCTCCTGTTTCTCCGTCTTTACAAATTTCTTGTAGCGTGCCAGATACTTCAGCGCGTTGTAAATCATCATATACCCCTTTTCCTCATCAAGAGGTATAATCAGAGCGATAAATATGATTACCACAATCAGGACCAGCCACATACGGTTGGGGATATTCGATACAAACAGTGCGGTGGCGATCGAAACTCCGAGCAGTCCGACCAGAACATCCAACAGCTCGATACCCTTAAAGAATTCGATTGCAACCTTTGTTTTTTTCGGTATAATTCTCATGCTTTCCTCTCATTCTGCCGCCCGAAGGCGGCGTCTGTCTCGATATGTGACCGCTCCTTATGCGTCATTGGATTCGGAGGAACTTCCTGTGGAAGCTTCCGGTGCCGGTATCTCCGGCTGTGACGGGACTTCCGGTGCCTGCGGTATCTCCGGCTGCGGCGGAAGTTCTGATGCCGTTCGGGACTGCTGCTGTGTTCCGTTCTCTGGTGCTGCGGACTGCTGCTGTGTTCCGTTCTCCGGTGCTGCGGACTGCTGCTGTGTTCCGTTCTCCGGTGCTGCGGACCGCTGCTCGGAAATCTCCGGTGTCGCGGACGCCTGCGGCGGCTGCCCAGGATTCTCCGGTACCGTTTGCGATTGCTGCTGTGCTGGATTTTCCGGTGCCGCAGCCTGCGGCTGCGCGGGACTCTCCGGCATGGTATCCGCTCCCGGAGCTCCAAATACCAGGGAACCGACCTTCGCACCCTCCAGCTTTCTCTTTCCCTGCGAGTCAACCGAATATGCGAACTTCATTCCGAACAGATTCGTAACCGCTGCTTTTCCGTCCGCCTGCTGCTTGGTCTTAAGGCCAATCAGCGGGATACTCTTGAGCTGTCTGCCATTCGGTGTAACCTTAACCTTGGCAAGCTTGGGAATATTCACGGTAAGGCTGGTGCGATTCCCGTTCTCATCATATTTCTTCTTCGTAAACCAGGTCTTGGATTCAACCGTTCTTCCGCTGGCATCACGGGTTTTGCCCATTCCCAGAATCCGGAATCCGGATGTTCCATCGCCGTTCTGACCGAACCGAACCAGCTTCCCGCTCCAGCCCAGTCTTATCTTACCATCCTTATTATATTGGAACTTCAGACTTCCAAGTGATAATGCGGTCCTGCCCGCCTTCGGATGAAGCTTCGGCGAAGATACCGCCGCGCCATTCGAAAGGGTTCCTCCTGCACCGGATGTTCCGGCTCCGGCTGCCGCACCGGTGTTTTCCGTTCCGCTTGCTGCTCCCGCCGCATTGGTACCTGCCGCTCCGGCCGCCGCTCCTGACGTGCCGGTGCCCGCCGTTCCGAACGCTGCTCCTGCCGCATTGGTATCTGCCGCTCCGGCCGCTGCTCCTGACGCTCCGATACCGCCTGCGAATGCTCCGTTACCGGAAGCATCTCTCTGCGAAGCCGATTCGCCAATCGACTCCACATTCAGGCCGCCAATCTTTCCTCCGTGCTGTTTTGCGTAATTTGGCGCGTTCGCATTTATACTGGCAGCTGCCTTGCGCAGCGCATCGTCCTTGGCCTCCGCTTTCTTTACAAGGTTCATGCTCTTTGCAGAAACACCGGGAATTCCGGAGCTTCCTGCAGCGGACTGTGATATCTCATTGAATCGCTGATCCGCCTCCTGATTCTTCTCTCTCTTTGCTTCCTCTTTCTCGGACCTGCTTCCGGAACTTGAGAATACACTGGAGACTCCATTCACCGCTTTATGCCCCGCCCAGGCTGCCGCACCGCCGACCAATCCCTGAGCAGCATGCTCTCCCTGCCCGGCCTGGAAGTTCAAAAGCGTTGTTAACATCGAACTTGACTTCCATACCGCAAACGCTCCGCCAACTACAAAGAGAAGCTTCATCACGTATGTCATCTCCGTACTCATTCTTTCGCCGAGTGCCGAATTGTAGAATACAATTGAGTTTCCCATAATAACCGGAACCAGCATCAGGTAAACCCTCATTCCAATCGCCGATCCAAACCCGGTGAAAATCTTTGCGATGAACATCTCCCGCCATTTTTTGAAATGCTCGCCGTCATCTAACGGCATCGTCGACACAAACAGCGGCGATATCAGATATAGGACGATTACCTCAAATATTCTTTGAACAAACGTAATCAGGCATAGTGCCAAGATAATCAGGACGAAAATCGACATGAAGTAGCCGACTACGTAATCAAACTTTGAAAAAACAAAGTCCCCTCGGACAATCTCGACCTCTTTATACGACTTGCTGCCTTCGTAATAAGGATTTCGAATCTTATCCGTGAATCCGACAGATGTCGGATCGCTTGCCGTGCTCGTATTATACTTACTGTTCTTCGCCGCGTCAAGTGACGAGGTTAAAAAGATTGTATTGCCGATCGTACACTCGCCCTGTGCCAAAGCCGTATCGATCCCGCTCAGAATGACTCCCGATAATTTGACCATGAACAGACACAGTAACGGGACCATCAGGAAATTCACGCAGGTCTTAAAAAAGGCTCTCATTACCGCTCCCACCGGACGCTTATTCTCAAAGTCCAAATCAAACGCCGACTTGGCCGTCGCAAATATCGTCAGCATCATGGCAATTCCCAATCCCAGTATTGCGATCTGCCAAAACGCGGTTGAAATGTTGTCATTCTGGATTAAGACATCCAACAGTGAATCATCATCCTTTACAGGCGTCAGTCCAATCAGGACATCGAATGCCATCTGCATCGTATCCACCAGCGACAGGATCGCTACATAGATACGGTAAAATACTTCCGCAAACAGCTCAAATATGGTCTCAATCAGCCAGTTCATAATCGGCACCAGAACCGAGCTGATAATCGGTCCCAACACCTTGTCAAAGATCCATCCGAACACTGTGCTCAGGAGATTGGAAATAAACTTGAATATCGGGTTGAATATCTTATCCAGGACCCAGTTCAATACTTTTGAAAACAAACCAAGATATACAATATCCATAAAACGCCGTCGAGCATGCTACCTCGACTTTCCCTCCTTTCCTCCGTTATTTCTCATCAGCCTCGAAAGGCCTGCCCGTCACCTGAGGAACCCTTTGAGGAACCTCCCGACTCTTTATCCGAGCCTCCTCCGGAAGAGGAACCCGAACTACCTTTGGCTGCCTTTCCTTTGCTGCCCGTCACGTTTCCAATAAGCGATGAGCCTCTTGTCGCAATCGCGCTTCCCACTGTCATCACAGCTCCGACCATCATCGCCGTGCTCTCCTGTGCCGCCGCCGCGGCCTCCGGATTCAGAATCTGAAGAATCAAATGCTGCGATTTATAGGTCGCCCATGCTCCTCCGATTACTACGAAAAGCTTTATCAGATAGTCAACGGTCGGATTCGCGTTGAGCGTAATGTCTCCTCCCACAATAATCGGTACCAATACCAGATACAGTTTCATTCCAAAGACGGAACCGAATCCGGAGAAGAACTTCGCGATAAAGAGATTACGCCATTTGGAAAAGGCGGCTCCGTCATCAAACGGCATCGTACATGCGAACAGCGGTGACACCAGATACAGAATCAGCAATTCGAAGATTCTTCGGACGAACAGGAAGATATCCGACGCCATAATGAAGATAACTAATACGGTGCAGACCAGACAGATTATCATATCGAAGCCCTTCGGGTCAAAATAATCCTTCAGTTCCAGCTCTCCGTCCGATTTCTTGTCGTAATATTTCTTCTCCATCGTAAAATACTCTTTTCTTGGAGAAGTATTGAAGCTTACCTTCTTCAATGATTCCTGATACTCTTTATACAACTGCAGGTAAGTCGAATCATCCGCCTCTACATACGATTTGCTTTTCACGTAATCATTCAGCTCTTCCTTTTTTTCCATCTGCTCGTATCCCGCTTCCATACTTCCGGTCAGGAAGATAACCGTTCCGATCGTCGGCGGGCTGTCGGCATCCGTCACGCCGTAAGCATCAATAATAATGTTGCTCACCTTCACAACTACGATGGAGGACAGATTCAAAAGGAACAGTGCCAACAGAGGAATCATAATAAAATTCACTCCGGTCTTGAGCGCACGGCTCAGAACCTTTCCGACCGGATTCCGATCCCCCAACGCCATATCGCTGATTGATTTTGCAACTGCAAATATCGTGAACATCATCGCCAGTCCGGCCGCTAACAGCGTGATCACCACGAACGCCTTCTTAATCGGATCCAGATCGAACAGATAATCCAGCAGATATACCGGCTCCAAGCGATTCGGGTCAGCTGCCGAACGCTGATACACATATCGGTAGCCGGAGAATATATCAAAGATTGCCTCCAGGAAGTCAACCGCCTTCCATAGGATGATCAGCAGCTGCAGAAGCAGCTCACTGACAAGCTCCTTAACCGTGTCCAGAAATTGATTGAATACAACGAAGAGAACATCATTCAGCACCGGCGTAAGAATGGTATCGAACAGCGCCTTAAATATATCCTGCAGCGTCTCAACGAACCCCAGATATGCATATTTCATATTCTGTTCCCTCCTTTCTTTCTGCCTTCCTTATCTTACTTTCATATCCTTCTTAGTCTTCCTTACAAACAGGAATCCAGCCACAGCAACTGCTATCACAAGCACCACTGTAATCATGGCTCCCATGTTAAGCTTATAATTAACGTGAAATGTCATCGAGGCGGTGTTCCCGGCCTCATCTGTTACAACTAACTCATAATCCCCCGGCGAGTTGATCGTGTAGCCGTTAAAGCTTACGGAATCACCGTTCTGATACAGCTCATAGGACGCAATATCATCGGAATAATACTCCACCTGAACGGCTCCGCCTTCTGCAACTCCGTTCACCACTCCTATCAAATCAAAGGAGGGCGGCGTTATATCTTTGTCGATCACGGTCGTATAAGTAAGCTCCGGATAGGCGTCAAACCGAATCTCTACAGAATAGGTTCCCTCTTCGGTAAGTGCAAGGTAATACCCTTCCGGAAGCTTTGCGGGCTCTGAATCCACCGTCACCTCTTCGAAGGAGAATCCAATCGGAAGATTCAGTACCTCCAGATTATTCGTCGGATTCTTAATGATCCGGAACTGGAATTCCGGAGGAAGGACATAGTTGAGAACATAGTCCACCTTCGTCTCTTCTAAGGTTACCCGGTAAGCCCCCTCTTCCGTAATCATATCTCCCGGCGTATAGTCCCACGCCTCTCCATCCTTGGTAACGGTAACCGTCATCTCCACCGGGAACTCGAATATCACATTCGAGTTCGTTACCATTCCGTTCGGAATATTTACGTAAAATCTGCTTCCGGAGCGAAGCTCCTCGCAGAACATCTCTTTTATGTAATCATAGCTTTCATACAGCCCGGTCCTGCTTTCCGCATCCGCTGCTTCTTCTGCATGAACCAGTCCGGAATCATCATACTGCGGTTCTGTCGTTCCTTCCTCGCCCGTTGTCGCATCCGCTGCAGTCTCGCCGGTCGTGTCTTCTCCGCCGGTCGTTCCTTCCCCTTCGGTTGTATTCTCCGCATCCGTCGTGCTCTCACTTACCGCAGAACCCGAAGTCTCTCCGCCTGACGCCTCGGTCGTATTATCTTCAAATAATCCGCCGTCACCGCCTGTCGCTTCGGTCGGAACGGTTCCCTGACTTGTCGGGTATCTGTTCCACCAGTCAATCTCCGGTGTCGGAGTTGGTGAAGGGGTTGGAGTCGGCGTCGGAAGCGCCTTCTCAATTCGGAAACGGAATACCGCATGATACTCCACCTGATAATCTACCGGCAGCGATTCATTCGCCGGTACTACGATCTCGAAAGTATATGAGCCCAGTTCCTTTATTGCTTTTTTGTTCGTAAACGAATACGCCTTACCGTCTTTTTTCGCCGTAACCTTAAGATCGGACGGGAAATCCAACTTAACTGGATCGGATGTGATACCGCCGTTCTTCACACTGCTGTAGAAGAACTTAACTCCCTGAATCGCTTCCTCATAAAGCTCATACTCCTCATGATAGATCTCCAGGATAACCGCTGTTACAACCTGTGGAACTGCCGGTTCCTCTTTCTCCGGCGCCTGAGTCGGTGCTTTGGTCGGTGCCGCGGTTGGCGTCGGTGCCTTAGTCGGCGTCGGCATCGCAGTCGGTGCCTGAGTCGGCGCCTCAGTCGGTGCCGCTTCCGTCGTCTCCCCTGTCGCCTGCGTTGTTACAATATCTCCGCCGTACAGCGGCTTTCCGTAATCGTACAGATTCGGATCCGCTCCTGTCACGGGTTCATACGCGTAATCCTCCGGTTCCGGAGTTACAATTGCGCCAATCGTAAAATTCAGTTCGGAGACTTCTTCATTGCCCTTCCAATTCGAGCTTGTGAACGTCATCTTATAAGCTCCCGGCGTCAGCAGCTCACTTCCGCTGGTATATGCCTTTGTCTTTCCGGCAAAGGTAACTGTCGCCTCCATTCCGGGACTCAAATACACCACCCCCGCCCGGTTCAGGACTTCGCCCTCCCGGATATCCGTGGTATAGCTGGCATTGGTGTGACTGACCACCCGGTTCTCCAGTGTGAAATCACTCGAGGTATTGCTTGCATTACCCAGGATCTGGAACGAAAAATAAGCGTAATACCGATCTCCTTCTTTATTATAAGGAGAATATATCTTCAGGAAATAATATCCGCTCTCGGATGCGGTGTAATGCACCGCGCTGCCCTCTACCGAGGCACTTAAGCTTGTAACTGCCCCGCTGCCTCCGACGGAATATCCAATCGGGACATACAGCTCCACTGATTCCTTCGTCTGCCCGTTCGGCGCAATGCTCGACTGAAAATAATATTCGGTTCCCACAAGCCGGTTCAGATACAGACCTTTGCCGCTTTGCTCCTGCGTCGTAAGCGAGGTATAATAACTGGATGCGGCGCTTGCATGCCCCTCTGTCAAAAGACCGGTTGTCAGTATGAGGATGAACAGCACCGCGGCAGCCTTTCTTAAGGTAACTTTCATGCCGTTCCTCCTTCCGCCGGACTCGGTTCCTCCGCCGAAGCCGCCTCATCCTGGTTCAGTACGATATAATTTCTCTCCGCCAGATCGTAGTAGACCTCATCTCCGAAGAACGCATTCGCACGGACATCACTCAGATCCATGGTCGAGAACTTATAAAGCGGACACTTATAACTCGGTGTGAACTTCGTTCTCAGCGGGTAATTACCGAACGTTACGATAATCGCGTTGCCCGTATCCGTCTTATTGTTCAGCTTCTGCAGCTCCGAAGGATAGATTAACGGTCTTGTCTGCAGCTGCGAGGAAATATTCATCTGACCGCTCTTATCTCCAGTGGAGGAAGATACGCTTGATGTCGAAATTGTCATATTTCCGCAGAGCTCGGAGAACTCCTTACAGGTCTCGATATCATTCGAACCGATGAACATCTTCATACCGCAGTTACTCTTAATAATATCAGCCACCGTGTCGCCGTATACATTATTCAGCTGTGCATACGACTGAACAACCATGTTGAACCACAGCTTTCTGCTTCGGCCTACCGTAATCATCTTATCGAACTTGTCGATCTTCGGCATGTTGCCGAACTCATCGAGAATGAAATATACATTTCTCGGAAGGCTTAGGTCCTCTCTTGCCGAAGCAACCTTGATGAGCGCCTTATAGATACAAAGGACAAATACTGCTGCCAGCGCATGTCTGGTATCCTTCTCATCCGGAATCTTCAGGAAGAGAGCGGTCGGCTCCTTTGCAAACTGAGCCGGGTCAATATCTGTCGCACTTGTTAAAGCACAAAGACCTTCATCGTTGAACATCGAAAGCTTATCGAACGCGATGGACATGTAGCTGGCCAGCGTGTTCTCCGCGGCGGAAAGCACCTGCTTCGACAGATTAACCGCCTTCGATAACGGGGAACGCCCTGCGAAATAATTCCGCAGCTGTTCGAAATTATTATCCGAGTTGCCGATCGCCTTATTGACATTGTAGAAACAGAACTTCTCCTTCGTCATCTCAAGCTCCGGATACTCACTGTCTTCCAGCATCGCAAGGCACGTCGCCATGATAATAGAACGAGCGCCCTTCTCCCAGACCGGATCGTCCTCGGATTCAATCGGGCAGATAACGCTGATTAAATCGTTCAAATCTTCATATATCTCATCATATATCTTCTGCTTTGCAATCTTAATCTCAGTCAGCAGTTCCTTTCGCAGCGCGTAGGCTTTGCCCTCGTACTCATACCAGATCTCGCCGTACTGCTCCGGCGCGTTCTTCAGAGTCAGTCCGCTCGCCGCCGCGTCATCCCTGCGCTTATAGATCTCCTCACCTGTCTTCAAATATACCTGATACCGGTCATACAGATCCTCTAACGGATTCCAGCGGAAGGACGAATACGGGTCACGAAGGTCAAGTACCATAACCTTGTAGCCTCTCTCCGTCAGCGTTCCGGAATGCATCTGGAAAAGCTCTCCCTTCGGGTCCGTACAAATCATGGAAGAACCGGCCGAGGATGCTCCGAGAATCTGAATCATCGGGTTAATAAAGGTTGTCGTCTTACCGCTGCCGGTAGCACCGATAATCAGCCCGTGCATCGGAGAAGCAAGATTAATATCCAGCTCCTTCTTCTTCGCCGAATAAAATGCGCGAACCGGAATACCGTCCTTCTTCTCCTCGTTCAGCTTTGTAAACTTATAGGGCTTGAAGTTATAATCCCTTTCTTTGTCATTCATAAATCTGGAGTTCTCAAGTGCGCCCTCGATGCCCTTTGCCTTGCCGCGCATAATTGCGCTCGCACGCTTTCCCGCGTTATTATGGAACAGGAAATATAACAGCGCCACAAGCACAAGCGCGATCACTCCGTACAGATACGTCTTTCCATCCAATAACAGCTTCGGTTCCCAGAACGCCCCGGCTCCTCCGGTCAGTGCCTCTGTCAGATTCGTAAACAGCGAATTCAGCATAAATCCAAGCACCACGACTGCCGCAATTACCGCCGCAGCCCACAGCAGAATCTTTTTTACCATATCTGCTCCTCCTTATTATGAAAGTACTTTTTTAACAGCAGAGCCGCCCACGCAAGCCCTATCAGACCATATATCACAATCAGCAGAGGATTCCCGAACAGGATATCGCTCAGCTCTTTCTTCTGATTAATCAGATTAATTGGAACAGACATCAGATTGAAGCCCACATGCAGGAGAATCGGATACACCGTGTTCTCCTCCTTCATTGAAACATATCCGAGCATCAATCCCATGAGGAATGCATAGACAATCCAAATCGGATTCACATGCAATACAGCGAACATTACCGCCGTTATCACCACCGCTGCCTTCTCCGCAAAGCCTTTTAACAGACGGTTCAGAATAAAGCCTCGGAAGATTATCTCCTCCATCATCGGAGCCGCAAGACCGACACCGAATATCGCAAGCACCTGATCCCTTCCCCGGAACAGCGTCTCGGACGTATCCGCGTATGTTCCCGTCATCCAATCCGGAAGCAGGGTTATCACGCAGGATACGAAAAGGCTTAAGCCCAGGCCGACCGCCGCAAGCAGCGCGCCCTTCTTCCAGTTCACATCGTATCGTGAAAGCGACGCTTCCTCGGCAAACGACAGCCCCTTCTTCGTACAGCGCCGCTTGATCAGCCACAGCGCAATCGCAAATCCGACTACCGTGTAGAAATTCCCGCTCTCCGCGAAGAACTCATCCGGCGACACCCCGGTTCCCCGAAGCATCATTCCGACCAGCATCAGGAACGCCGGCACAATAATATAGAGCAGATAGATTCGAATGGCTGAAAAGAACGCCTTTCTCATATCTCTTCCGTTATTCATTGCGCTCCTCCTTTCTGTCGGTCATTTTATCGTCTCCCGGATGTGGGACCGTTCTTCTGATTCGGCCCTTCCGCAGCTTTCGTAATCGCTTCCTTCCCCGAACGTTCTCTGTCCGCAGCCGTCTGCTTTTTCCTGCCCGGCTCTTCCTCAAGAAGGGACGAAAGACTGACTCGTTCTTTGCTCTCCGCCTGTTCCTTCAAAACGCTTTCCTGCCTCCTGCCGGCTGCCTCCCTCGTCTTAAGGGACGGCCCGCCTTTTTGCAGGCTGCGCTTCCATTCCTGCTCCTTTGCGGCTCTT
This sequence comes from Lachnospiraceae bacterium, assembly GCA_017623215.1. GTDB lineage: Bacteria > Bacillota > Clostridia > Lachnospirales > Lachnospiraceae > Caccomorpha. Next base: position 24,566 of record JAGAPO010000106.1, on the reverse strand, counting down.
TTCGCCTGTTCTTCTGAAATCTCCGAAAGCAGTCTTGCTTCTCTTGCGGTCTCTCCTTCGGCTTCCTTTTCCGATTCCCATTCGGAAGCGTACCGCCCCTGCGCCGCCTTTATAATCCGAATGCTTCCTCGTCCTGTCAGCTGTTCCTCCAGTCCCGGAAGCTCACTCATCTCTTCTTTCGCGTCCGCGTCTCTTCTGATATGAGCGAGACCTGCCGTCACGCTCCTTACCGACTGTTCCACAATCGGTCGGTCCTTCGCAAGCGTCTCCTTTAACCCGGTCAGACACTCCGCATCCTTACCATACTCTTCCGAAGACTGCGCGGTTATCGGCTCATCCACCAGCTCTCCCGCCGTGCTCACGGTAAGAATCGTACCGGAGACCATTCCCGCCGAACGCTCCTTCATATCGTACGACCACTGCGCTTTCTCCGTCAGCAGTCTGTCCGCCTTCGTAAATACTTTCTCTTTCTCCTCTTCCAACCTTACCGCCTGTTCCGCCCGAAGACAGTCACGGTTGTGTTCCCTGAGCGCCGCTCCGCCCGCATTCTTATCCTCGCGGAACAATTCGTCCATCGAACGCCTCACGGCTGAAATGTGTTCTCCGGAAAGCTGCCTGCCCGGCTGCGGATTCTGCTCATGTGCAGCCTCCGATCCGCCGAAAGAATCTCTCTCCGCTCCGAAGACACCTTTTACTCTCTTCCAGATACCGGAAGCTTTTTTCGAGTCCTTCCGGACATCTTCTCCCCGGGAATCCCCTTCTGTCGGCTTCCTCTCCAGGAGATTCTCCTCCAGACGCTTATCCGGTCCGTTCGTCGATACCGAAATTCTCGTAACCGCATACGCCTCGGGAGCTTCCAGAATCTTCTGAACTCCAACGACCACATCCAGGAACGTCAGACCGTGTTCCCACATCAGGGAGCTTGCCGTCCTTCCGTCCACCGCAATGCCGTCTCTTATGTACTCCTTATCCTCATGAGCCGCCCAGCGGTTCATGACTCCAATCAGGTTCTCATCAAATTGTCCGGCCCGGTCTGCAAAGCTTCTGATTCGCTCCTCGCTCGACAGATCCGTAAGCACGGAACTCGTCTCGCTTGCAAGGCAGGAACGGATAAACGCTTCCTTTCGAAGCGTCTGTGTATCGGTACCCGTCTGCAGCACCTGACGCTTCTTTCTGGAATTCCAGGTATCCCACACTTCATACGTGGGCGGAATATAATCCGGCAATCCCATATTCGTCCGCTCCTTTCTTAATCATCCGCTTTCTCCTCCCCGGCTGTCTACCCATTCTCTTCCACCCTTTGTGGGCCTGCTTCCGATACTCCGTCACCGAACCACCGTCTGCCCAGCCAGCCGGCCGGTCATCGAACCTTATTCAAATGTCAGAATCCCCGAGAATCCGGTCACCTCGAAAATCTCCATAATCTGCGGTTTCACGTTGCGGAGCACCAGACTTCCTCCCGCCGCATTCACCTTCTTCTGCGCAAATAAGAACACACGCAGTCCGGCCGAGCTTACATATACCGTATTCTCCAGATCCATCACCAAATCAGTCGTTCCTTCTGCAAATAGCGCCTTAACCTCCGCTTCGAACTTTGGCGCTGTCACCGTGTCAATCCTCGGCATCGTCGTAATTATAACCTGTTCCGCCATTCTTTTCATTCCTTTCCAGAACATCCGCGTCCGAATTCCGGTTCTTATCGCTCTTTGCAAAACCTATTATACAAAAAAATCCGGCGCATACTCGTTCTTCGCAAAAATTGCACATATTTTAACAAAATCAGCAGCCATCCGCGAGATACATCAGATATCGTTCCTTTGCCGCAAGGGCAAGATTTCTCGAAACCCTCAGCTCCATACCGTCATCCAGAACCACCTCTCCCGACTGATAGTGAAAAATATGCTGCGCATTCACCAGTACAGACTTATGTATTCGGATAAATCTCCGCTCCTCCTTCAGACGCTCCTCCATCTCATCCAGCTTCCCGTACAGCGTAACCTCTTCCCCTCCCGCCATATGAATGGTCAGCTTGTGAGAATTGCGCTCCATATACAGCACCTTTCGGCAGGGAATTCGATAAATACTTCCCGCTGTCCTGACATCGAAGGCCCGACTGTCCGTCTCCTCCAACACCTCAACCGCTCGCCTTAATACCGAACACAGTCCCTGTTCCGTTACCGGCTTCAGTAAATAATAATAAGCCCCTACCGTATAAGAACTGACCGCGAATCGTTCTGTATTCGACAAATAGATCACGAGTCCTCCCGAATCATATTCCCGAAGTTCTCTTATCGTCTCGATTCCGTTCAGTCCATTCAGTGAAGCATTAATAAAGATGATATGAAAATGGCCGATATTCGCAGTATGATGAAGCAGGTCAAATCCGCTTCGAAACATCGTAACAGCTGCTTCTTTTCCCGAATCCTTCAGGCATCTGCCGATTACAGCATTCAGCTGGTCCAATTCCGTCTCCCGATCCTCGCAAACTGCAATCTGAATCATCTTGACCGCCTCCTTTCAACGCATCCTATCACCATATTATACTACACTGCGACGCATCGGCAGTGCAGTATAATCCAAAGTCATTTTATCATATTTTAATTTTTCTGTCCACACTTTTCAAAAAAAGTCACAAAATTCTAAAGAATTCACTTTTTCGATTCCGCCCGGCGTCCTATTCACAAGATGTAGTGGAATTGCCGATCATGCACAACTAAATACCAGTGAATACCATAGGAAAAGCAGGAGCGATTTGCCGCATCATTGACAAATCGCTCCTGTTTTTTCCTATTTTGACAGATAATTCTTCATATTCTTCAGTGCCGACTTTTCCAGACGGCTTACCTGGGCCTGTGAGATGTGTATCTCCTCGGCCACCTCCATCTGGGTCTTTCCCTGAAAGAACCGAAGCTTAATAATGTGATTCTCCCTTGGCGGAAGCTTCTCCATCGCTTCTTTTAAGGAGATTCCCTCCACCCAGTTCTCCTCGCGGTTCTTCTTGTCGCTCACCTGGTCCATAATGTAAAGCGTATCGCCGCCCTCGGTATAGACCGGCTCATACAAGGAGACCGGACTCTGAATCGCATCCATCGCGGTCACAATCTCCTCCGCCGCAATTCCGAGCTCCTTGGCAATCTCCTCAATCGAAGGCTCTCTGTTATTCCGCTTTCGGAATTCCTCTCTTGCGTACAGCGCTTTATAGGCTGTGTCCCGCATGGAGCGGCTGACCCGAATCGCATTGTTATCCCTCAGATACCTGCGTATCTCCCCGATGATCATGGGAACCGCGTAGGTCGAAAATTTCACGCCCTGTGAGGTATCAAAATTATCAATGGCTTTCATCAAGCCGATGCACCCTATCTGGAACAAATCATCCACATTCTCGCTGCTGCCGGAAAATCTCTGGATAATGCTTAAGACCAGGCGCAGGTTCCCCTTGATGTAGGTCTCCCTTGCCTCCTTATCTCCCTTCTTAATCCGTTCGATGAGTTCCTCCTTCTCCTGTGCCTTCAAAAGAGGAAGTTTGGCCGTGTTCACGCCGCAGATTTCAACCTTGTAAAGAGCCATTCCGAAACCTCCAAAATCATCATCTGATATAGTATAATGATTTCCGTTTCAGCGCTCTTTATACCCGCGAAGCGTCATGTAATAATTACCATCCGCTATTTGCTCTCTTTATCGATCCCATTTATCACACAGACTGTTAATCTGATCTGCAAATCGCGCCAGATCTTTATTCGTGCCCCCCTCATTATGTGAGATTACCGTCATCAGGCGCTTTCCTGCCGCGACGAGACGTGCATATACGGTGTTCTCCGCCTGTTTCTTCTTCCTTCCCTTCTTTACAACCGGATCCGCGGCAAGCATGCACACACCGGCTTTTAATTCGTAGGCGGAACCGGAATACGGTGCCTCCGCCTGATACCCGCGTTCTTTCAGATTCTGTGTGAATTCCTCACAGATGCTGTCCTCACCATGCACAACGAATACCACCGGCTTCTTCTCAAATCCGGCGAGCCATGCAAGCAGGCCTTCTCTGTCCGCGTGCCCGCTGATCCCGTCCAGCTTGCAGATCTGCGCGCGTACCTCAATCGTCTCACCGAACAGCCGGACCGACTCCGCGCCGTCAAGGAGCGAACGACCTAATGTTCCGACCGCCTGATATCCGACGAATACCACCGTGCTCTCCGACCTCCAGAGGTTATGCTTGAGGTGATGTCTGACTCGCCCCGCCTCGCACATTCCGGATGCGGATATAATCACCTTCGGCGTCTGGTTATCATTAATCGCTCGGGAATCGTCGCTCGTAACCGATAATTTGAGTCCCGGAAAACGAATCGGGTTGATCCCCTGATTCACCAGTTCCATCGCCTCTTCATCAAAGCAGGCCGCCATGTTCCTGTTAAAGATTCCGGTCGCCTCAATTGCAAGTGGACTATCCACATATACTTCAAAATCCGGAACCGACTTCACCAGCTTCTCCTGCTTAATCTTACGAATAAAATACAAAAGCTCCTGCGTTCTTCCAACCGCAAACGCCGGAATCACAACATTCCCCCCTCGAAGGAAGGTCTCCTCCAGAATCTTTGCCAAATCCGCCGCATAATCCGGGCGGTCCGTATGGCTCCGATTGCCGTAGGTAGATTCCATCACCACATAATCCGCCTCGCTCAAAAGCACCGGGTCTTTTATCAACGGCTGATCCGAATTGCCGATGTCGCCGGAAAATACGATGCTTCTCTTCACATCCTCCTCTTCGATCCATACCTTGATGCAGGCTGAACCAAGCAGATGACCGACATCGGAAAAGCATATCTTCACTCCCTCGCACAGGTCGATCATCGTCTCATACCCGCACGGTACGAACCGCTTCAGCACCCCCTCGGCATCCTCCATCGTATACAGCGGAACATATTCCTCTCCGCCCGAACGCTTCGCCTTGCGATTCCTCCATTCTGCCTCGAACATCTGGATATGCGCGCTGTCGCGAAGCATAATCCCGCACAAATCCGTTGTCGCGGCAGTCGTGTATACCTCTCCGCGAAAGCCTCTCGCGTATAAAAGCGGAAGCAGCCCCGAATGATCAATATGCGCATGCGTCAGCAGCACATAATCCACTTCACTTGCAGGCACCGGGAGTTCCTGATTCTCGAACACATCCACACCCTGCTCCATTCCACAGTCCACCAGAATCGTCTTGCCGCAGGCCGAAAGGCAATGACAGCTTCCCGTCACCTCATGAGCCGCGCCGATAAATGTCAGTTTCATCTTAGCCTCCATTTCTGCCGACGTGTCGGGCGTTCCGAACGTCAGCTACAAAACATTCCTTCTGATGATCTTATTATATCATTTTTTCATTCAAAGTACAATCAGCAGACACAGGCAAGTGCACGGACTCATTCCATGCAGCGAAGCATTTCCTTTTTCAGGCGCTTAATAATCTTTTTTTCCAGCCTTGATATGTAGGACTGTGAGATACCGAGCATATCCGCGACCTCTTTCTGGGTGCGTTCGGTTCCGTCCCCGCCTCCGAGGCCAAAGCGCAGCTTTACGATTACCTTTTCCCGGTCGTTCAGCTTGGAAAGCGCGCCAAGGAGCAGCTTTCGATCCACCTCATCCTCCATGTTCCTGGATATCACATCGTCATCCGTGCCGAGGATATCCGAAAGCAGCAGCTCGTTGCCGTCCCAGTCCACGTTCAGCGGCTCATCAATCGAGACCTCCAGTTTTGTCTTATTGTTGCGGCGCAGATACATCAGAATCTCATTTTCGATGCAGCGGGAGGCATAGGTTGCAAGCTTGATATTTTTCCCGGGGTTAAAGGTATTAATCGCTTTGATCAGGCCGATTGTCCCGATGGAGATCAGATCCTCCACTCCGACGCCGGTATTGTCGAATTTCTTTGCTATGTATACCACCAGCCGCAGGTTATGTTCAACCAACAGCGACTTTGCCTCTTCCTCCTGCTCCGTGTTCAGCTTCGCGATAGCATCCGCCTCTTCCTCCGCCTCCAGCGGCGCGGGAAGCACCTCCGCTCCTCCGATATAGTGAATATCGCCCTGCGGTTTCCATAACATCTCTCTGAAATCCGGAATGATCCGGAATTGAAATTTATTCGGTATTGAAATTTTCAACAACATCTGAACCCTCTCATTCCGCCGCCTTTGCGGCTTGCATAATTGATGGATGCAGGATTATCCGGTAGGTTCCCGACGTTCCGACCGAACCGGCGGCGGACGCCAAGACTGCCCGGCTTCTTCTGACTGTTCCCTCCGCCCGATACAGGACGATCTCATCCAGCACAACTGCCTCTAAAAGCCCTTTCTCAACTCCGACGCTGTGATAGGGAATCACACGAAAGCGCTCCGGATGGCTTTCTTTCGCAAGTATAATCCATTCTTCCGCCAGTTCTTTGTCCGCTATGATGACCGGAGTTCCCGATATCGGGTCGACCAGCCCATTGCCGGTATCGACCAGGCCCGCCGCCCGAATGCGCCTGCCAAGAAACGTAAGCTCCGCCTCAAGACACCCGCAAGGAAGCCCGCCTCCCGACAGTCCAAGGGAGTCCATCCCCGCATTCGAAAGCCGTCTCGCTCCCGCATACGCAAGGATCCCGCCTCCCGCAAAGATAATTCCGCAGGCGACAATACTTCCGGCCTTCAGTCCATCCGGCAGCCGTTCAGCCATCCATGCGCCGAACCCGGTGTAGGAATATATCCATACAAAGCAGCCTGCGCTTAAAAAACCAAGCGCGCATAAAAGCCCCGTCCTCTTAAGCACCTGACGAACCCCGTCGAATCCGTAGCCGATTCCGGAAGAGACTATCTGACCGAGCAGTGCGGCAGCAAACCATACCCCCTTCGTATTTCCCGCAAATACCCCTTTTGTCAGCCAGGCCGCAGCGCATGCGAGCACAGCAGGAACGAACGCCCCTGCAAGCAGTCTGCCGCCGCTTCTTTTCAGCCCGAGAATTCCGCCCTCCATCCAAAGAACGAACAGATCCATGACAAAGTTAATGCCAAAGAATACATCCATATAAAATTTCATACCGCAATTATAAAGCAAACTCCCCGAAAATTATGTCAGAATCCGTCGCCCCTCCCTGGGATTTCATCGCCCTTTTTCTCTTTGTTTCTCCCAATTTCGTGCGGTCGCGTAAACGATATTCTTCCTCTTCGCGCGAGTCCGCACCCCGGAGGGACTTTTTTGTCATAGGGAATTCCGTAGGAATTTCCTATGACAAAAAAACAGGCGATACCTGGCTGCAAAACCAAGTATCGCCTGTGTTCTTATCTATTCTATTCCTTCCTGATGAACAATCAATCAGTTATCCTTATTGCGGTTCTTCTGTAAGAACTCCGGAATCTTAATTCCCGCGTCCGAATTGCCTCCAAAATTATTCGAAGGGGTTCTGTACGTCTGAGTCGGTCTCGGATTCTGCGGTCTTGTATAACCGGCATTCGCGCCCGAAGCAGTTCCCTGACGATATGTAGAAGCTGCCGCGGTCTGGCTCGCCGCTCCCTTATATCCGCCGCCAAAAGAAGTGGACGGTCTTGCCTGCGCCTGGGTCTGTGTCTGCGGTCTGCTCTGAGTGCTTCTTGCAGCAGCTCCCATTCCGATTCCCGCTGCTGCCGCTCTGGTATCCAGTCCGGTTGCGATTACGGTAATCGTCGCAAGATCCGGTGTACTCTCATCGAAGATCGCACCGAAGATAACATTCGCGTTATCACCCGCAAGCTCCTGAACAAAGCTTGCCGCCTCGCTTGCTTCAATCAGTCCGACATCACCGGAGATATTGATAATAACATTGCTTGCACCTTCAATCGTAGTCTCGAGCAGAGGGCTGGTAACCGCCTGCTTCACGGCGTCAAGGCACTTATCGTCGCCTCTTCCGACACCGATTCCGATATGAGCGATACCCTTGTCCTTCATAACGGTCTGAACGTCCGCGAAGTCAAGGTTGATTAAACCGGGAACATTAATTAAGTCCGTAATACCCTGAACACCCTGCTGAAGAACCTCATCCGCCTTTCTTAACGCTTCCGGCATGGTGGTTCTTCTGTCAACAATCTGAAGCAGCTTATCGTTCGGAATCACAATCAGTGTATCCACGTTCTCTTTGAGTCTCTCGATTCCGGCAGTCGCGTTATTCATACGCGGCTTTCCCTCAAAGGTAAACGGCTTTGTTACAATACCAACAGTCAGAATTCCAAGCTCCTTGGAAATCTGAGCTACAACAGGAGCTGCACCCGTACCGGTTCCGCCTCCCATACCGCAGGTTACGAATACCATATCCGCACCCTTGATCAGCTCAACGAGCTCTTCTCTGCTCTCCTCGGCTGCCTTCGCACCAACCTCCGGCTGCGCGCCTGCGCCAAGTCCCTTTGTCAGCTTCTCGCCAATCTGAATACACTGCGGAGCCTTACAGTTCTTTAAATGCTGCTTGTCCGTATTCACGCAGATAAAATCTACTCCGACAATATTCTCCTCTATCATGCGGTTCACCGCGTTATTCCCCGCACCGCCAACTCCGATTACAAGTATCTTTGCACCTGTCTCTGCTTCATTCATTCTAATTTCAAGCAAGGGTATATCCTCCTTCACTGATTCTCTCTTCCCAAAAGCCACTCTCCGCTCTGGTACCGTATCCTGCGAAACGGCACTCCAAACGAGGTCAGACTTCTATGCGTTCTCCTGTATTCGCATTCCACACTATATATAATAATATATTCTCTTTCAAAAATAATCAAGTCAAATTTCCGTTTTTACGAGATTTTTTTTTAATTTATCGGTACAATATGAGAAATATTGGTAATTCTGTCGTCTGTTGTCTGATTTACTCCTCATACGTGCCGATAATGCGCTCTCCGGGCTTGTAATCCGTCATGTCAATCACCATCTTTTTTCCAAGCTTGTCGGCTTCCGGAAGAATATTAACAAGCGCTGCGACCGGTTCGTCATACATCTCCTTTTTGCCAAGCTTCACCCGGATATCTCCGCACACGAAATCGACTTCCAAAGCGGAATTAAAAGAAATCTCATCCACGTCCAATTCATATTTATCAATCAGACGGGTCAGGTTCAGAATCGTGGTGAATAACTCCTCATTCTGGACCTTCAGTTCCTCATACAGCACCAGACTGTCAAAATCCAGTCCGGTAACAATCGGTATCTCCTCCCTCTTTTCTGACGAACTCTCCACGACAATTCCGTCCTTGTCAAAATACAGATAGCTCCCCATGATTCTGACACAGCCCGTAATGATTTTTTCATACACGGTAAGAACTGCAGTATTCTTGTCCTCCATTTTTACATCCACGTATTCCACAAACGGAATCCGCTCTATCTCCCGGTAGCGGCACCGCAGATAAAGCAAAAGTGTAAACTGATCCGTCGGCTCCGTGACCACCCGGTCAATGATCTCCTGGTCGGTGTAGTAGGTATTTCCCTCCACCGTAATCGTCTCCAGTCTGCTGCTCCCCGAAAATACGATCAGGAACACGAGAAGCAGCAGGCAGATTCCAACCAGAACTCCTAAAAACTTCCATATTCTTTTGTATTCACTGCGTCCTCTCACAATCGTTCCTTCCCTTTCTTAAGCAAGCCTCTTCATCTCGGCTCCCAGCCTCTGCAAATCCCTCACAATGTCTTCATATCCCCGTCCGATATAATTCTGCGGATCACACACGGTAGTCGTTCCTTTCGCGAAGAGCCCCGCAAGCACTAACGCCGCTCCTCCCCGCAGATCCGCGGCTGTAACCGTACCTCCCGACAGAGGCGCGCCCGTTACAATCGCCGTATTTTCCTCCACCTGTATCTTCGCTCCGAGCTTTCCGAGCTCGCCCGCCGCATGAAATCGGTTCTCAAATATCGTCTCCGATACCCGGCTGATTCCTTCCGCCCGGCAAAAAAGGGCAAGCATCTGTGACTGCATATCCGTCGGAAATCCGGGATACGGCTTCGTTATCACCTCCGCGCTTTTGAGCTTTCCTTTGCTCCACAGCTCCACGCATCCGGCCTCCTCGTCCGCCCACACTCCGCAGCCCATCTCTTCCAAAAGCGGAAGCAGACTTCCCAGCTCCTCAATTCTTACCCCGCGCAGCCTTACCTCTCCATGGGTTCCCGCAGCAGCAGCCAGATAGGTCCCGGCCACAATTCGATCCCCGGAGAGAGTATATTCCGTGTCGGAAAGCGCCTCCACTCCCTGAATCGTAATCGTTCCGGTTCCTGCTCCGGTAATCTTCGCCCCCGCCTGGTTCAAAAACTCGCACAGAATTCCAATCTCCGGCTCCGCAGCCGCATTTTGGATCCGCGTCGTCCCCTTTGCAAGCACGGATGCAAGAATCGCGTTCTCCGTCGCTCCGACGCTTGGAAAACGAAGAACGATTTCGCAGCCCTCCGGCTGTCCGCCCTCACAGATCACAACGTCTCCCTTTTCTTCCACCTGCATTCCCAGACTTTCCAGGGCCGCAAGGTGAAGATCGATTTTTCGCTCTCCAATGGAGCAGCCTCCCGGTCTCGCAATCCGTACCCGGTGCTCTCTCCCCGCAAGCGCTCCCAGCAGCAGAATGGAAGCTCTGCTTTTTCTTACTTCCTCTCCCGTCACCTCGCAGCGAAGCGGTCCTGAAGTATCCAGACAGAGGGTCTCCTGTTCCCGAATGACACGGCATCCCAACGTTCTAAGAAGCTCTGTCATAGTCTGAACATCCTGAATATCCGGACAGTTCGCAAGTCTCACCGTTCCCCGGCACAGCACACAAGCCGCCATCAGCGGAAGCGCCGCGTTCTTGGATCCCTGCACCATAAGTTCGCCCGTAAGCGGTCTTCCTCCGATAATTTCGATAACAGCCATGGCGCACCTCGCCTTTCTAATCCTATATATCAGGATATGCGCCTTTTTCCAAAAGGTTCCTGCCTTCCGGCCTCTTATTACGCTTCTGCCTTGATCTGATTCGAAACGCTCAGCGCGATTCCCATCTCAAGCAGCAGTACAACCAGTGATGTACCGCCGTAACTGATGAACGGAAGTGGAACGCCCGTTGACGGAATCGAACTCGTAACTACCGCTATATTCAATAAGACCTGCATTCCAATATGTGCCATAATTCCGGTCGCAATCAGTCCGCCGTACAGATCCGCCGAATTCACCGCAATAAAGAACAGGCGGTATAAAAGCAGGATGAACAGCAGAATAACCGCAATCGCTCCGAACAGACCAAGCTCCTCGCAGATTACAGAGAATATCATATCCGTGTGCGACTCCGGAATAAAGCCGAGCTTCTGCATACTCTGACCAAGGCCCTTTCCGAAGATTCGCCCCGATGCAATTGCGTACAATCCCTGCAGAATCTGATACCCCTTCGGATGCGTCTCAATCTGAAGCCATGCGTCGATACGCTCACTTCGATAATCAACCCCAAAGACAAACACACAGCCAAGTGCAACCAGAATCACTCCGCACACAATAAAATACGCCTTCTTTTTACTTGCAACAAAGCAAATCGCCACCATGATAACGCCCATAATCAGCGCGGTACTGAAGTTCTCGATAACGACAAGTCCGATTAAGGGCGCCACTAAAATTGCTGCCCGGAAAAAGCCCCAGATCTTATCGAGTCTTCGCGGCGAAAGCTGTACCACAAACGCAGTGAACAAAATAACCGCGATCTTTGACAGCTCGGATGGCTGGAACCTTAGGCTTCCGATTTCAATCCATCGTATGGACCCGCCGGATTCGCTTCCCATGAACATAACCAATAGCTGCAGTCCAAGGCACAGGAAATACAGCAGATAAATCGGACGAATCTTGATAATCGGAAGCGGTTTGATGTAAATCCGATAATCAATCTTTGACACCACGAGCATACCCACGATTCCGAGCACAGCCGCTTTCGCCTGCTGCATTACGAATTTGGTCGCATCTCCATAAAAACGCTGCGCGTTGTACGAGCTCGTACTGTATATCATAACCAGCCCGAAGCACACCAGAAAAATGGTGAGAAACAACAGAGTGTAGTCATAATACCGATGTACTTTTTTCTTTTTTCCCTGCTCCATCTCGGCTCTGTTCATTGATACCTCCGAACCAAATCTTTAAATATTCTTCCTCGTTCCTCATAGTTCTTAAACATGCCCCAGCTTGCGCAGCACGGGGATAACAGGACGCATTCGCCCGGTTCCGCATGGTCGTGACAGAACGCAACCGCCTCTTCCATGCTTTCCACCATTACAATATTCTCAAAGCCATGGCGTCTTGCAGTCTCGGCAATCTTCTCCCTCGTCTGACCCATCAGCACCAGGTATTTGATCTTGCCTTCAAAGGATTCGATCCACTCATCGTACTCCGAGCCCTTGTCATAGCCGCCTCCGATTAACAGAGTCTTTGCCGTCATGGCTTTTACGGCCTGAATCGAAGCGTCCGGGTTCGTTCCCTTGGAATCGTTATAGTATTTCACATTATCAATCGTTGCGACGTACTCGATTCGGTGCTCCACCGCAACGAACGAACGCAGCGCCTTTCTGACGCATTCTGCCGGAACTCCAAGCGCCAGACCTGCCGCTGCCGCCGCCATCGCATTCTCATAATTGTGGCGTCCGATAATATTAAGCTCGGCAATATTAACCAGCGCAATCTCTTCGCCGTCATGCGCATAGGTAATCACATCCCCGTCCAGATACATTCCATCCGTTAGCTTTCTTGCGCTTGAGAACCAGATTACCCTGGGCCTGATATTCTTTCCGAGCTTTCGAAGCTCGGCATCCTCGTAGTTGAGAATGCAGACATCCTTCTCGGTCTGATTCTTTAAGACATTCGCCTTTGCGGCTATGTAATTCTCCATCGTATGATGGCGGTTTAAGTGATCAGGCGTGATGTTCAGGATCGCGCTTACATCCGGGCGATAGGAATCAATCGTCTCTAACTGAAAGCTCGACATCTCCGCGACCGTCACAGATTCCTCCGTCGTCGCAAGCACCGCGTCCGCATAAGGATTGCCGATATTGCCGACTACATATACCGAATCGTAGAAGGTTCTCATAATCTCGCCGGTCAGGGCCGTTGTCGTTGTCTTTCCGTTCGTACCGGTAATCGCAACCATCCTGCCCTTTCCGAACTGATACGCCAGCTCGATCTCTCCCCAGATGGTAACGCCCCTGTCTCTCATATCATTCACGTAATTCAGGTCAGTCGGAACCCCGGGACTTAATATCAGAAGCTCCGCCCAGTTCTTAAGCTCTCCCGTCATCTCTCCGAGCACAACCCGTCCGGTATAATCCTTCGGAAGCTTTGCAAGCACCTCCTCCTCGGACAACGTCTCGCTCGCATCATAGAGCACGATATCCGCTCCCTTCTTCATCAGAAGTCCTACTGCGGATACTCCGCTTTTTCCGGCCCCGACAATCAGGGCTTTTATCCCTTTTAATTCCATGATTTTCCTCTTTTCTGCGCCTTTGCGCGAATCTTAAGTCTCTGTCGAGGCTTTGCTTACTTTCTGTGTTACCCAAGGCAGCTTCTCCGTTCCGGCCGCTCCTCCGGTCTGCCCTCAACACGCCGCCCCCAGTATTCCTGCTACGCACAGCATCGCCGTAACAATCGAGAACAGTGCGACAACCCGGGTCTCCGGCCATCCGCTCAGTTCAAAATGATGATGAAGCGGAGCCATTCGCAGCAGCCGTCTGCCCTTCGTCAGCTTATAAAAGCCGACCTGGAGAACAACCGAACATACCTCTGCCAGATACACCGCTCCCACAATCGGGATGAACAGCGGCATCCGCATTAAAATCGCCGTTGCGGCGACAAAGCCGCCCAGTGCAAGTGACCCCGTATCCCCCATGAACACCCTCGCGGGATACGTGTTGTACAGCAGGAATCCGAGCAGGGCCCCCGATACCGCGCAGGTAATCTGTGGAAGTCCGCTGTCCAATCCAACCGCCATAACAGAAAAGAAGGTTGCAATCAGAAGCGTGACACCGGCGGCCAGCCCATCTAACCCATCTGTGAAATTTGCCCCGTTCACGGTTCCAAGTATCGTAACAAATACGAACGGTACATACCACCCGGAAAGCTCCAGGTACATTCCTCCCGAAAAAGGAATCTCTACCATGCTTCCAACCTCGGTTCTTGCCGTCACATACCACGCAAATACCGCCGTTACAATCAGCTGCGCCGCGAACTTCTGCGGAGCGGTAAGCCCCATGGAGCGTTTCTTTACAATCTTGATATAGTCATCCAGAAAGCCAATCATCCCGAATCCAAGCATAACAGCGAGCACGATATGCGATTCCCCGCCTTTTCTCCCGAGCAGCAGCCAGGCGGCCGTAACACTTAATAAAATTACGATTCCGCCCATTGTCGGCGTTCCCGACTTTTTCAGGTGTTCCTTCGGGCCGTCTGTCCTTACATACTGGCCAAACTTGAGCTTGCGTAAAAATGGTATCAGGATGGGACACAGCACTACGCAGATGCAGAATGCCGCGACCACCATCAGTATGACTTCATGTTTCATTTACAACCTCACCATTATAGACTATTCCAGATACAGAATCAAGTCACTATTTTGCTTTACGCTCTCTCCCGCGAGAGGGAACTGTTCTGTCACCGTATCACCTTCTCCCAGATAATGGATTTCTCCGAATTCATAGGATTTCAGAAGCTCTTTTGTCTCGTTTACGGACATTCCGACAAGGCTCGGAACCGGGAAGCTTGCCGTCCGGTATTCTTCGGTTTCTTCCTCCGTATATTCTTCTTCAATTCCAAGGTACGGCAGCACATCTGCAAATACTTCCTTAATAACCGGCGCTGCGATGGTTCCGCCGTAGTAGATTCCTTCCGGCTCGTCAATCATAACGATCGCCACAACCTGCGGGTTCTCGGCCGGTGCAAACCCGACAAAGGAAGCGATATAGCGCCCGCTTCGTCTGGGCAGCTTTTCGGATGTCGCTGTCTTTCCTCCGATCCGAAAGCCCGGAAGATAAGCTCTCTTACCGGTTCCCTCGGATACAACGGACTCTAAAAGCTCTTTCATAATCTCCGACGTTTCTTCCGATACCGCTCCGTCCGACTCCTCATAATCAAGTGTCTTAATTACCGTGCCGTCCTGACTCTTAATGGTGACACCGATATGCGGTGTTACCAGCCTGCCGCCGTTCACGACGGCGCTGACCGCACGGAGCATCTGCAGTGGTGTAATCTGGAAGGATTGCCCGAAGGAAATGGTTGCAAGCTCGACAGCCCCGACATTCTCCGCCTTATGCATAATGGAGCCCGCTTCTCCCGGGAGATCCACTCCCGTCCGTTCGAACAGCCCCAACTTTTTAAAATACTGATACAGGCTGTTAATTCCAACCCTCGCTCCGATCTCCATAAAGACCGGGTTACAGGAGTTCTGAATTCCCTGAACAAACGTCTCACTGCCGTGTCCGCCGGATTTGTGGCATCGGATCTGTCTGTCCTCGACAATCTTATATCCAGGACAGTAAAAGGTGTCGTTAAGGGATACGACGCCTTCCTCCAGCGCAGCCGTCGCGGTCACAATCTTGAAGGCCGAGCCCGGCTCATACGTGTCGCTGATGCACGGATTTCTCCACATCGCGTTCAAAAGCTCTGTCTTTGTCTCATCGTCCAGCTCTTCTTCCACTCCGGAGAGCATGGCCTCAGTCAGCACATAGGGCTCGTTCAGATTGAATTCCGGGACATTTGCCATCGCGTAGATCTCTCCGTTCTGCGGATTCATCACAATCAGGCTGACCCGGTTCGCGTTCTTCGCCTTCAGAACCTTTTCGGCCGCCTGCTCCGCGTAGCTTTGAATATTCATGTCCAGGCTCGTATAGAGGTCGTATCCTGCCACCGGCTCAATCCGGTTCTCGGCCGCATCCTCAATCTCTGCGCCATGGGCGGTCGCAAGGGTGAGAATCCGACCGTCCGTGCCCATCAGGAATTCATCATACTCAACCTCCAGCCCGATGATTCCCTGGTTGTCGCTTCCTGTGAATCCAATGACTCTGGAAGCAAGTGTTTCATATGGATAATATCGTTTGTAATCTTCATCGATCATAACTCCGTCGAGTCCAAGATTCCGAATCTCGTCCGCCGTCTCCTTCGGAACGTTGGACTTAATCCGCTCGATGGAGGAGTTCTTCTCCACCCTCTTTCTAACTGTCTCCTCTCCAAGCCCAAGCCGTTCTGACAGCTCTGCGATGACCCGTTCCGGGTCCGTTATCTGGGCGTGGATGACGGATATGGTACAGACCGGAACATTGGAAGCCAATGCCACGCCATTTCTGTCGTAGATGATTCCCCGTTCCGCCTTGATACTTCGCTCTCTTTCGTGAAGCTCTGTTGCCCTTTTTGCATATTCCTCCGACTTTATTACCATCAGCCAGAACAGCCGCCCAATCAGGCCCACACAGACTGCAAACAGAACTCCGGCCACAACAAGAAGTTTTCTGCGGTTATAGGTTCGATTTTTTACCACCGGATACACCCCGAACTTTTCTTATAAAAAGTTTATTTAGTGCTCCCTGTCCTTATGCCAAATCAGGCGTTCTTCCGACAGGCAGTTCTTCCTTCCTGTGCGCGTTCCGTCTCTCCGGTGTACCGATCCGCTTCTATTCGCCGCCTTCCTGTGTGCCATCGGCATCTCCCGTGCCGGTGCTTTGCTGAGAATCCATCCCGTCCGGAATCGCATCCGGAAAGGATTCATCCTGGGACGGGTCGTAGACGATCGGATTCCCCTCTTCATCTACTAACGGTTCCGTCGTCTCCTCCGGAGCGTCCTCCCCACCTTCTTCTCCTTCGTCGGTATCCGGAAGGGTACCGTCGCCGAGAAGTCCTCTGTTATATTCGATATCCCCGTCCGGATAGATTCCAAGGAACGGGAGAATATCCTCCATAATTCTGGATGCAAAAGATGTCGCAATCGTGGAGGAAGCCTGTGTCACCACGTTCTGCGCCTCATCTACCACCACATAAACGACCGCCTGCGGGTCATCCGTCGGCACGCATCCAAGGAAGGATACCAGGTAGCGTTTATCCTCACGGGGCTGTTTCTGAGCCGTACCGGTCTTGCCTCCGACCAGATACCCTTCCACGCCGGCCGCCTTCGCGGTTCCTTCCGCAACCGTCATATACATGGCTTCCTTAATGAACTCCGAGGTTGCCTTTGATACGGTCTCTCTTACCAGCACCGGTTCTTTTTCTTCTACCGTTGCCCCATTTTCATCTAAGATCTCACAGACCACTCTCGGCTCGTAATAATATCCGCCGTTCACCAGCGAGCAAAAAGCCGCGGCCATCTGTACCATCGTTACGTTGAAGTTCTGACCGAAGCTATTGGTCGCAAGGTCGGTCACACTCATTCCGTTTGTCTTTAACAGACCCTTTTCCTCACCCGGAAGGTCAATTCCGGTCTTGCTTCCAAGCCCGAACAGCTTCTGATATGCGTACAGCAAATCGCCGCCCTCGCGCTTTCCGATCTCCATCAGCGCGTCGTTGCAGGATTTCATCAGGGACTGTGTCAGATTGATCATTCCGTGGCCGCTCCGGTTATTACAGCTGATTCGGTAGCCGCCGATATACTCATAGCCGTCGCATTTAAATAATTCGGTTGTTGTTACCAGATCCTCTTCGAGCGCGGCCGCAACCGTCATCGGTTTCCAGGTGGAACCCGGTTCGTAGACCTGACTGATACAGAAATTGTTCCAGATCTTATTCCACTCCGTGAACAGCGTATCCGTATCCATTGCATCGATCTCTTCCTGCGTATAGATTCCGGTCAAATCTCTTGGATTGTTCAAATCATAGCTGTCATTTACCGCCATTGCAAGAACATCTCCGTTATTCGGATCCATAACCAGCACCGCTACGTTCTTCGCACCAATCTCCTCAAGGAAGACGGACAGGTGCTTCTGGACAACATGCTGAATATTTGCGTCAATCGTCAGCCGAATGGTATTGCCGTTAACCGCCTCTTTTACGATACGGTTCAGATTCAGCTCGGAATCATAATATCCGTATTCTCTTCCGTTGGTTCCGTTTAACGTATCATTATAATACTGCTCGACTCCGCCGGTTCCGACGTTGCCGGACGCGGTAAAGCCAATCACATGTGCCGCAAGGTCTCCATACGGATAGTTTCTGATATATTCCTCTTCGAACCAGACTCCGACGATGGACTTGTTCTTGGCCATGATCTCTTCCTCAAACGTATTTACCACATCGAAGTCCAAATGCTTCCTCAATACGATGTATTGGCTCTCCGGCTTATCCGCGAGGAGCTTATCGATCTCGGAACGCTCAATTTCAAAATGTTCACTGACCGCGTCGCGAATCATATATTGTTTCGAGGTTCCATCCTCGTATTTCTCATTCTTTAACGTTTCTTCTTTTTCCAGAATCAGCTTCGCATCCAGGATCAGGTTATATACCAGATCGCTGCTTGCAAGCACGGTTCCGTTGCGATCCACAATGGACCCTCTTCGGTAGGGAACAACGGAACTCGTATACGACTGCTGGGAAAGCACACGTTTTTCGTAACGCTCTCCATTCTTCCGGTTAATATAGGTCAGCCGGCCAATCAAGACCGCAGCCACCAGCATAATTACAACAAATACAAACATCAGCTTGCTCTGCATGTAATATACGAATCTTTTTTCTTTTCTTCTGTGTCTTCTGCTTTTTGCCATTCCAATCTCCAATCCAATGCTTCCGCCTGTTCCGACACTCTCGGTTCTCCCGAACGCGCCTGCCGGATACCAATGCCCCGTTATTTCACGCTATTTCGAAAAAGGCAGGCCTGCACATTCTGTGCGGCCCGCCCTGTCTGTTCCGGATATTCCGCCGCGCGGCGGCGCATGCAATATTTACTTTGAAAATCTATCCAATATGGATTCTTCCTCCGCCTCCGGAATCTCCTCATACTGTCTGACATAACCGGATTCCGGTGTCGCATAAGTAATGACCGTATTCTTATTCGGATATACCATTCCAAGCTCGTTGACCGCTACCGAATAGATATGGTCCAGATCGAGTGCCTCAGAGATACTTGCAAGCATAGCGTCATTCTTATTGGTCGTACTGGTCAGCGTTGACTCCAAAGTCTTAATCTTTTTCTCCATCTGGGTAACATCAGCCTGAGCCTTCAAATAGCTCATGCATGTCCAAAGCGTAATTCCAATCACTCCAAGCAGAAATATCAGGGAAAGCAGATTGATGGCAGGAACTCTTCCTGCCTCTCTAAAGGGCTGTCTTTTGACCTGTTCCTGCTCCCGCTCTTCTCTGACCGGCTGTTCCTCGGGCAGCGCATATCTCTCGGGAAGCTCATAGTCCGCTGCCGGCTCCAGCTTTCTCGCCGCGGTGCCGTATACGTATGAATTCTGTCGATACCCGGTTGTCTTTCTCCTATTCGTCTCCATTTGTCTGATCCTCCCATTCTTTTAACGACGCCCTTCGTTCAAATATCCGCAGCTTTGCGCTTCCGGATCTCGGATTCACCGCAAGCTCCTCCTCCGTAGGAAGGATTGGCTTTCTGGTGATCACCTTTCCCTTGCTCTTCTTTCCACAGACACACACCGGGAAAGAAGGCGGACACTCACACGGATTCTCATTCTTTCTGAACGCGGCTTTTACGATCCGATCCTCTAACGAATGGAACGTAATAATGCAGAGTCTTCCGCCGTCATTCAGAAGCTCTATCATCGTATCAAGCGAATCCCTCAATACATCCAGCTCCTCATTCAGCTCAATGCGGATTGCCTGAAAGGTTCTCTTGGCCGGATGTCCCCCTGTCATTCTGACCTTGGCCGGGATCGCCGCCTTAATCGCCTCGGTAAGCTCGCCCGTTGTCTCAAGCGGCTTTTGTTCTCTCGCACGCACAATATGCTTTGCGATATTCTTTGCAAATTTATCTTCGCCGTAATCTCTTATGATTCGGTAAAGCTCCTGTTCGGTATATCCGTTCACAATATCCTTCGCGGTTTTCGTATTTCTGGTGTCCATCCGCATGTCGAGCGGCGCGTCCTCTTCCCGGTAGGTAAAGCCTCTCTCCGGCGTATCCAGCTGATACGAGGATACTCCAAGATCCAGTACGATTCCGTCCACTCCCGCGATTCCAAGTCCTTTTAACACGTCTGCGATGTTCCGGTAATTATCCCGGACAATCGTAACCTGCCCGGCATATGGCGCAAGCCGGATTGTAGCTGCTCCAATCGCATCCGCGTCCTGATCAATTCCGATCAGTCTGCCCCCTTCGGTGAGGTTCCTGCATATATGGAACGAATGCCCTCCTCCTCCAAGCGTTCCGTCCACATAGATGCCGTCCGGACGAATGGCAAGTCCATCAATCGTCTCATTCAGGAGCACGGATGCGTGAACAAACCGTTTTCCCTGTGTATTCTCTTCCATTCCGCGCACTCCTTTCTCTGCCAAACGGCTTTCGGCCGCCAGGCTCCTGCTTCGGCCCTACCCATTAAAAACTCAAGCCGTATTCCGCCATCTTGTCCGCAATCTCATCCATACCTTCGAAGGTATTGTTCTGTTCGAAGCGTTCTTTGCTCCAAATCTCCACCTTATTAATCATTCCAAGGAATACCACATCCTTATCAAGTGCCGCATACTCCCTTAACTTCGCCGGAATCAGGATTCTGCCCTGCTTGTCCACTTCGCATTCAGCCGCGCCCGCCATAAAATAGCGCTGCAGCTGTCTGGCTTCCTTGGTTCCCGGGAGCTTCTTCAGCTCTTCTACAAAGAGGTTCCACTCGTCATTTGGGTACACGAAAAGACACCCTTCCAGACCAAGCGTTACGACAAACGTATCGCCCAGAGATTCTCTCAGTCTGGAGGGCACGATAATTCTGCCTTTGGCATCAATCGTATGATTGTAGTCCCCCATGAACATATGTGTCACCTGCTTTTGCGGCATATTCGGCGAAAGCAATCCCCCACTTTACTCCACTTTGAGCATATTTGAACCACTTTCCACCACTCGATAACTTATTTTATACCACAATCCCAAAATAATCAATAGCAATTTCTTGTAAAAAAATAAGAGGAAACATCTACCATTTGATGTTTCCTCTTATTTTTCTTCATAAAACTACAATATCTTGTAGCATTTTTCAAAATCGAACAAAATGTGTCAATATCTGGGCGTTTTCTTCTTTTTTCGACGCAATATAGGAAATTAGTCCTATTTTTTCATTTCTTTCCGAAAACAGCGGATTCGCATGCCAATCCATATCAACACGGAAAGCCCCACAAGCGCCAGAGAGATGACCTGTGCAACAGGGATTGTGGTTCCCCAAATATAAAGCCTGTCGAGCCTCAGACTCTCCATCCAGTATCTCCCGAGTCCATAGCCGCCAAGGTACAGCAGAAGTATCTCACCTTTAAAGGTTCTATGCCTGATCAGAAGTAAAATCAGAATCAAAAGCACCAGATTCCAGAGCATCTCATACAGGAATATCGGATGAACCTGAATATATACAATCCCATCCACAACCTGCTGATGGTCGCGGATCTCGCTGATCTGCTGAAACAGTGCCGGATTGCCCGCATATTTCACCACAATGTCTTTATAGGCGCAGTAAAAGTCCGACGGTACGTCGTGAATGTTCAGCTGCATTGCGAATAGCTTGTCCGTATAAGCTCCAAAGGATTCCCGATTGAAGAAGTTCCCAAGCCTTCCGATAATCTGCCCGGCCGCAAGTCCTCCCACGCAGGTGTCCGCAAGCTCCCCAAAGGAAAGCTTTCGAATCTTTGCATAGATAAACGCCACAAGCAGGCCCATCAGAATTGCGCCATAGATCGCAAGGCCTCCCGTCCGGATATTCAGAATCTGTATCGGATCCTCGCTAAATTCCTCCGGATGAAAAGCAACATAGAAAAGCCTCGCCCCGATTAAGGAAAACAGGATCGCATACAGTGCAAAGTCCAGATATACTTCTTTGTTCTGGCCGGTTCTCTTCGCCTGCCACTGTACCACCAGCACTCCGACGATCAGCGCAATCGCGATCACGATTCCATATATGGCTATCGTAACGCCGAACACCGTAATATTCTTCGGAACATCCTCAAATGCAATTCCCACGTTAGGGAAACGAATGCCTCTGCCAAGGAGCATTCTTATCACCACCTAATTATACATTGAATCGGAAGAGAACGACATCCCCGTCCTGTACCACATATTCCTTTCCTTCGGATCTGACAAGACCCTTTTCCTTCGCCGCGTTGTAGCTGCCGCATTCAATCAGATTATCATACGTTACGATCTCGGCGCGGATAAAGCCTCTCTCGAAGTCCGAGTGAATCTTGCCTGCTGCCTGAGGCGCCTTCGTTCCTGCTGTAATCGTCCAGGCCCTCGTCTCCTTCGGTCCTGCCGTCAGGTAGCTGATCAGTCCCAGAATCCGATAGCTTGCACGGATTAACTTCTCAAGGCCGGATTCTGTCAGCCCGAGCGCCTCTAAGAACTCCGTCTTTTCTGCATCATCCAGTTCGGCAATCTCCTGCTCGATCTGCGCGCAGATTACAAATACTTCCGAATTCTCTTCTTTTGCAAATGCTCTTACCTGCTGAACGAATTCGTTGCTCTCACCGTCATCCGCAAGGGAATCCTCGTCCACATTGGCCGCGTAGATAACCGGCTTATAGGTCAGCAGATTGTACTCCGCAAGCCATACAAGCTCATCCTCGTCCTCGGTCACAAAGGTCTTTGCCATCTTGCCGTCTTCCAGGTGACTCTTCAGTCTCTCCAGCAGATCTAACTCCTTTGCAAGCGCCTTATCGTTCTTCGCTCCTCTTGCAACCTTTGAGATTCTGCGTTCCAGTATCTCCAGATCCGAGAAGATCAGCTCCAGATTGATCGTCTCGATATCGCGAAGCGGATTAATCGAACCGTCCACATGGATAATGTTGGAATCCTCAAAGCATCTTACAACGTGAACGATTGCGTCCACCTCACGGATATTGGAAAGGAACTGGTTGCCGAGGCCCTCTCCCTTGGACGCGCCCTTTACCAGACCTGCGATATCCACGAATTCAATGACCGCGGGAACCGTCTTCTCGGACTGGTACAGATCAGTCAGAACCTTCAGTCTCTCATCCGGAACCGGAACGATGCCGACATTCGGATCAATCGTACAGAACGGATAGTTCGCCGACTCCGCCCCCGCTTTGGTTAATGAGTTAAACAGTGTGCTTTTGCCGACATTCGGCAATCCTACGATACCTAATTTCATATGTCCTCTTTCTGCCGCTTAAGCGGCGCTCTATCTTAGTAATCTTTTGATTCTCACATTCTTTCGGATCGGCCTGGCGTTCTCCCCTGCAGGCCTTCTCCGGGCTTTTTCGCTCCATATCCGCCAATCAATCAGTCTTTCGCTTCCACAACGACCAGAATACCGCTCTTGAATTCCACCTGCGCCGTCTCTTCCACGATCTCATTACTTACGCCAAGACCGCTCTTCACTCTCTCAAGAGTATAATCCGCAAGCGGATATTTCATTCCGCGCAGGGTAACGCCTGTGACCGTATCGGTAAGCGGAATCAGAGATACATAATTCCCCCACGCTTCTTCCCGCTTCAGGATAAAGCTTCGATCGGCAAGCCATATCCGGTTGTTCTCATCCAGAATCACACAATCTCTGCCTGCCTTTAACACTTCTTCCAGTAGGAAGAGATTGGCAAGCATATGATCGAACCGGCTTCCGGTCGCACCGAGCATCACGATGGTTCCCTTTCCGGCCTCCCCTGCAATGGAAAGAGCAATCTGTGTATCCGTCAGATCCTTCTCCGGCCGAAACGCCCGAATCTCCACATCCTCCCGGCCTCGATACCTTGCAAGCACCTCCGGCTTTACTGTGTCAAAATCTCCGACTACATACTCCGGCACAAGTCCAAGCGCGTCCGCGGTCTCAAGCCCTTTGTCCACTGCTATTATATGCCCAAACCGGTTCTTTTGCAAATACTCTTTTACAAACGGCAGATCAATCCTGCCTCCGGTTATAATCAGAATATCCTCTGTGCTCATGCAATTCTCTTCTGAACGATTCGTCTTCATACACGCTTTCCTCCACGCGCAGGTTAAGAACCGGATCAGAACTCCTCATTCTCTATTTTTTGAAAAATCTTTCGGAACTCCTCTACGTTCTTCTTCGCATCTCCTCCGAACACAGCCGTTCCGGCAACAATTACATTGGCTCCGGCCCGAACCGTCTCCTCGACATTTCCAAGGCCGACGCCGCCGTCAATCTCAATATCAAAGGTCAGGCCTCTCTCATCACGCCACTGTTTCAGCTTCTTAATCTTTTCAATCGACACCGGAATGAACTTCTGGCCGCCAAAGCCCGGATTCACGGTCATCAAAAGCACCATATCCACATCGGCAAGCACATACTCCAGCACATTCAGCGGAGTCACCGGGTTAAGCGCCACACCGGCCTTCAGTCCCAGATCATGAATCTTTCCAATCGTCCGGTGCAGATGCGTGGCTGCCTCTGCGTGCACGGTAATCAGATCCGCGCCGCACGCCTTAAAATCCTCCAGATATCGATCCGGATCCTCAATCATCAGATGC
>JAGAPO010000105.1 GCA_017623215.1 Lachnospiraceae bacterium | reverse complement strand
GTAGTATTTCTCTTGTGATACAATCGACATGCAAGGATTCTCCTTTCTGATGCATTGGTTTCTCGACAACTCCAATATATCATATCAAAGTGAATCCTTGCTTTTTTATTTTTGTGTTACCTATCTATTGTACCTCAACATTATCCGGAGATTTTTGAGGGAAAATGGCAGTTTTCTCTGTAAAATGCGCTGATTTCAAAAGAGTTTGCGGCAGTTTTCCGTCAACCCTTTCTTTTGCCTTTTTCTAAAATCGGAGTTTAAAAAAATTAAACAAATCTTAATTTTTTCCCCACTTACTTTTTCACTCTTTTTAAGATACAATGAATTCAAACCATACGAATGATTACGGAGCAAACCCGCTCCGATGAAGGGGGATGCTATTATGTACACAATTCTGGTCTGTGATGACGACAAAGAAATTGTAGATGCCATTGAAATATATCTAAGTTCGGAAGGGTATCAGATTCTCAAGGCCTATAATGGCAGAGAGGCGATTTCCATTATTAATCGTGAAACCGTTCACCTTGCGCTTCTTGATATTATGATGCCGCAGATGGACGGCATCCGTGCAACAATGACCCTCCGTGAAGCAGGCAACCCGGTGCCGATTATCTTCCTGACCGCAAAATCAGAGGACAGCGATAAGATTCTGGGTCTGAATATTGGTGCGGATGATTATATTACCAAACCGTTCAACCCGTTGGAACTGACTGCCCGTGTACGCTCGACGCTTCGGCGTTATACAAGGCTCGGCAGTATGACACAGACGGATCAGCATGTCTATACAACGGGCGGCCTTGTAGTCAATGATGAACGCAAAGAGGTGTATGTCGACGGCGAACTCATTCGTCTGACCCCGATCGAATACAATCTTTTGAAGCTTCTTGTCCGTAATAAAGGCCGGGTCTTCTCCATCTCTGAAATCTACGAAAAAATCTGGAAGGAGCCTTCCTACGGAGCCGACAATATTGTCGCGGTACATATCAGACATATCCGCGAAAAGATTGAAATTAATCCCAAGGATCCCAAATACCTGAAGGTTGTATGGGGCATTGGATACAAAATTGAGAATTACACCTGACGAAACGCCGGAATGGCTCTGCGCTGACAAAACGCGTTCCTGCTTCCGTCAGACGAACATTTATACAAAGAAAGGATGTTGCAGCTATGCACACGATCAAAGCTTCCCGTTTCATTAAATTCCTTCTTCATATGCTGATGTTCATCAGCGGCGCTCTGGTGCTGGTCGGCGCATTTTACCTGACCTCCTATGCCGGAGCCTATCCTTCCAAGGCGGATACCTTTCTGGAAACCTCTGATTTCCAGAGCAAGTTTTTAAAGTATGTCGAGCGTACCGCCGTGTATTGCCGATACCGGGAATCCGGTTATACCCCCACGGATTCCAATCTCTATACCGCCACTGATCTCCCCTCTCTTCTTACAGACAGTACCTCCGGCTCCTTAACTCCTTCCGGCAGCGTACATGTCGCGAGCCAGGAGAGCTTTGACTACTATAACTATCTTTTAAACGAATGCAACACCAATTTCATCTATTTTGTTAAGAATCTAAATACCGGTGCCAAATATTGCAGCCCTTATCTTGCTGAGCTTGCCGGTGGGATTGATAATGCAGAAAACTATCTGAATGAGAATACACTGAAGAACGCTTCCGCATATCTGAAGCTGAATACTCAAAGCAAACGATATGTTACCAACGTGAACCGCGGCTATAATTATCTGAATGAATCCAATATCAGCTGGGTTATCAATTATCTTCAGGACGGACTCTATACTTCTTCCATGGTTGGCTTCCCAACCTATAAAGAACCAAGTGACAACACCATACCGGACCTGCTTGACAGCTCCTATGCAGAGACGACGATTCCTTCTCATACGGAATCTGCTGATTCCAGTACCGAACTGACTTTCTCCCAAGACAACGGGGATTCCCTGGATTCTTCTGCCGATACTATTATCTCTCAGAGTGAAAGCTCCAAGGAAGCTGCCCCACAGGAATGCTCCTATGTTCTGTATGCTTATGTATTGGATACGTTCCCCTTTACCGAGGACGAATTCCACCCCATGTATTCTGAGTTCCGGAATCTCAGAGTGCAGTTTGATATCTGGATCTATTACACTCCTGCCGCCCTTCTCTGCTTCGTTGTATCCCTTCTGTTTGCATTGGGTTGTGCCGGTCACAAACGCCGTACCGAGGGGATCTATCTTTCCCGCTTCGATCATATCTTCACGGAGATCGCAGCCGGACTGCTTGCCGGCATCACTTTCCTGATTCTGAAAGCCTATTACCATACAAATGGATTTTATTCGGAGCTTTTGAATTATGGAACGCTGCAAAAGCTTCTCATTCTTTATATCCTCCTGTATCCGGTGCTTGTTTTCGGGCTGTTCAGCCTGATTCGACGCCTAAAAGCGCATTCTCTCATCCGCGATTCTCTGCTGTACCGGATTCTGAAGCGCATTGGCAGCTTTTTAAATCAGTTCCTTCTGAACCGCCATCTCGCTTTCCGTGCAGTCCTGATCGCTGCCTTGTTCTGCCTGATACAGGCCGCTGCTTTTTACATCGGGGGCAGCCTTGCCCTCCTTCTGCTCGCTATGGATGACCTTTTGTTAACCGCAGTGTTAGTCAAGATCGCAATCGATCTGAATATCGTAATGACGGAGACCAGAAAGATATCCGAGGGTGATATCAATCACAAGGTCCCTTCCCAACACCTGATCTCTCCTGCCAGAGAGCTCAGCCAATATATCAACAACATCCAGAAGGGCTTCTCAACCGCAGTGGAAGAACGCCTGAAAAGTGAACGTCTCAAGACAGAACTGATTACCAACGTATCGCACGACATTAAGACGCCGCTGACCTCGATTATCAATTATGTCGATCTGCTGAACAAACAGCCTCTGAATAATGAAGTCGCAGCAGGTTACCTTAAAATCTTAACGGAGAAATCCTGGCGTCTGAAAAACCTTATCGACGATCTGGTAGAGGCCTCCAAGGCCTCCTCCGGCACGCTGGCCCTTCACTTTGAGCGCATCAATGTCGGTGAGTTGCTTAAACAGGCTGTCGGTGAATTCGAGGATCGTTTCCTTGACCGTGGTCTTGAGATTGTACTGACACTTTCTGAACATCCCCTTTATGTCATGGCAGACGGTCGGAGCACCTACCGGATCATTGAAAATCTTTTCTCCAACGTGACCAAATACGCTCTTTCCGGCACACGTGTCTACATTGACATGAGGGAGGATAACGGAAGCGTTCTTGTATCGGTAAAGAATATCTCGGCCGCTCGTCTTAACATGACAGGCGAGGAACTGATGGAGCGCTTTGTCCGGGGTGACATGTCGCGCAACACGGAAGGAAGCGGTCTCGGGCTCTCCATCGCCAGGAGCCTTGCTCTTCTTCAGCACGGAACCTTTGAGCTGATACTCGACGGAGACCTGTTCAAGGTTCACTTTACGCTTCCGCTCTGTGAGGGTCCCGAACCTGCCGCAGAGACAGACTATGACCTGGAGAATTCGTCCAGCTGGGAAGCTACGGTTCTTCCGGCCTCTGACGCTTCCGGTCACTACCGGCTGTCTGATGAGTTGGAGAAAGAAGAGCTTTCACAGCCTTGTGAATCATCTGAGGACGAATACTCGAAAGAAAGCTTTTCAGAAACTCCGTCTTCCGGTATGTTCGCTGACGATGCTGCTTATTCAGAAGAAGGAAGAATGCATTAAAGTTTACAAATCTGTTGTTAAGATTCCGGCTCAGGTGTCATCGGAACTGTGTTCCGCTCCCCTGGGCCGGAGATCTTATTATAGGTTACAGTCCAAGCTCGTCAAATCCTTTAATACGGCTCAAATAACTGTTCTTAAAGCGGTTATCAAAGGTAACTTCTTCTCCGAACCATTCCGGCTTTACAAACTTCTGGGAAGTCTCTCTATCCGGGAATTCAACCTCTGTAAACTGTAATCCTTTAAAGGCCCCCTCAAATATGTCGAGTTCCGCTTTTAAACCTCCTTCCAGCGGTATAATATATCTCTTCTTGGTAAGCGCATTGCCGTCAATCTTGGTTCTCAGATGTTCATACGCTTCTCTGGTCAGCGGCCGCTCCACCTCATCGCATTCTAATGCTCCGGATTCTTCGTTAACCGCACGATTCGCCGATTTATAAGTCAAGTAATAATGCTCATTACTTCTTCGGATTCTTACGACCGGCGCTGTGCATAAATATCCCTGTTCAATATTTTTACACTCGTAGGAATCCAGGTTCTCAGGCATGTGTGCAATCAGGAACTTACGTTCAATCTCCATGTTTTTATTATTCCTTTCCTTTTTGTTTGCTTTCCCTATTCTTTTTCCCTTTGTATAAATTCTGTCGTTTCTTCTAATACTATTCCATAAGTGAATTAATTACCTCAATACCGCGGCAGTCCTAAGAACTGATTCCGGACTGAATGCGGATCAGGAAGGAGTATCTCTGTGAAAAAATGTCTTGGTACTGACTTTTTGCTCTGCGGCTTTTGCGGTTGGTGCATGGAATGCCTCTGGACCGGCCTGCATTCCCTCTTCCACCGCCACGATAAAGAGCTTTCCTGCCATACCTCTATCTGGATGTTCCCCATATACGGTATGGCAGCTCTGCTTGGCCCGCTTGGACGCAGATTAAAGAATATACCCGCGGTTGTCCGTGGAAGTCTCTATACCTGCCTGATCTATCTAACTGAGTATACGACAGGCTCATTTTTGAAAAAGCACCAGGCCTGCCCGTGGGATTACAGCCGCGCTAAATTGAACTACAAAGGCGTAATCCGGCTTGATTATGCACCGGCCTGGTTCTTTATGGGGCTGTTTTATGAACGGCTGCTTGCGGAGCGCAAATAGGACGCTCTGATCAAGCTTGCTTGTCGTAACCTTCGGCCGGTATAATGTCTGAAGACATTATGCCATGTGCACTTCGTGCCCATGGCATTCGCCGTGGGCGACCGATGGCCATTCGGCCGGTATAATGTCTAAAGACATTATACCACGTGCGTTCCCTGTTGTCGATGTTGTTCTTTGGCTGTGGTTACGCGTCTTTTTCTTGCCTTATGAGTGAAATGGTGTTACTCTATAGGGAGTACAACATCCTTGGGGGCTGGTTATGTTAAAACTTATTATATTCTACCTGGATAGTGTTCTAATTCATCGAACACCGATTTCCGAAATTCCTCATATATGCCGGTTGGTCAATGAGCTTCGTTGCGGTAATTTTTTGACTGCGGTCGTCTCTGTCTGTCCGGTCGCGGAAATGAGAGCCAAGATTGCTTCGATCGGTCTTTCAGGCAGCTTTGATCTGCTGATCTCCGAAGGTTCTTTATCCAAAGCAGATGGGGATTCTGCTATGAATGTATTCCAAAAAGCCGCCATGTCACTTGGTATCCGGCCGGAAGAAACACTTGTCATTACGGATACCGCATCCGAGATCCGGGCCGCCAAATGGGCCGGAAGCGCATGCGCTGCTTTCTGTACGCCTTCCTCTGACGTACAAAGCTACGAGCTTCGGCTGGCCGATATCCTTATGGAAGGCTTTGAGGATATAGACACGCTCTTCCTGACTCAGGTCTGGGAGCGCTCTCAAAAGCTCCCCATGACGATTGCTCATACTTCTCGTACGATTCTGCGTGAATTATGTATGAACGACTTTGAAGCACACTACAGACTGATTCATGAACCAGGCATCGCTTCCGCGCTTACCGATCCCGCTGCCAGCGAAGAGGAGGAACGCCACAAGCTGAGTGCTTATATCCAAACCGTTTATCAATTCTACGGATACGGTCTCTGGGGAATCTTTTCCAAAGATAGTAACCGGCTCATCGGGCGCTGCGGTCTGCAGCCCTTTACACTAAATGGTACCGCACAGACCGAACTTGGTTATTACCTTGCTCCTGATTACCGGCACAAAGGAATTGCGTATGAAGCGGCCGCAAAAGTTCTTTTGCTCGCTCAAGAGTATTACGCCATGCCCTGCGTCTATGCCAGAATCGCTCCGGATAATATCGCCTCCATTCGCCTTGCTGCTAAACTTGGAATGCAGCAGGTTGGGCAACTTCAGGATCTGCTTCTTTTCTGTACCGAATCCAATCTGTCATAACCGCCATATATCGTCAGGGCTTCCAAAAAGTATTAAGAAGCCCTGACGAATTCTTTGTCATGTTATCTTTTCTTTTGCTTATTCGTTTCCTTTATCGTACTCCTCTTGTTGTATTCCCTTCCAGTGCGTTACCTGCATCATGAACCGCGTCATCAACTCCGTCAATCACATCTTCGACACCGTCTACAACAGCACCGCCAACGCCCGTGCCGTTTGTGTTATTCGTTCCGTTCGTTGCACCGTTCACACCGGTTCCATTCTGGTGCATGTTATCATTCACACCATTCTCCGTTGTAGGCTGTGTGTGAGTCGTATTCTCCGTTGGAACGGTAGTTGTAACATGTGTTGTCGAAGACGTACTCTCCGATGTCTGCTGCCCGGCCGCATTGTTATCATCTCTACGACCGAACGAGCAGGCTGTCAGGGTAAACAAACAAAAACACATCACAATACTGCTGATTACTGTTTTCTTTTTCATGGATACTCCTCCTGATTTATGAAAATAGATGTTTACCTTGTTAGTATTTCATGTCCTGCGGAAATTATTCGTATATCTGAAATTCCGTCATCATACTTCGAAACCGCTTGGGAAGAAGATTGTTCTGCAGCTTCTCATTCCTTCTCTCCTCGATTCCGATGCTGGTAAAAAATACCTTCCAGAGATTCCGGTATTCATCTCCGCGATCGGAAGATTCTTCCATTTTTTGCAGGAGTTCTTCCGATACTTCAGTCAGGAACCATTGATCCCCAGCCGGATGAACCGCCGCTTTCCTGCGCCTGCGATCGCATATGATAAAGTTCTCATCCGGAAGCCGATCTGCAAAATGCGGTGCTACAATCGCCGTAATGTCACCCTTTGGCTCAAATTCTGCGAACAGCACTCCTTCTTTCACTCGTGAGAAACGTAAAAACCCCAGATAGTGATGCGCCTCATTCCCCACTTGCCTGTCCTTTTCAAAAATCGACATTACATGGGGATCGGATAACTGATCTGAAGTTCTTCTTCCCATATTAAGCCCCAATACAATAAACCGGTAGATATCATCTGCTTTCTCCTCATCCGCCGAGCAGCAGGCTCTGATCAGCATCTGCGCCGCATATTCAGATATCCTGTTCCTTATTGTCTTAAGAACCTTCCCCGCCTTCTCCGGATCCGTCTCTACTCTCTGATATTCGCAGAACAGCTCCGGCTCATACACCTCTCCGCTCTGCGCTAACAGCTTTACATTATCATGTCCCAACCTTGACGCCCACGCATCATATACTCCGGTAAATATTCCATCCACACTGTCTTCGCACAGATATACCCGCATATTCTTCTTCCTTTCCCTGCTTACCCGGCAGCCTTGTTTTTCTGATTCATGATACTTACCTGTTATATCATTCGGCCCTATATCACCGTCTGCCTCGGCAGCAGTTCCTTATTATACTGTCCAAATGCTGCATCGTCGAACAAAGACAACTGCTGATAGGTCATGGAATCTCCCTTGAACTGCTTCGGCAGGTCGTTCAGCCCCAGCAGTTGATTCGTAATGTAATTCTCCTCTATCTTCACAGGATACATCATCCTTCCTGCACAGGTAATAAAATAAATAGCCCGTTTCAGCACCACTCCGAGCTTTTTTCAGATCCTCGAACCGAAGGGTGCCATTCTGTCTCGCCCTGACAATCCGCCCGGCCGACCTCGTTCCGATTCCCGGCACGCGAAGAAGGGTAAAATAATCTGCCCGATTCACTTCAACCGGGAACTGTTCCAGATTCCGCAGGGCCCAGTCACACTTCGGATCCAGGAACACATTAAAATTCGGTTTCTGCTCTGTCAACAATTCCTCCGCCTCAAATCCATAATAACGTAGTAGCCAGTCCGCCTGATATAATCTATGCTCCCGAAGCAGCGGCGGTCCTCCGGGAATCTCCGGAAGCGCGCTGTCATCGTTCACCCGGATAAAAGCAGAATAGAACACACGCTTCAGATCGAACTTCTGATACAGCGCTTCTGCGACAGAAAGAATCTGATAATCGCTCTCTCCCGTCGCTCCGATAATCATCTGCGTACTCTGCCCGGCTGCCGCAAACCCTCTGGCCGCTCCCAATTTATCCGGCCGCAGCATTCTATTCCCTGCTCGTTCTAACAGTACCTCCTCCGCCGCACTCTCTCCTTCCCGCAAAATGTCTGTCTGTTCCGTTCGGCTTCGGGTATTCCTCTGACTATGTGCTCCAGTCCCCTCGCTTCGCTTCTCATTCCCAGGCTTTCCCGGTATTCCTCCCTCCTCCAGCAGCTTTAACGTTCCCTCCGATATCGTTCCTCGCTGCTCCTTCGAAGTTCCGAGCCTTCCTCCGGTACTTTCGTACAGCCTTTTTTGTGTAACGCGATAAGCGCCTTCGTTCCCGCCCATCATTCCAAGCGCCGCTCTGCTCTCTTCAATCCCAAGCTGAATCTTCCTCATCGGCGTCAGAATCGTTCTGCGCGTCTTATGCGGAGCCAGCGCTTTCAACCCTTCTGCGGTCGGAAGTTCCATATTAATACTCATTCTGTCTGCGAACCAGCCAGCCGCCTCAATCAAATCCTCCGACGCTCCCGGAATCGCCTTACAATGAATATATCCGTTGAAACGATACTTTACCCGAAGCAGCTGAAGCGTCTGAACGATCTTCTCCATCGTCTCATTCGGACTGCGCAAAACCCCTGAGCTTAAAAAAAGCCCCTCAATATAGTTCCTGCGATAGAATTCCATCGTCAGAGTACATATCTCCTCCGGAGTAAAGGTCGCCCTTTCAATATCGTTCGATGATCGATTCAGACAGTATTTGCAATCAAAGACACATTCATTCGTATATAATATCTTAAGCAGCGAAATACATCTTCCATCTGCCGCAAAACTGTGACAGATTCCGCATGCCGCCGCATTCCCCAGATCCTTGCCGTTCCCGGCACGCTCCACTCCGCTCGAAGTACAGGCCACATCATACTTGGCCGCATCCGATAATATTCTAAGCTTTTCTTCCAAAGACAGCCTCTCCTGCAGTACCATATTCCTCACCATCCTGTCAATTATCAAATATTGTTCGCGCGCAAGAATCGCAAACATATGTTTGTTTTCCATATTATAGCACATCTCATTCTTCTGCGCAAGAGTTTTTTCGAATATTTGTTCGATTCTTGATTTCTTTCATTCATCCGCATGATTCGCACATACCGTTCCTTTTTTCATATAATAGTATATATTTCGATTGGAGGTTTCTTATGGGAGATTTGTTGTCTCTAAACCATGTCAGCTATTCCTATCATAGTCTGACCGGCGAAACGCCCGCGCTTACCGATATCTCCTTCGGAGTCCCTGACGGAGAATTTCTTGCGATTGTCGGCCCGTCCGGCTGCGGAAAATCAACCCTGCTGTCCCTGATCGCAGGCCTCCTCCCTCCAAGCTCGGGGAATATTCAAATCAAAGGGAAAAACCTGTCTGATCAGGATCTTCATATCGGTTATATGCTTCAAAAGGATCATCTGCTTGACTGGAGAACCACATATCGCAATCTTGCACTTGGTCTTGAGATCCAGAAAAAGGATACACCAGAAAACCTTGCCAAAATTGACGAACTGCTTAAGGCTTACGGCCTTGCCGCCTTTCGCGACGCAAAGCCCTCTTCCCTGTCCGGCGGAATGCGCCAGCGTGCAGCCTTGATTCGAACCCTGGTGCTGAATCCCGATCTTCTTTTATTGGATGAACCATTTTCCGCGCTGGATTATCAGACCCGAATTACGGTCTCCGATGATATTTGGCAGATTATCCGCAAGGAAAAGAAGACTGCAATCCTTATCACGCACGACATTTCCGAAGCCGTCAGCATGTCCGACCGTGTTATTGTCTTAAGCAAACGTCCCGGAACCATCCGAGCTATTATTGAGATTCAACTATCTCCCGGTAATCGTTCCCCGATTAAGGCACGCAGCGACCCTAAATTCAAAGACTATTTCAATCAAATCTGGAAGGAGCTGACCGACCATGAAATATAAAATGCTTCTCGGCATGAGCAAAGAGCCTGGCATTTCGGAAGAACAGCGCACCTTTCTGCGTGACTGTCTTGCTAAAGAACGCTTTATCCGAATCTGCCGTTGGCTCTTTTTCCTCTCGTTTCTCGCACTTTGGGAAATCGGAGCCAGAGTCGGATTCTTAAACCCTTTTATTTTCAGCAGCCCGGGGCGGATCCTTAAATCCGCCGTCTCCATGGCTTCGGACGGAACCCTGTTCTACCACCTTGGAATCACGCTGTTCGAAACATTTTTCAGCTTTTTTATTGTCATGGCGTTTGGAATTCTTGCCGCAGTACTGCTGTGGTGGAAGGAAAGCCTCGCCCGGATCCTGGAGCCATACCTGATTGTCCTGAACAGTCTGCCCAAGACCGCTCTTGCTCCAATCTTTATTGTCTGGCTGGGAAATAACATGAAAACCATTATTGTAGCCGCGGTATCTGTCGCCGTGTTCGGTACCATTATTACTCTGTATACGGATTTTATCTCCGTAGAAGAGGACAAAATCAAGCTGATACGAACACTTGGCGGAACCAGAAAGGATATACTCTTCAAGGTTATTCTCCCCTCGAATATTCCTTCTATCATCAGCATCATGAAGGTAAATATTGGGCTTTCTCTTGTCGGCGTCATTATCGGAGAATTCCTTGCCGCAAAAGCCGGACTTGGATATCTTATTATATACGGCAGCCAGGTCTTCAAGCTCGACTGGGTTATGATGTCAATCGTCATCCTCTGTATTGCCGCCGCAGGCCTGTATCAGCTGCTTTCCATTGCAGAGCGTAAGACAGAACGTTAAATGTTACCTGTCTTTCTAAAATCTTTATAAATTTTTTTGTTGCGTTATCCAGTAAGATTAGGTACAATAGATTACAGTGGTGTCTCATTCGATACCAGGCAGACTGTAGATTTTGCAAAAAAAGGAGAAGATACATGAGAGACTTTGTTATAACCACGGATTCGAATTCTGATTTGCCGGAATCCTATATAAAAGAGAAACAGATTGGCGTTATCCCGCATTATTACGACATTGATGCCGCTACCTACGGCGGCGGCAACGAACTTCCCGTGAAGGAATTCTATGATAAGATGCGCGCTGGTTCCTCCGCCACCACAACAGCAAGCAATCCTGCTGTTATTCGTGAAACCTTTACCCGCTATATCTCTCAGGGATATGACATTCTTCATATCAGCTTTTCGTCAGCCTTGAGCGGCGGTTACAACAACATCTGCGTAGGAGCTGCAGAAATCTGTGAAGCCCATCCCGAAGCGCGGATTGTCGTACTGGATACCCTGAATGTTTCCCTCGGCCAGGGACTTGCGATCATGAAAGCAGTACAGATGAAAGAAGCAGGCTGCTCCCTGGATGAAATCCATTCCTGGTTAGAAGAGCACAAACAGGAGTTCTGCGTTCAGTTCACAGTAGAGGATCTGAAATATCTCTACCGCGGAGGCCGCATCTCCAAAACAACTGCTGTTGTGGGCAGCCTCATTAATGTTAAACCCGTCCTGTATGTCAATCCTGACGGACAGCTGGTATCTCTTTCAACCGTACGCGGCCGTAAGCGCTCTCTCGCCACTCTTGTGGCAAATATGGAAGAACGCCGTGGAAGCTATAAAGAAGATTCTCTTCCGATCTGTATCGTGCACGGAGACGCTCTCCAGGATGCGGAGTATACTGCTTCTTTAATAAGAGAAAAGTTTGGAACCGATAATATTCTTATCAACACTGTTGGTCCCAGCATTGGTGCCCACTCCGGCCCCGGTGCAATCGGAATCTGCTTTATGGGAGACCACCGCTGACCTAACTCCTCATCTGAACATTTCGAAGTAAAAGGGAATCCTTATAAGAACGTAAAAGGAAGATGTCTGTCAATGGCGCATCTTCCTTTTTTTGTTTTTTATGCTGCCTGCAGCATAAAAAACAAAAAACCCCTTGATTCAAGGGGTTATCATAAGCTTCTGACGGGACTCGAACCCGTGATCTATTGATTACGAATCAATCGCTCTACCGACTGAGCCACAGAAGCATCTTCTTTTTTGAAAAATCCTGTAAACAAATGCTTACAGGATTTTCAGTCG
>JAGAPO010000013.1 GCA_017623215.1 Lachnospiraceae bacterium | reverse complement strand
TCGCTTCGATTCGTCATTGAAAAGCAGCCGCTTATTTGTTATAATTCCTGCAAAGAGTTTTTCATTGATTCAAAGGAGCAGCTGCATGAGTATTTTAAATGTAACGAATTTAAGCCACGGTTTTGGTGACCGTACGATATTCAAGAATGTGTCCTTCCGCCTGCTCGCAGGAGAGCATATCGGCCTGGTCGGTGCGAATGGCGAGGGGAAGTCCACCTTTTTTAATATTATTACCGGCAAATTAATGCCCGATGAGGGCAATGTCGAATGGGCCAAGCATGTCCGCGCCGGGTATCTTGACCAGCATGCGGTCTTAAAGAAGGGAATGACGATACGCGATACGTTAAAGACCGCGTTCGATTTTCTCTTTGAGATGGAACAGCAGATGAATGATCTGTGCGGAAGGATGGCGGACGCCGATGAGGAGGAGCTGGCTGCAGTCATGGAGGAGTTCGGAACTTTGCAGGAGCTTCTGGATGCACATGATTTTTATAATATTGATCCGAAGATTGACGAGGTTGCAAGGTCGCTCGGGCTGACGCAGATTGGACTTGATAAGGATGTATCGGAGCTTTCCGGAGGGCAGAGAACCAAGGTTCTGCTTGCTAAGCTATTGCTTGAGAAGCCCGATATTCTGCTGCTTGACGAGCCGACCAACTATCTGGATGTGGAGCATATCGAGTGGCTGAAGCGATATCTGCAGAATTATGAGAACGCGTTCGTTCTGATATCGCATGATATTCCGTTCCTGAACAGTGTAATTAATATTGTGTATCACATGGAGAACGGCGAATTGAACCGCTATGTCGGCGATTATTCCCGATTCGAAGAGGTCTACGCGGCCAAGAAAGCACAGCTTGAGGCGGCTTATAAAAAGCAGCAGCAGGAGATCGAGGATCTGAAGGATTTCGTCGCACGCAATAAGGCGCGTGTCGCTACGAGGAATATGGCGATGTCCCGTCAGAAGAAGCTGGACAAGATGGATGTAATTGAGCTCGCGAAGGAGCGCCCGAAGCCGGAGTTTCATTTTAAAGAGGCAAGAGCCGCAGGCAAATTGATTTTCCGACTGGAGAACCTCGTAATCGGGTATGACGAGCCCCTCTCCCGTCCTTTGAATCTTACAATGGAGCGCGGGGAGAAGCTTGTGTTAAAGGGTGCGAACGGTATCGGTAAGACCACCCTGTTAAAGACGATTCAGGGACTTATCCCTCCGATCTCCGGACGTGCGGTGTCGGGTGATTATCTGTATCCGGGATACTTTGAGCAGGAGATGTCGGGTGTCGGCAATAACACCTGCATCGAAGAGCTCTGGCGCGATTTTCCTGCGTATACGCAGTACGAGATTCGCTCTGCGCTTGCCAAATGCGGTCTGACTACCAAGCACATCGAAAGCCAGGTCCGCGTCTTAAGCGGCGGCGAACAGGCAAAGGTAAGACTCTGCAAGCTGATTAATAAGGAGACAAATTATCTGCTTCTGGATGAGCCGACCAATCATCTGGATGTGGATGCGAAGGCGGAGTTAAAACGCGCGCTGACCGAATATAAGGGAAGTATTGTACTGATTTGCCATGAACCGGACTTTTATGAGGATTTTGCAACGAAGGTAATTGATTGTTCGCTTTGGACGACAAGGCTGTAGATCAGCAGCCCGAATCCGGTCAGAAA
This sequence comes from Lachnospiraceae bacterium, assembly GCA_017623215.1. Classification (GTDB taxonomy): domain Bacteria; phylum Bacillota; class Clostridia; order Lachnospirales; family Lachnospiraceae; genus Caccomorpha. The sequence goes on along the minus strand of JAGAPO010000013.1, from coordinate 5,523 downwards.
GGAGCACACCTCAATCAGGGGAAGTGTCATGCCCCCGCGCCTGTCGAATGCCAGGCAAAGATAAGCGCGGGGACGGATTCTTGCCGCTTCTTACAGGCTCGCAAACAGCTCGGCACACTGTTTCGCTAACGTTGTATAACCCTCTTGTGTCAGGTGTACGCCATCCTGGGAAAAGAACTCCGGATGTTCGGATATTGGGGTATGCAAATCATTGACGCAAAGGCCCTCTTCCTGTGCAATCTTTCGAGCAATCTCATTTCTTTTTCTGATTTTCTCGTTCCTCTCTTCTTTTTGATTCCCGCTGTTAACCGGAGTCGTCAGCGCCAGCACCAGCTTTGCTCCCGGGCATTTTTGAACAAGATGAGCAATCAGCCTGCGGTAATACTCCTCGTAGCGTTCCTCCGACAGGTGCCAGCCATGGAGTCCGTTGTTGAACTGAATAATCTTATAACAAGAAAACGCATCCATGAAATAGTTCAACAGAGTAATATAGCTTGTATTATCCAGTCCCTTGGAGGTTCCGATTCCATCGACATAATCTGCTACCTCCTGGTTGACCAGAGGGCGATATCCGCACGAGATCGAATCGCCGATGATAAGGATTCGATTCTTGCTCTCGGTATCATTCGCATGCTCCCACCAAAGGCGATCCCACTCGTAGGTCTCGAATTTTACGGTTTCTCCTGTTTCGTAAGTATAATCGCTCATAAGTAAATTCACTCCTTTTCCTGTGATTGTCTTTTCTCCCCGGTTTATCCTTCCCTTTTCGGCACTGCCGGAGAACAATCAACATTCTGTAGTCTTAATTATAGCATAGGAACTGAGTAACTGCATTATTAATATTTTGACCTTCCATCAATATTTTTACCTTTTTTATTTGTATCAGCGCAATTCTTTCAGACGCCGAACAATCTCAATATTCGTAGCATAGACAATATCCTCTCTGCCGCTCAGCTTTAACAAAAGCCTTTCAAAATCGTCGAAGCTGCATCCCTTCTCTTTCCGCGTCAGTTCATAGGAATGCCCATATATATGAAAGACCGCCGGTTCCTCCCCCTGATATTCCAGGAACTGATCCGCAAGCTCCATGATATGGTCATCGTCATATTTACAGGTGGGATCCCATGCAAGCCATTCCCTCGGAACTGCGAAATCATGCGTTACCTGAACCGTTCTGGCATATTGAATTCCAAGCCGTTTCAGTTCTGTGACATGCTCCGGCGTGTACTGTCCTCCGGGATATGCCATTCCTTCCACCTTGTATCCGCAAAGATCGGAGAGATATTGAGCCGATTTTACCACCGCATTCTCCAAATCATCCACCGGACACCGGTGATTTGCCGTATGAGACGCAATCTCCATACCGGCATAGGTCTCCTTCAGTTCTTCCGGTGCCACCCGCTCCACCACAGTATCCTCTCCGTAGCGGTGAAAATCACATCGGAATCCCAGCTGATCGGAAATCAGAAAAAAGGTAGCCTTCATACCATATCTGCGAAACATATCGCAGAGGACTCTATCATAGATTTCACAATCATCAAAGCTAAACGTTATGTATTTATTTGGATGCATTCTGACACTTCTCCTTTTCCGGCACTTTTCTCTATTATATTACAAACAGGCTGCTCCGGCAAGTGTAATGATCCCCTCACCGGAACAGCCTGTTACAATTGCGCATGACAGTGGCCAAGACCAGCCCAGCCCGATCACAAAGCCGTCCCAAACATGCGCTCTCGTGTACCCACAGCGGCTCTTATCGTCCTATTTCATAAAAATATACTTCGGACTATCCGTTCCGGGCGCCGATTCCAGGAATTCGTCTTCCTCCGGAAGCACATAATCTTCTTCCGAATCCTCTATCCGGTTATCCGCGAAGAGAATTCCTTCGCACTGCGCATTCGTCCGGCATACAATCGCCTGTTCCGCCTCCGACACCTGATTGCGCTGAACGGTCAGACCGACCACATTCCCAGATGCCGTTCCTGAGGCAAAGGTCATATAAAAGCCATCCTCCAGATCATTTCCGCGCACCAGCGGACAAAGCTGCATATTCCTTCGGGTTCCTCCCGCATTGATATCAATCTTAGACATCGGCTTGGTCGGCTGCGGTGCCCATCCATTGTGATGCAAAAAGTTCGCATCCCAGAACCGGTTCTCCGTCAGGGAAATATACCAGTTCGGCATGGTGGAACCGTAAAGCGGTCTGGCCGTCGCCACAAAGCCGCGCACCTTCTCGAACTCATTGTGCGTCACAATTGAGTTGAGCTGTGTGCCATAGAACTGAAAATCTCCGGCGTTATACAGGTGATTGTGCGCAGCAATGACATTGGAACGTGCGGTCAGAATATACATCTTGCTCTCTTTATCCACAGGCGCAACGGCGAACGGGCTGTCAAGGGTGATACCAAGTCCGTCATTTGCCACGATGCGGCGCATCTGCCCCTCACCCGGGCCCTCCAGAATGAGCAGCTGGGCGTGAACCAACACATCTTTCCCGAACGGGAACGGCAGCTCATACTCGTATTCTGACGCGGTCGCACGAATATAATACTGCTCGCTGTGCTCTAAGAATCCGCCGCCATCCGTTGTCATAATCTCACGATTGTTGATATTGCTGTCATGCAAATCATTATGTGCGAAATAAATATTATCTCCCTCAATCGCCGTACGCGTCGCCTCACACTCTTCAATCAGCACATTCTGCGATCCGTGCGTCCGCAGACACGCATTATTGCGATTGCGCGCGACATATGCATTATTACAGTGGCTTAATCGAAAACCGCAGCTGTCCATATCAATATAAATGTCATTATCATACAGTCTGAGATTATCCACGCCCTCCATCTTAAAGGTAATATGCCCGTTCTCACGCTGCCAGTAATCCAGCTCACGCCTTACCAGACCATACGCCTGATAATCCTCCAGCCCATTTCCGCGGGGATGCGCGTTCGTCGGGCTTCCGTTATACGGCGTCAGGAACACGCGGCAGTCGTGGATATATATGTTGTGATTATCTTTTCCTCTGGTCACGAACAGCGGTCCCAGTCTCGTACCCGAAATATCAAGCCCGGATACCTCCGCATTTCCCTGCAGCAATATCATATAATCCGGAAGCTCATCCGTATCCCAATGATACGGGAACCAGATAATCTTACTCTTTCGGATTCCGCAGCCCTTAAGAAATACCCGCTCCGGCACAGTAATCGGATGCGTCAGCATATAAGTTCCTCTCGGAATCAACACCGTACCGCCTCCGTTTGCCTCTGCCGCGCGCAGCGCTGCAATAAAGCCCGGTGTATCGTTATATCGGCAGCCAAGTCCCTTCGCGCCGTAATCCTTTACATTAAATACGTTCAAAGGCCAGCTCTCCCTCGGATTCACGCCGACCGTAATCGTCTTCGGTACCGCGTAGCAGCGTCCATCCCCGTACCCGTTATGTATCGTCACTTCATATTCCCCATATCGGGCATCCTCCGGCAGCACGAATTCCGCCATATGATCCGGATCCGTCTTCACCGCCTCAAGCAGATATTCCTGCTCCGCATTCTTCAGATACAGTCTAACCGTTTCCGGCGCACCTTCCCTGCAGATGTGCTCGCCGCTCACCCGAATGCTTCCGCCCGGCGTCACCCTGCTGCCCTCGTCTCCCTGCACAAAATGGATACTCGGCAGATTTAGATACGCCATCTCCTTCGTTCCGTCCGTCAGGGTGACACATACTGCCCAGATTCCCTCCTTTGCATCCTCCGGCAGACGGAATTTAATCGAAGCCGCTGTCTTCTGCACGATCGGACAGTCCACTCCCCATTCTGTTCCTTCCGCAAACGCCTCCGCATCCTTAGCCCAGCTTATGTATCCCTCTTTATCACAAAGGCGGTCATAGCCCGCTCCCGGTATATAGGACACCGTATCGCTTCTCTTATCTTCCACACGCCTAATCGCAATCCCTGCGGCCGCCCTTCCCACATCTCCGCCGAACAAGGTTACGATATCGCCCGCAGACTGCCAGGTATTTCCTGTATACAGGATACGGTACGAACCGGATTTCTTAGTCCGCACAGCGCCCTGCGTGCTGTCATTACCTGGGTTCCCAACAGTGCAGCCGGATTCGCAGCTATCGCCGCCGCTCGTTTCATTCTCCTTCTTTCCGCGCTTTCTGCTCGGCGCAGCAAGCTTCTTTGGCGGCACGATACAATGCATCCCGCCCTCATAATCATATTCAAAATCCTCCGGTGCAGGCTGATCCCACAGGCCGCCGATCAGATTATCATACGCACCCCCAAGCGCATCCTCTAACTCATACACAGCCAGATCATCCAGCCACACCGAGGTATCCTCTGTCAGGAATCCAATTCCTCCGACCGGACAGAGATCAAGCGCCTCATCCAGATAGGAAAGAACCTCCTCCCCGTCCCAGAACACGGTAATCCGATTGTCAAATGCCTCAATCCTCAGCGTATGCCAGGTTCCCTTATCCTGCAGATAAGGGAATTCTCTGACTGCAAGAACCTTATCCGGGGACTGCTCGGTGAACAGCTTGCGAATCGAAAGGGTATTCCCATCGGTCAGGTAGACTCCATAATGCATCGTACCATAAAAATCCATCTCCCGATGTCTCACAAAAGCCGCAAAGGTATTCGATTCCTCCTCAATGCAGCTCTCGTCGAACCGAAGCTTCAGAGAAAACGCATAATCCGCCCAATGCTTACTTCCCGAAAAATGACTTCCGTTCATATGATCCTTATACCATGCATACGTCGGCTTCCCGTCCGCGCCGGTCGTCGGCAGAATATTAGCCGCCCGAATTCTTGTCCAGGAATAGCGCCCCTCCGGATACGATTTTAACGTCCCATACTCAAAATCCTCCAGGAACAGCACATCCTCCGACAGCTCGCGCACAATCGTCTTTTCCTCTGCTTCCTCCGGCGCCAGGTTCTCCGCCTTCATGGACAGGCCGCTTAACACCATCTCCGCCGTCTGAGAACAGTCGCCCGAATACGCAGCAATTCCGGCCACCGGATTCGTACCAAACTCCACATATGCGCTCGTCCAGCGTTTCCACTCGTTCATCTCCCCATACCGATAGTACGCCGTAATCACATTGCCCGCCGCGTGCAGGCGCAGTCTGCAGGGCAGCACAATCCCGTCCGGACAATGATACTCCCGGAACTTTGTATTACTTCCCTTCACCGAACGCCAGGTCAGCACAAACCCTGCCCGTCTCACCAGCAAAAATGCATTTGCTGCGTCATCCACTGCCGCGCTCCGCAGCATAATACCCGCGGACGCCCGCCGGTGTGCGCTCTCCAGGCTCTGTACCGTTACTTCCATCTCAAAGCTGCTTCGTTCCTCATACAGATACTCAAACGGTTCATACAAAAAGGTTATACTGTCACTGTTCCAAAAGCTGTCCTCTCCGTTGGTAACAATGGTATACTGACCATTCTCCTGCGTTACCTGGGATATAATGTTCTTTTTACTGTTATAAACCTCCATTTGCCTACCTCCCGAATCCTCTCGGTA
>JAGAPO010000104.1 GCA_017623215.1 Lachnospiraceae bacterium | reverse complement strand
TGGGGAATACGCTTCGCTGGCGGTTCAGCTTCCGATATGTAGAATTCAGCGATTCTATGGCGTTTGTCGTGTAAATTACCTTTCTGACCTCTATGGAAAACTTAAAAATAGGCGAAATGGCATCCCAATTTTGATTCCAGCTCTTCATGGAATTCGGGTACTTTTCGGTCCATTTTTCGGTGACTTTTTCAAGTTCCTCCAGTGCTGCTTCCTCGGACGGGGCTTGATAAATCGTTTTTAAATCGGCTGCAAATGGCTTCCGCTCCTTGTCAGCAACGTATTTCAATGTGTTGCGTACTTGATGGACAATGCAGAATGCAGCGCTGGTACTCTGTTTTGGGGTATGCCGCCGTGATGGCCTCTTTGATACCGGTCAGCCCGTCTGCACAGATGACCAGAATGTCTTTCACTCCTCGATTCTTCAACTCGTTCAGAACTGACAGCCAGTATTTAGAACTCTCGTTGTCACCCACCTGAATGGTGAGGACTTCTTTCTGACCATCCGGATTGATTCCGAGAATGACATAGGCAGCAAGTTTGCGGATGACGCCGTTATCTCTGACAGAATAATGAATGGCGTCGATGTAGAGCACCGGATAAACCTCTGCAAGCGGCCATTTTTGCCAGTCTTCAATCTGTGGCAGGATCTTATCTGTCTCATCAGAAAGAAAGCCTCAGCTTCCATCATTTCCTTGATGGTGCCGCCAAGTAAGTCTTTCAGAGCTTCCTGAATATCCTCGGCAGTCTGGATCTCATACTCCTGAAGAAGCTGGTGGATGATGTTTCGCTTACCTTCAGTCATTTGTACTTTGTGAACTGGTTTCTTCTCTCTACTTACTATTATAAAAGGCCTCCCTTGATAAATTTATTTTATCACAGAAGGCCCCTTATGTCTTTAATTTACAGAAAAACTTTCATACTCTCTCCAAATTGTACCAACCACACACCCAGATGTCTCCGACCGCTCACCTCCCGGCCGTTAGCGTCCGCATCCGGAACGAATTTCTATTTGCGGAATGTAAAGCTCTCCCACGGAATATTGACTTCCTTCTTATCCATAATAATCTCATCAATATGCATTAACAGCGGAAAATCCTCTGCTTTTAAGATTCCCTTTTCCACATTTACCTTTACGGCTCTCGCAACGCGCTCCGCGACAACGAGGGACTCTAACGTCACGCCATTCAGCTCAGCCTTTGCTTCATCAATATTCAGCCCTCTTCCGAGCAGGATTCCCACCAGCCTGGTCCGGCCGCCGTATACGGTAACGTACAGGTCCCCCACGCCCACGCACAGATTCTCCAGGCAAAGTGCGTTCTGGAATTCGAGCAGGCGATACATCTCCTTCATGCCCTGACCAAATACTGCTGCCTGCGAATTAAAATGCAGAGGGCTGTCAATTCCGAACTCCTTCTGGTTCAGACCGATCGTCAGCGCGATTCCAAGCGCGTAGCCGTTCTTCAGCGCAACTGCGCTTTCAATTCCCGTGATATCGGCAGACAGGCTGATATGATAATAATCCGTTGTCATAACCTCTCTCAAATATTCCAGCACATTCCTGTCCTCGCCGCAGAATGCAACCTCTGTCTGGTCATGCGCAACGAGCTCGTAGCTGGTGCAGGGGCCTCCGATTGCGTTCAGCGAGACCTTCCTGCCCATCGCGTCAAGCTTCTCCTGCCACAGTCTCGGGTACGTCAAAAGCTTTCCGTCCGGAGTATCCATAAGTCCCTTGGTTACCGTAAGCACAATCATGCCGTCCGGAAGCACGGGAAGAACCTTCTCTCCGAACCACTCCACACCAAAGCTGCTTACACCGCCGATTACCACATCCGTATCCTTAATTGCTTCTTCCAGCTCCTCAATCTGATAGAACCTAATCCCCTCCGGGAAATCCTTCTCGAACTTCGGATGCCGGTTCGTCTCTCTGGATCTGTCAATAATCTCTCTGTCCAAATGTGTTCCTACAATTCTGACTTCATTCCCATTCTCTCTTGCCGGAAAAGCAAGCGCCGATCCCATCATTCCGGCGCCCACGATTGTAACGACTGCCATAGTTCTCTCTCCTTTATTGAAAAAGTTTTAAGTATATTGAAAATATCTGAAAGTTATGCTATGCTTTACGAAGAATTATATTCTGCATAAGCTGCCGTGTCAATGCATGGCGAGAAGGTTGGTACTTTTTCAAACTTTTTCAGAATCGAGGTGGATATATGATCTCTTACGAAAGACAGCAGGCACTCCTTGGGTATCTTCGCGAGAAGCATTTTGCAACGATAAAAGAACTTTCAGGACAGATCTGGGCAAGCGAATCCTCCGTGAGACGGGATATTGATCAGCTTGAGAAGAAAGGCTATGTGAATAAAATCTACGGCGGAGTCGTTCTGGCCGAATACCGTAACAGCATCGTGCCCGTAGGGCTGCGGGATTCTCAGAATTCTGCCGTAAAAGAGGCTCTTGCCAAAAAGGCGGCAAAGCTTGTCTTTGACGGTGCCACTTTAATTCTGGACGGCTCTTCCACCGTGCGGCGCATTCTGAACTATCTGGACGGTTACCGGGAACTGACGATTATCACGAACAACCAGCGCATTTTCAATGAGTGTACGAATCAGGATATTAAGCTGTACTGCACCGGCGGATATTTTCTGAATCAAAGCAATATCTTTGTCGGAAGCGCGGCCGAGAACTTTATTCGCGGAATCTCGGCCGATCTCTTGTTCTTCTCCGGCCAGGCACTCTCAGACGACGGTGAAATCAGCGATGTCTCCGAGGAAGAGACATCGCTGCGCAAAGTGATGCTTGCACGCTCCAAAAAGAAGATATTCCTCTGTGACTCCTCCAAGCTCGGAATGGTAAAGACATTCACAATATGCACGAAGGATGATGTCGATCAGATCCTGTGCGACAAGCCGCTCCCATGGGAAGCACCGCGTTCTTCCCGATAATTCATGGCGTTCGTGCAGGTTCCGCTGTCCTTCCCTGCCAACAGTTCGGACTCTCTGCACGGGCCCTCTTTACTTTCAACAGTTCGGAATCTTCTGCACGGGCTCTCTTTACTTTCAACAGTTTGGAATCTTCTGCACGGGCTCTCTTTACTTTAAACAGTTCTGAATCTTCTGCGCCACTTCCGCTGCCTCTCCGTCCGCATAGCTTCCCTGCTCCCAGGTCGGAAGAAGTCCGTCATTCTCGAATCTCGGAATGATGTGGATATGCAGGTGAAATACGGTCTGCCCTGCTGCCGGCCCATTATTCTGCAGCAGATTAATTCCGTCGCAGCCAAGCGCTTCCTTCATTGCCGCCGCGACACGGGACGCCGTATACAGAATGCTTCCCGCCGTCTCCTTATCGATCTCAAAAATATTTGCAAAATGCTTCTTGGGAAGCAGGATCGCATGTCCCTTTGCCGCAGGTGCGATGTCCAGTATCACACGGCATACCTCATCCTCATAAATCGTCGCTGACGGAATCTCTCCCGCCGCTATTTTACAAAAAATACAATTCTCCTGCATTTTGTTCGTCCTCCTTATTAATAGAGTGTGTTCGAGTCTCTTCCTTATGATTGTACTCCGGATCCGTTCATTTCGCAAGCAAATTCCACATTCCGTCTATTCTGCGGCCGTTTGTTCCACTCCTCCGTTTCCTTACCGTTCCTTATAATCCGTTGTATCCTTTCTATTTCCTTCCGTTTCTTTTATTTCCCCACTTCCTAATCCTTTCATGCAATTTTGCTTGGATTGAAATTAAATCGTCCTTATTCGACTTTTTTCTACATTCTTCGATTGATATCGATGTTTTTTAGAGTGTTTCGACTTCTTTTTTATTTATTTTGTCGATATTTGTCTCACTATTCCTGTTGAAATGCAGTTTTTTTTCTGTTATAATGTAAAACGAACAAAAGATAAGACAAAAGGAGGACATTTTATGAATGCGAGCAACACAACAGATATAACCGCTGCTTCTTTCTTTACGCGTGCCAATCATGAAATCCGCAATATGATGACACTGATTCGCGGTTCCCTCCAGTTAATCGAGACCAAGCATCCGCACGTCCGTGCTTTCGAACACTGGATGCAGACCATGGATAATATCAGGAATCTTAACGAGTTGCTCACTGATTTATCCGACTATATTCATTCGGTATATCCCTGTGAGATGTTACCGGATGAAGATCCGATGCATCTTTCGATTCCGATGTCCGCTGATGCGGACGACGCACAATCGGAAGATTCCCCTTCGCGGGTTCCCAATACTCTTGCCGAAACTCCTCTTCACATGTTTCTGCGCAAAGAGTATTGCGACCTTTATAGATTAGCGCGCAGCGTTTGTTCCGAATTCCAGGAAGACGCGTTCAGTAAGGGTATTTCTATCTCACTGAATTCCCAGCCTGACGCGCTGAATTCACTGCAGTCTTTTTACTGCAGTCCACCTAAAATGCAGCGCATTTTGGTCAATCTAATCAAAAATGCGCTGGAAGCTGCCACTTCAGGCAGCACAGTTGAGGTGCTCTTCTCTCTGACACCAGGAGAAGACCGCTTCGATACTCCGAATCTCGTCCTCGAGGTTCGAAACACAGGTTCGCACATTCCATCCGATGTGCTGAACCAGATTTTTACTCCCTATTATACAACCAAGGCAACTGGGACCGGCCTTGGACTCCCTATTGTAAAGCAACTTGTCGAGTTACACGGCGGAACAATTACTGTTTCTTCCGAGGACAACAGCGTCACTTTCCGTATGACACTGCCCTTCGATTAGGTCCCACACTTTCCATTTAAAAAGCGAGACGCGCATCCATCAGTACATGACGGATGCGCGTCTTGCACTCAAAACACATCATACCTGAAATGTATCACACACAGGTGCTCCGGACCTGTCGTAGCAGTTCATCGGACGCACCTCTACGGTATACTCTCCCTCGGCAAGCTCTCCAAGCCGGAATTCCAGAATTCCGGCCATCTCCTTCCCATGGGACAGGTTGTAGAAGTCTGTATGTACCTTGCGGCAAATGACTTCCCGGCCTTCCGCATTCCGCACCCGAATTTCATAATATAAGGCAAGCAGCTTTCCAGGCAGGAAGCTTTGCGGAATCCCAAGCACTGTCTGCCCGTCCTCCTGCTTCACCACAAGACGCGCTTCCGGTGTGAATTCCGGACAGGGCGCCGTAAGGCGTGCCTGCGCGCCATAACGATAGATCCCCTGTTCCGTTTCGTCCAGATCAATCACCCACGGCTCTCCGACTTCCTTCCCCAGCGTATGATCAATACGGTGGACCAGAATCCTGCGCCCCTCCACCTCAAAGATACAGCTTTGCGAGAAGCCGCCCACCGGCTTATAATTCGGAACACGAATCGAAAGCTGCCCTACCGCGCAGCACGGCAGGCTTACCGAAGTAAAGCCCTCCTGATAGATCGCCCCGTCATCCAATACATGGGTGTGAATATGCCCGGAGATATGAATCACTCGAGGACACGTCACCAGGTAATTCCGAAACTCCTCTGAAAAGGAACGATGCCCATCCCCAGCCCGCATCACCGTATTCGGCATCGCATCATGGGTAATCAGAAATACCGGCTTTTCCGTATCCTCCTCCAAAGCCTTCCGAATCTCCTCCATCGCCCAGGTCTCGTACTCCGGCACCTGATCCATCCTCCAGTTCATCACTGCTGTCTTAATAAAGTGATACCCCTGTACCACCCGATGCTCACACGCAGGCTGTCCAAATTTGGAAAGCCATATCTCGAATGCTTCCCGATTCATTGTCTCATCGTTATTATTCTGCGGGAACTCATGGTTGCCCGTCGCGATCAGACGCGGCGTATCGCCCAGATACTGCGCAAGCTGTGCATTTACAAAGTCATAATGCGAACCGTACAGATTGCGGCAGACGCTATCCTGCCAACTGTCCAGCTGATACACAATATCCCCTGCGAACACATACAGATCACTCGGCGGAAATTGCTCTGTCAGCACCTTAAGCGCATTGGAAAAGACCTCCTCGCCGCTGTGAAACTGTGTAATATGTACATCACTGATTGCCGTAAATCGAAAATTGGAACTTGACATTATCATCACGCCCTCCTTCTGCAGTATTCCGGCCATTGGGATGACCTTTATTCCTTCTTTCGATTATAGCGTGTCAAAAGGTTCATGGCAAGAAAAATGTATTGCTTCCTCTGCGCGTTGTGCCCACAAATTAATTATCTTTTTTCTCCACTTCATCCTCCTGCACACTAAGATGCATTCTGATATGGTGATGACAGGGGGCGGAGTATGTCTTGATCTTTCAGATTCCGGATGACGGAGATGGGACGCCAACTGAAACGGCCGGGACCGGGACTCCCTCAACATCATCCAATCGCACACTGGTATGACACCATACGCGCCAGGCGGGGAATCGCCCCTGCCCGGCGCATTTTCAGCAATCAGGACAATAAAGCAAGCAGCTGTCGTACATTCTTTTTTCCAAAACTGATGCTTTCTCCCTCATTGATCACAAGGCACGGAACACTCATCACGTTATACTGTTCCCTAAGTCCCGGGAAATGGTTCAGATCATAGACCTGTGCGGTAATGTTAGGATTCTCCGCCGCGATTCTCTGCGCCGCCGTTACCAGCTCCGGACACATGGTGCAGGACAGGGACACGAGCACCTTCATATCAATCTTTTTGTTGATAGCCTGGATTCCTGCCTTTGCATCCGCATCCAAGGCCTGGCCCGGACCGGCTGCATTGTAGAGTCCCAGAACAAATGACGTGAATTCATGGCCTCCCGGAACGCCATGGAACGCAAGACCGGTCCATGTTCCGTCCTCTCTGCACACCTGCACGCAGGGAGTCTCTTCCGCCTGATCTCCTGCGATTTCCACACGAAGCTTTTCGGTCTGTGCGGCCAGTTCTTCCATATAACCGCGAAGCTCTGCGGAGACCGAACGATCATCCAGATACAGCTTCAGTATCAGGGAGCTTCCCATACGTGAGAATACCGTGTTAAGCTGAGCAAGCATATCGCTGTCAAAAAGTCCGCTGCCGGAGGACGCCGAACCCGAGCTCGGAGCTGAGTTCCGGGCGTTCTGGGCCTTCTGATCGTTTTGAGTGTTCTGGGCCTTCGACTCCTTCTCGGTTCCGGATACTTGCCCATCCGGCTTTTGGGGGATGAGGCCGGTCTTTCGCTGCATTGCGGCAGCGTATTTTTCCAGCTCCGTGGCGGCCAGTGCACCGTCGCCTACTGCTGTTACAACCTGGCGCAACGGCTTCACACACACGTCTCCCGCCGCGTACAGGCCGTCCACACTCGTCTTCATGGAACGGTCGGTGATCACATACCCTTGTTCATTCAACTCTGCAAGGCCGCGAATCAGCTCTGCCGCCGGAGCATACCCGGCAAATACGAACACTCCAATATTATCCCCGGGCTCCGCGCGGTATTCGGTTACTTCTCCCGTAAGATTATTGCGGTAACGGATGCTGCGGAGGGCCGTATCACCGCTGACCGATTCCACCTCCGTATTGGTAAGGACGGTGATCCTCTCATGGCTGCGTGCAGCATCGGCGGTCGCCTTTGCGCAGGTAAAATCCGGTTCCCGCACCAGAATGGTAACATGGCGCGCATATTTCGTAAGAAATACGCTCTCCTCCGCAGCGGCAAATCCGCCGCCCACCACAAAGACCTCTTTTCCGGTAAAGAATTCTCCATCGCAGGTCGCGCAATAAGCCACTCCTCTGCCGCGGAATGCTTCTTCTCCCTCAAATCCTATCATGCGGGGATGCGCGCCGGTCGCCAGCAGAATTCCCAAGCACTTTAATTCTCCCCGATCGGTGCGAACCGTCTTTACATCCCCCGTCATATCAAGGCTCTCCACTGCAGCCAGCAAAAACTCCGCTCCAAAGCTCTCCGCCTGTTTTCTCATCGTCTCGGTCAGCTCCGCTCCGCTGGTGCGCGCCACACCCGGATAATTCACGACCTCATGGGTAATCGTAATCTGTCCGCCGAACTGCTCCTTTTCCACAACTACAACACGATATCTGGCTCTTGCAAGGTAAAGGGCCGCCGTTAATCCCGCCGGTCCTCCGCCGATCACAACAACATCATATAAATTATTCATATCCTGCTCTCCTTCCAAAAAACGCGGCGCCGGAGTTCCTCCAGCGCCGCGTCGTGCAATTCTTACAGCTGACCCACCAGATCCAGGCTGGGCTTAAGGGTCTCGGCGCCCGGCTGCCACTTTGCGGGGCAAACCTCATCGCCGTGTTCATGAACGAACTGGCAAGCCTGCAGCTTGCGGAACAGTTCATCGGCATTACGGCCTACGTTTCCGGCGCTTACCTCATAGGACACGATCCTGCCCTCCGGATTGATAATGAAGCTGCCGCGCTCCGCCATTCCGTCAGACTCAATCAGCACCTCAAAATCTCTCGCAATCGCATGAGTCGGATCCGCAAGCATCGGGTACTGAATCTTCTTGATTCGCTCCGAAGCATCATGCCATGCCTTGTGAACAAAGTGAGAGTCCGTGGAGATGGAATAGATCTCGCAGCCGGCTGCCTGGAACTTATCATAGATGTTGGCCAGATCTTCCAACTCGGTCGGGCATACGAAAGTAAAATCTGCGGGATAAAAGAAAAATACGCTCCATTTGCCGAGGATGTCGGCCTTGGTAACAGTCTTGAAGGCTCCGTTTGCGTAAGCCTGAGCAGTAAAATCATGGATTTCTTTGTTAATCATTGACATAGTTGGTCCTCCTTTAATTTGTTCTTTTCTATTTTTGTTATTTTGTTCTCTGGCTATACTATAACACAGTTTCTTACCAATGTCAATAACAATAATCATTACTATTATTGTTATTTTTCTCAATAAGCATTTTTTGATGTTACTGCCAAAGACATACCTGTACGAACGATTGGTATGCCCCACAAATAAAAAATCCTCCGCCGCAAAGAATCTTTGTCTTTCACAGCGAAGGTTTCTCTCTTGTATTGTGTTTGTAGGATTTTCCGGGATTTCCGTATTCCGGATTGTCTTTTTTCCTGACTGTCTTTTCTGATTGATTGTATTTTCTTATCCTGACGTACCTGCCATTCCATGCGGTCTTACTCTCTGTCCTTCTCATCCGCTGTTCTCGCGGAAGCCGCAGTCTTTGCGGCTAATGAAAGCAGCTGCTCCTTCTCATTCCACTCCGGCCTCTCCAGCACTGCTTTCAGCAGGGTGTCCAGCGTATCCCCAAGTGTTCTCCCCTGCGCATGCCCGGCACGCATCAGGTCACCGCCGTTCACGGCAAGCATCTTCAGGCTGACACATTCGCCCCGTTCCACAACTCCAAGCCAGAGCTCCTGTGCTTTGGAAAGCTCCTGCTCGCGTATTCCGCCGCTCACGATATCTTCTGCCCTCTGCAGCAGGAACAGACGCTCCATATATTCCGGGCCGATCTCGTACATCGAACGGCGCATTCCGGCCGGATCAAGAGTCCAGCTGTATGCGTAAAATCGGGTCAGGCGGCGCACCGCCGCAATCGTGTCGTTATCGTATTTGAGACGTCTTAAGACGGCGGCTGCCGCTTCTTCTCCTGCCGGCGCAAGAAGCGCTGCGATTGCAAGAATCAGGCGCTGCTTTTTCTCAAGACAGGACGCGGATATCCGATTCTTAGGATCGCAGGTATCCCTCTCCTGCTGCCCGCACGAATCAGACGCGCTGCCGGAGGCGGAAGCAAGATCCAGCGCCCGTATAACCGCTGCCGCATGTATCCCGCTCCTTTGCCCCTTAAGACTTGCCGTGCTCTCCTCCATCATCCGATCGAATTCCGGCAGGAACACCTTCGTCAGTCCCGCCCGGTATGCTTCGATTAACAGCTCCGGATGTGCCGACAAAAGCAGCTTATTCAGCTCCGTATGAATTCGCTCCGCGCTAATGAGCTTCAGATTGGCCGCCCGTTCCGCTGCCGCCGTAAGGGTTGCCTCATCAATCTGAAAATTCAGCTGCGCCGCGAACCGAAACGCCCGAAGTATCCGCAGCGCGTCCTCATCAAACCGACAGCCCGGATCGCCGACGCAGCGAATCACCTTCCGTTCCAGATCCTCTGCTCCGCCGAAGATATCAACCAGTCCGTCCGCATCATTATACGCCATCGCGTTGATTGTAAAATCTCTCCGCGCCAGATCCTCCTTCAGGCTCTTGGTGAAAGAAACCTGCTTTGGATGTCTGCCGTCCTCATATTCCCCGTCGATCCGGTAAGTCGTGACCTCAAAGCCTTCCTTCCCCATCATAATCGTAACCGTGCCGTGCTTGATTCCGGTATCGATCGTCCTTGGGAACAGCTCTCTGGTCTCATACGGATCGGCAGACGTTGTAATATCCCAGTCCTCCGGGATTCTCCCAAGCAGGGAATCCCGCACACAGCCGCCGACTGCGTAGGCTTCATGGCCGTTCTCCTGCAGGGTACGGATAATTCGCCGCACTTTATCGGGTAATTCAATTCTCATGAGGGACTCCCTCCTTTCTTTTCATGCTGCTCTCCATTCCGAGAACGTTTTTTATTCGAGGAATCGCACATCCGTGCAAATTCTCACACTAACCAACATACCGGAATGCTGCTCTCCACTCCTCCTTCAGCCGTTCGAACGAGTACGCCGCATTGGCAGGACTTGTGGAAGGAAGCTTTCTTGCCGGACGTCCGGTCATAGGTTCCAGGTATTTATGATATAACTGCGCAGCTTTCGCACCATTCGCATAGATCTGCACAATGTCCGCCGCGTCCAGAATGCGATTGATATCCGTTGGAACGACATTTCGAATGCTCGCATCGCTCGAACCGGTAATGTCACACTCAGCGACCACATCCCACACCGCGATGCCGGACCGAAGAAGCAGCTCTTTTTTCTGTGCGATCGTCTCCGGTACCGGCTTACCCACGAGCGCCGCAATCAGCTTCCAAAAACGATTCTGCGGGTGATGATAGTAGAAATTCCCTTCCCTCGATTTTACCGAGGGAAAGGTTCCCAGAATCAACACCCGCGAATTCGAATTGTAGACCGGTTCAAATGTATGAGTTACCCTCATTAATATGCCTTGCCCCAGTATACCAGAGCCTTTGCGGGCTTACCGCAGCAAATACAGGTATCCGAAAGCTGCTCCTGCTTGAAAGGCATGCAGCGGGAGGTTACGCCAGCCACTTCCTTTAACTGATCCTCACATGCCTGATCGCCGCACCACATTGCCTTGATGAAACCGGGCTTCTCTTCTGCAATCTGCTTGAACTCATCCAATGTCGTTGCTTCGTAGGTGTGTGCGTCACGATGTGCTCTTGCACGCTCGAGCATCTCCTTCTGCATCTGATCAAGGATCTCCCCTGCCTTTGTCTCTACCTCGTCAAGGGATACCACAATCTTTTCGGAGGTGTCACGTCTTACGATCACGCACTGATTTGCCGCGATGTCCTTCGGTCCGAGCTCGATACGGATCGGAATCCCGCGCATCTCCTGCTCGCTGAACTTCCAGCCAGGGCTCTTGTCCGAGTCATCCACCTTTACGCGGAATGCGCCAAGCTTCTCCTTGACTTCATTTGCCTTCTCAAGAACGCCTTCCTTCTGCATCTGGATCGGAATGATCGCGATCTGAGTCGGAGCAATTCTGGGAGGCAGCACCAGACCGGAATTATCGCCGTGAACCATGATAACCGCGCCGATCAGACGGGTCGTCATACCCCAGGAGGTCTGGTGAACATACTGCAGCTTGTTCTCTTTATCCGTATACTGAATGTCGAACGCCTTCGCAAATCCGTCGCCGAAGTTATGGCTGGTTCCGGACTGCAGCGCCTTCCCGTCATGCATCAGTGCTTCAATGGTATAGGTTGCCTCAGCACCCGCGAACTTCTCCTTATCGGTCTTTCTTCCGCGAACCATCGGGATTGCCAGAACCTCTTCGCAGAAATCCGCGTAAAGATTCAGCATCTGAATTGTTCTCTCCTCCGCTTCCTCAGCGGTCGCATGCGCAGTATGTCCCTCCTGCCATAAGAACTCAAGGGAGCGCAGGAACGGACGGGTTGTCTTCTCCCAGCGAACAACCGAGCACCACTGATTGTATACCTTCGGCAGGTCACGGTACGAATGGATAATGTTATGGTAAAAATCGCAGAACAGCGTCTCCGAAGTCGGTCTTACACACAATCTCTCCTGCAGAGGCTCACTGCCGCCGTATGTTACCCACGCAGCCTCAGGCGCGAATCCTTCCACATGCTCCTTCTCCTTGTTGAGCAGGCTCTCCGGAATGAACATCGGCATATATACATTCTGTACGCCGGTTGCCTTGAATCTTGCATCCAGCTCCTTCTGAATATTCTCCCAAATTGCATACCCTTCGGGACGGAAGATTGTACATCCTCTTACGCCCGAATACTCTACCAACTCCGCCTTCTTTACGACGTCGGTATACCACTGCGCGAAATCCTCTTCCATGGAGGTAATCGCCTCTACCAGCTTCTTTTCCTTTGCCATGATATCTCTCCTTTTTTAAATGTAATTTCAGGACATAAAAAAAAGTCCCTCAAACATCCAAGGGACCGAACAAATTCGGCGGTACCACCCTGATTAACCGGTCTTCTCTCTTCCAGGCCAGCCTGCGCTCTGCTTCGCTCCCACGGATTCCTCCGCCTGCCGCACCGCGCGTCTGCTGTTCCGAGTATCCCCCGATTCACCTCTGCTTTCGTTAACGCCGAAATACGCCGTACTTTCATACGGGGCTCCGAGGCAGGTTCCATCGTCCTTGCTTAAGGGCTTTCACCAGCCGCCCTCTCTCTGCGAAGCGTAAACCATGTACTATCCCTCTTCATCGCCGGATATGAATTGATTGTAATCCGAAACGGAGCCTTTTGTCAAGGGGTAGAACGAAACGGCTGTTAATTTTTTATATCGGTATCCATTTTTTAACGCTTCTATAAAACAACAACTCTATCAGGCGGATAATGGACTGACCTTGTGATGAGAGAATCAATTATAGCATCATGATGATATAGGAGGCAATGTTATGAGCATCCTTCACCTGTTGGATCGTACCCATTCCGTTCTTAATTGGATCGCTCTGCCGCTTCCGTACAGAACCTTCAAACTCGCTTGAATATCCGATGATGCAAAGTTCAGGCACCAGGCACTTGCCCGCGGTTCCTGTTCTCGGACTGGCATCTATTGGGTCAGCCCTCCCGCAGATACCGATATATCGTCACCAGAATAATCAGCCCCAGCGGCCCCAGAAAGAATCCAAACAGGCCGAATATTCTCACGCCAACATACATCGCCATCATCGTCCCAATCGCCGGAATTCCGATTCGATTGCCAAGAAGTCTTGGTTCGAGGAATTCTCTGACCAGCTGGCATGCCGCAAATGTCGTGGCGAGCACAGCCGCTTCGAACCAGTCCTTCGACAACAGCCGGATTATGGCCCACGGCACCAGAATCAGCCCGCTGCCGAGCGCCGGAAATGCATCCAATACAGCAATTCCAATTCCGAACACGAGCGCATATTTATTCTTAATGATCAAAAGGCCAACGGTGCAGATGCACGCGATAATCAGCATCAGGATTCCCTGCGTCCGCAGATATGCCGCTCCGGCCTCGGACAGCCGCCCGGTAATCTGGCGGACACTTTGATAGAAGGGAGCCTGCTGCATCTTCTCCCGGTATGTGTCCATGTCCTTTACAATCAGAAGAATGGCGACCAGAATAATAATCATCGTCCCGATACCCTCCACCATTCCAAGCGCGACAGACACGGACTGACGGCTCAGTGCAGGAACAACCTCGTCCTGTACGGTCTCCATCACCAGCTGCATATTCTCTTCCACCACTTGTCTGACTGTACCGGACGGAAGCTTTAAGATGCGGTCACCCCCCGCGCAGATGCCCTGAACCTGCTCGTACCAAAGCTCCTCATACTCGGGAAGGTTACCGGCAAGCTCAGTCAGCTGTGTAATCAGCATCCTCCCCAGATAGAACAGACCGGTTCCGGCACCTGCAAGCAGCAGAACCAACATGACGGCCCCGCCGATTGCAGTCGGAATCCGAAGCCTTTTTCGAAGGAAGCTGACCGCAGGCCGCAGCACCCAGGCAATCGCCCAGGCCAGAAGAAAAGGCACAAAAAGCGGCAGTATATACTTGAAACCAAGATATACCGCCGCTGCTGCGATCCCCATTATAATAATAATTCTTTGATTTGAATTCAGGGACTTGTGGGACATATCAGCACCTCCGGACGCAAATTGATCTTACCTGTATTGTATCAATTTTAGTGTCCGCAAAAGCACAGAAATTATACCGGCTCAGTGTCCGCAAAAATGCAGAAATTATACCAGCTCACACTGCACAAACGTCAGCCCTGCCGCCGCTGCCGCCTTCACAACATCCTCGCCCGCCACAATCTTAAATGTCTGGCCGTTCTTCCGAATCTGAACCTTCTTCTCCGGATATCTGCCCGTCTCGCCAAGAGTAAGTGTCATTCCGGATACCTTCTTAAGCTCCTCTCCGGTCAGTTCCTCCACACCGAGACGCTTCGGAGATACCAGAATCTTCGTCCGCTCCGGCTTGCCGGCCGCGATTGCCGCTTCGTGAAGCTTCTTCTCCTCCAGCATCACCTCAATTAAAGTCTCCGGCTTATTATATGTGCTGTCAAGAATCAGATTATAATTGTCAAAATTAAAATAATCGAGCTGATAGAGCTCCTTATATCGCTTATCCTCCGTCTCCGCGCGCAGCTTCAGCTGCTCCATCGCATCCTGCAGAGAACTGTAGGACTCAACACTTCCGCGATCATCATTCAGCACTCTCGCCGCTGCCACATCCAGGCTCACGGACAGAAACACCTTGAACGATGCCTCCGCAAAATGCCACGCCAGTCTTGAGTCAAATACCAGATCCCTATCCGTATTCTCCTTTGCAATTCGTGTCGTCGTATCATCAATCAGGTTATCATATTTCTTATCCGTACACATCAGCTTGTTCAGTTCCAGCACCGTCAGACCCATATCGTCCGCAATCTTGCGCTGAATCGTTCCGGTTGAAAAAATCTCATACCCGTAGTTTCCCTTTAACAGCCTGCAAATAGTCGATTTTCCGCTTCCAAGATTACCCGTTAATGTAATGTGCATACTTATTATCCATTCCTTTCCAAATATCTGCATATGTTTGGTAAATTAAATTGTCTCTATTTTATCATGAACCCTCAAAAAAGAAAAGAGGAATCTGACGCGTCCGGTCGATTCCTCTTTTACCGTTGTATGAATTCGCTTCTGTCCATTTCACAGCCCGCCTTATGCAGCTGTTTCCATACGTGCGCTCAGCTCTGCAAGAATCAGTCTGTAAAGCTCTGCTTCCGTCTTCTCCTCATCTGTATCGATGCTGAGAATTCCGCAGACAGTCGAAAGCTCGCTCTTATCCCACTCATCTACACCAGTCTTTGAAAAAAAGTCGTATCTCTGATTCTTATCCACACAGCTTAAAAATCTCTTTAACATAAATATCCTCCAATCTGCCGGTATTCCGCATATCTGCTGCGCCGGCGTCAGGCTGCACAGGGAATTGATTTTCTTTTACTCTATGCAGGTTTGTTTTCTTGTTTCCTGTCATTTCTGACTACGCCTGCATCATAGCATACCTTTCCGAGAATGTAAATATGGGTAAAAGCCGAAAATTTCGGCCTGTATTTCTATATTTGACAACAGATTTTTTCCGATTTCCACCAATTCCAGTTCGTTCCCCCGGCAAATCTTCCGTAAAAAACGGCCTGTTTTACCGGATTTTTATCATCCCATACAAAAAACAGGCCATTTCTATTTCGTCAAAAGTGTTCAAATTACTTCATATTCACTCGAACAGCATTCAATTTCCGTACTTCGCTTTCCTCATGAGTAATCAATACCACGGTCTTTCCGGCCACATGCCTTGCCAGCCAGTCCATTACCGCCTCCTTGCGTTCCTCATCCAGCCCCTTGAACGGCTCATCCAGAAATACCACTCTGCTTTGCGCATATGCCGCGCGCACAATCGCTGTCCTGCGTTTCATTCCGCCGCTGAATTCGGATACCGGCTTTCCGGTGCCTTCGGTAATTCCAACCTCAGTCAGCGCCGCCAACATCTGCTCCGCCGTAACTCCCGGCGCTGCGGTCAATGCAACATTTCCAAGGGCATCCAGGCCTTCGCAAAGCCTGTCCTCCTGGAATACCGCTGCGATTCCCACATTTTCCAATCCTTCGATCCGGCCCGAATCCGGCTTTATCAGCCCCATAAGAAGATTAATAAGAGTCGTCTTGCCGATGCCGGACTGGCCCATCACGCAGGTAATTCTGCCGGCTTGGAAGGTCAGAGTCAGATTGTCAATAACCGACTGATTGCTGAAGGATTTGGAAAGATTCTGAACGCGAATCTGCGGAGCCGGACTTGCCTGTACTTTAACCGCCCTCTCATTCTCCCCGCATTTTTTCCCATCGCTCTGTTCCGGATTCCTCGCCATACTTCCCCGCATTCCTGCCTGCGATATTTTCCGCACCGTACATCGAATTCCTGCCATAATTAGCTTTTCGAACAGCACGCTGATTGCCACAATCACAAAGGTCCATGCGAACAAATCCTCGGTCATCAGATACAGCTTCGCTTCATACAGCTGCCTCCCAATCGAGCCGTTCGGAATGCCGATTACTTCCGCCGCCACACCGGATTTCCAGCAGAATCCAAGGCCGACGGAACAGGCCGATACCAGATAAGGCAGAACAAAGGGCAGATAAATATACCGAACCCGTCTCACAAGACTGACGCGGAATACCTTCGCCATCTCTAATAATCTGCGATCGGTCTCCAGAATTCCCTGCAGGATATTTGAATAAATAACCGGAAGCACCATCAGGACCGAAATCAGGACGGAAAGATTCCTTGAGCTGACCCACAAAAGCGCAAGGATCACGAACGATGCGACCGGAACCGCCTTAATCAGCTTCATCAGCGGGGATATCAATTCCCTAAGGAATGTACAGGCCGCTGATATTACCGCGAGCAGTGAGCCTGCCGCAAGGGCAAGTATGAATCCCGCCGCAATCCGCAGGAACGAGAACGCTGCCGAATGCCAGAACACCGCGGTCTGAATCAGCTCTCCCAGTTTTAAAAAAACAGAAACCGGCGAAGCAAACAGAATCTTCGTTTCAATCCGCATGGACACAAGCTGCCAGACCACCAGCCAAAATATGGCTACGGCGGCCATGCGCCCATATTTTTTGAAATTCCGAGATTGTTCCTTTTGCTTCATTCCGGTTTCTCCGTTTCTGATTATTCGATTTTCCACAGCCTTCGGACTTTTCCCTCTTCCGGCTTTTCGTCTTTTCTTTATTTCGAGTAGAAGAAATCCTCCGCCGGCATTGCGCCTCCGATGGATTCCGGCTTCTGCTCATATAAGGTCTCAAGATAACCGTTCAGCTTCTCCTTCATCTCGTCGCCCTGAATAAAGGTAACGTTGCAGTAAGGAATTGCCTTCTTTGCAACAGCCGCCTTAAAGATACCAAATTCCTCTACCAGCGCTGCCGCATCGTCCACGTTCTCGTTCGCGTATGCCGCAGATGCCTCGTATTCCGTAAGGAATGCATCAAATGCTTCCTTATTCTCCTCCAGGAACTTGGTATTCACAACAACGACGCCCGTTACAACCGAGCTACCATTCTCGCTGATTGCTTCCCACTCTGCAGTAACATCCAGTGCGATTCGAACCTTCTCATTGTTCATCATAACCGTTGTTACATAGGGCTGCGGAAGCATCGCTACCGCGTCCTCGGCGCCGGTCAGCAGCGCCGCAACCTCGGTTGCCTCGGACTTGTACTCAATCGTAACATCCTTGTCCGGGTCAATTCCGGCCGCACTTAACAGGTAACGGAGCGTATACTCCGGAGTCGTGCCCGCGCCTGTGGAGTAGATTGTCTTGCCCTTCAGATCCGCAACGGACTGAATGCTCTCACCGGTCTCTACGATATATAATACACCAAGCGTATTAATCGCTGCAACCTTAATTCCGCCGTTGGACTTATTATACAGAGTGCTTGCCAGATTCGACGGAACCGCTGCAATCTGAATGTCGCCCTTTAACAGCTGGCCGGTAATCTCGTCCGCCGCACCGGCGATTGTGAAATTATAATTGTTCGCGGTCTCACCGTTCTTCGCATCGTCCATCAGCTTCACCATACCGATAGCGGTAGGTCCCTTTAATGCTGCGATGCTGATATCGATCTTCTCAGCCACAGGTTCTGTTGCCTCGGTTGTACTTTCGGTTGTTGCCGCTGTCGTTGCCTCCGTTGTCGCTTCTGTCGTTGCCTCCGTTGCTGCCGTTGTGGTCGTCGCAGCCGTTGTTCCTTCCTTGTCTCCGCTCTTGCCGCAGCCTGCGAGCATCGTAACGCACATCGCAGCGAGCAGAAGAATTGATGTTATTTTCTTCATAATGTCCTCCATTCTGCCTGATAAAATATGGGTTCCGAGTCAGTGCCTTTCGGGATACCAAGCCGGGCATTCCGCCCGGAGAGCTTTGGGGGCTTGCACAGCATCCCAAAGGAATTCCCATGGATCAAAAATCCCACGTCCGGCACAGACCACGGACGTGGGAATCTCAACTCTCTCTTTTAAATCCTTAAAATTGAAATCGCGCACTTCGCGGTCGGGGTACTCCCTCCCTGTCTCAGGACGTATTATATAATGTTCCGAATACCACGGAATGGCTTTTACCTCAGCAAGTGCTTTGGTATCAGCGGAATTATTGTAACACTGCAGCGCAGATTTGTCAATTTAAATCCTTACCAGATAAACGCCCCGCAGGTGTCCACAAAATCCGTAATGTAATATACCGCCCGATCCGCGAAATCAATCTCTCCCTCCGCATCCAGCGCTACCGGCAGATCCAGCTGGTTCGAATACGAGTCCCAGGCTGCGTAGCACAGATGCCCGCGCCAGGATATCGCGAACTTCCGGTTCCCGCACAGCTCCATCAGCCTGGTAATAGCCTGCGAATTCTCAGGAGTGAGCATCGTCTCAAGTGCCCTCGCATTATCCGTGAGCAGAATAAAATTCTCATCCAGTCCCTTATCCTCCGGAATCATTCGGAACATTCCCGGATCGCACAGCTCACCCTTGTCGGGATAATCCTTGCCAAGAATCTTGAACGCGCACGGCGCGGTCTGCTTCGTCTGAATCATAAGCAGCACACCGCGGAACCGATCTGCCCGATCATAATGGAACTTACCGGCCGAATCCTTCCTCTGTTCGATCCGAAACGTCTCAATCCAGCCAATCTTCGCATCCACACCCCGATAATTCGCCCCGGCGATGCCGTGTCTTTCACAATTGGGCTGTCTGACGAACAATCCGCTCTTCCACACATGCTCCAGCGAGATTCCGGCCTTGCGTTCCACCATGAACCGTTCTCCGAACGCTTTGCGCATCGCCGGAATCAGCTTCTCCGCATAGTATCGGCTCGTCGATACCTCCTGAGTCCTCTTCACATTCTCCTCTTTGTTCTTTCCTAATTTCTCCACTCCAAATATTAAAAGAATCAGTCCAATCGGCAATGCTGCGCCCGTTGCTATCAGCACCGCACCGCCGACAATCAGCAGAATCGGGAGGGTATTGTCTTTATTCTTATTGTTGTTGCTCTTCGTTATCTCGTATTCTCGGTTGCTCATATCGGTCTTTCTCTCCTTACATCGTAATCCCCTGCTATTCCATCATACCGCAATGCCGCCGAAATGCAAGGATTAATTTGTAAGATAATCAAATTTTAGTCGTTATCTCATTCTCACACCTTGAACCGATACCCGACTCCCCATATCGTCTCAATATACTGAGGCTTCGATGTATTCACCTCAATCTTCTCCCGAATCTTCTTAATATGCACGGTCACCGTCGCGATATCGCCGATCGACTCCATATCCCAGATCTTCTGGAACAGCTCCTCCTTGGTAAATACATGGTTCGGATTCTCCGCAAGGAACGTAAGCAGGTCAAATTCCTTGGTGGTAAAGGTCTTCTCCTCTCCATTGATATACACACGCCTTGCTGTCTTGTCAATCTTAATACCGCGGATCTCGATGATCTCATTCTCCTTGACACCGGATCCAATCAGGCGTTCATAACGCGCCAGATGCGCCTTCACACGTGCCACCAGCTCACTCGGGCTGAAGGGCTTGGTCATATAGTCATCCGCGCCGAGCCCAAGGCCGCGGATCTTGTCAATGTCATCCTTCTTCGCAGATACCATCAGAATCGGGATATTCTTCACCTCACGAATCTGTCTGCAGATCTCAAAGCCATCCAGTCCGGGAAGCATCAGATCCAGAACCACCAGATTAAAATCCTCCTTTAACGCCCTTGACAGTCCCACATCTCCTGTTGACGCAATCGCCACCTCGAATCCGGACAGCTCCAGATAATCCTTCTCCAGCTCCGCAATCGCGGTTTCATCTTCTACAATCAATATCTTCTTTCCCATAATCAATCATCCTCCATCATTTGATATATTAACGAATCCACATGCTCTGCGCAGCCTCGAATCCGGCTCAAGAGGACCCGTTTCACGCTGCTTTTCGAAGGGTAAAGTATATCGTCGTTCCCTTTCCTTCGGTACTGGTTGCCCAGATCTCTCCGCCATGCTCCGTTATAATCTTCTTCGCAATCGCAAGTCCCAGACCGCTTCCGCCCTTTTTTGAATTCCGCGAAGTGTCAGCCCGATAGAACCGTTCAAATATGTTGGGAAGATCTTTCTCACTGATTCCGGCGCCGTTATCCTCTATCTCAATCTGTACAAAATTCCCGAGCTCCTTCAGACGAATCTGAATCTGTCCTTTCTCCTTGTCCATATACTTTACCGCGTTATTCACGACGTTATTAATCACTCGTTTGATCTGCTCTGCATCTGCCACAACGCAAACCGACGGTTCCAATTCACTCTGACAGGTCAGTTCAATATTCTTCATCTCAAGGTCAAGACTGATCTCGTCAACACAATCTTCGAAATATCCCCTGACATTGATATTCTCAAATTCGTAGGATATCGTATTGCGATCTAACTTTGCATACATCGAAAGCTCATCTACCAGCGCCGACATATCGTTCGCCTTTGTATAGATAATACGGATGTATTTCTCCTGCTTCTCCGGTGAATCCGCGACCCCGTCAAGCAGCCCCTCCGAATATCCTTTGATTGCGGTCAACGGTGTCTTTAAGTCATGGGATATATTGCTCAGCATGTCCCGCATATCCTTCTCGTACTGCATCCGAACCTCGATCAGCTCCTTAAGATGAATTCTCATCTCTTCGAAATCCTCGCAGAGCTGTCCGATCTCATCCTCCGGATCGCCCTGGATCGAATAATCCAAATTGCCGGAGCGTACCTCTCGAACCGCCCGCTTTAAGGTATTAAGAGGCTTTAAAATACTCTGATACAGCCAGAGCACCAGCGTCATCGCGCTCAGGAAGATAATCAATACAAACGAAACAATTCCCTGAGTCGCAGCTGCGCGCAGCTGCGGCACCAGAATATTCACTTCCGTAACTACAAAGATGCTTCCCTCTTCTCCGCCCGAGAAATAAAAATCCTGCTGCTTCACCAGATACGCGTCTTCTCCCTGGCCGACACTGATATACATTCCTCCGTCCTGCTCCGTACTGTAATCGCCGAAATCCGGAAGCTTATCTCTAATCCGTTCAAACTCGTCTTCACTTCCCTCATAGATATACTCGTCCCCTTTTCTCATGACCAGGAAGGAATATTTGCCCCGCAGCTCGTTGTTCAGGCGTTCAATATACTCCGTATCCTCGAACTTCTCCGGTGTCTCAATCGCACATACCTTCAATTCGTTATAGGCTCCTCTGGTCAGCCGATTAAAGATTCGCATAGGATTCGAAATCAAATCCATGGTATTCGTCTCCAGATCATATGCCTCCTGAACGGACTCCCTCTGCAGCTCTATAATAACCCCCCCAACCGTTGTAATCAGCATGACAGGCAGAATCGTAATAATCAGGAACGCCGCAAGCAATCTTCTCTTTAGATCCAAGGATATCCCCCCTTATCATCAATATCACACATTCGTATGTTAAGTATATCATAAATTTTCCTCTGCGGATAGAGCCTGAGCACAGAGAATTTATTAAGTTTTTATATCCAGAATATGAAAATAGAATTCCCGCTGCAATTCGTTGTTCTAAGAATTACAGCGGGAATCCCATCACACCATATCACGGCAATTCAGCCAGGCCTTTAGAATTA
Organism: Lachnospiraceae bacterium; assembly: GCA_017623215.1. Taxonomy (GTDB): domain Bacteria; phylum Bacillota; class Clostridia; order Lachnospirales; family Lachnospiraceae; genus Caccomorpha. The sequence goes on along the minus strand of JAGAPO010000104.1, from coordinate 1,719 downwards.
CTTTGGTATCTGACCTTCCGAACTGTACGGATTACAGCTCCTTCTTCAGATCTTCAACCTTATCCAGTCTCTCCCACGGCAGGTCAACATCGGTTCTTCCGAAATGACCGTAAGCCGCGGTCTGCTTGTAAATCGGGCGTCTTAAATCGAGCATCTTAATAATTCCAGCCGGACGCAGGTCAAAATACTTTCTTACGATTGCCACCAGCTCCTCATTGCTCTTCTTACCGGTTCCGAACGTATCTATCATAACAGAGGTAGGCTGTGCAACGCCGATTGCGTAGGACAGCTGAATCTCACACTTGTCAGCAAGGCCCGCTGCTACCAGGTTCTTCGCAACGTAGCGAGCTGCGTAGGATGCGGAACGGTCCACCTTGGTGCAGTCCTTACCGGAGAACGCACCGCCGCCGTGACGAGCGTAGCCGCCGTAGGTATCTACGATAATCTTACGTCCGGTCAGGCCGCTGTCGCCGTTCGGTCCGCCGATTACGAACCGTCCGGTCGGATTGATGAAATACTTGGTATTCTCGTCCACCATCTCCTTCGGAAGCACGGGATCCAGAACGTACTTGTGAACGTCCGCGTGAATCTGCTCCTGGGTCACCTCAGGATTGTGCTGTGTGGAAATAACCACCGCATTCAGGTGAACGGGCTTTCCGTTCTCGTCATACTCAACCGTAACCTGGGACTTTCCATCCGGACGAAGATAGGGAAGGGTTCCATCCTTTCTCACCTTAGCCAGCTGTCTGGTCAGCTTATGCGCCAGGGAAATCGGGTAGGGCATATACTCCTCAGTCTCGTTGGTTGCATAACCGAACATCATACCCTGATCGCCGGCACCGATTGCCTCGATGTCCTCATCCGACATCTGATGCTCCTTTGCCTCAAGCGCCTTATCAACGCCCATTGCAATATCAGCGGACTGCTCGTCCAATGCTACGATAACACCGCAGGTGTCCGCGTCAAAGCCATACTTTGCACGATCGTAGCCAATCTCTCTTACCGTATCTCTTACAATCTTCTGGATATCCACATATCCCTTTGTCGTAATCTCGCCCATAACCAGAACAAGACCGGTTGTAATTGCAGTCTCACACGCAACACGGCTCATGGGATCCTGCTCCATGAGTGCGTCCAGTACCGCGTCAGAGATCTGATCGCAGATCTTATCGGGATGTCCCTCAGTAACGGACTCCGATGTAAATAATCTCTTCTCTAACATGTCTTCCTCACTTTCTGCCGCCGAACGCGGCCTCCTTCGAATAATTTTGAACAGCCCTCTCCATCCGATGCTTCGAAGCCCGTTCCGTATCCCGTTGTTCCCTTCGACCTTTCTTCCACAGCGAAAGATACACAGGGCAAAAAAAAATCCGCATAAGCGGATCTGATATCAGATAATCAAATCCTCTTATTGTTCGATCGCTCGCTCAACTTGGCACCTTCCACTCAGGGGGTTGCCGTGACTTCACAGAGTCTTTACTCTCCATCACTCGGAATAAGAGAAAACTAAACAATATGAAATTGAATTCAAAAACCTGTGGTATAAGCTTATCGTACTATATTAGAATTGTCAAGCGGATTCCTGCGAAAAATTAAAGATTTTTGTAACAGCAATAATATTTTTGATTTTTTCCGTAACCTTGCCTCGCTGCAGTGTTGCAGTATATCTTCCGAAATATAGCCGCGATTAATTCATAATTGAACTATTCACCCTAATTA
>JAGAPO010000012.1 GCA_017623215.1 Lachnospiraceae bacterium | reverse complement strand
CGAATCTCGAATGCAGGCACAGGGAACCAACAGCAATGCCAAAATCCCCCTTCCAAATTCGGCCTTTCAGTGAGCCGATATTTGGAAGGGGGATTTTGGTATGCGTCCGTCCTACCGTACCCGCATTAGAAATTCGTCAAATCCGGATTATGAGAATACCCCACGATACCCTCAAGCGCCAGAATCCGTTCCACATCCTCTTTCGACAATTCAAAATCAAATACCTTTGTATTATCCGCAATCCGTTCCGGCGTAACCGATTTTGGAAGCGGCAAAAAGCCCATCTGGAGGCTGAATCGGATACAGATCTGAGCGACCGTCTTGCCGTACTTATCCGCAAGCTCCGTCATCTCGGGAACCGAGAAGATCTTACCGGTTCCGAGCGGGCTGTAAGCCTCGAGCAGAATATCGCGCTCTCTGCAGTAATTCACGTTCGTAAGCGGAACCTCGCCGGGGCAAAGACGGATCTGGTTGACAGCCGGCCTGGTATTGGCGGTCTTTGCCAGAGCCTCCAGGTGATGCGGGCGGAAATTGCTGACACCGATGGAGCGGATGTAGCCCTGCTTGACCAGATCCTCCATCGCTCTCCAGGACTCCGCATTGGCCCACTCCCAGCGATCACGAAAGTTAGCCGGATTCGGCCAGTGAATCAGATACAGATCCAGATATTCGAGCCCGAGCTTATTGCGGGACTCGTGGAACGCCTCGATCGTCTCGTTATAGCCGCGGACCGTATTCCAAAGCTTGGTTGTAATGTAAATATCTTCTCTCGGGACACCGCTTTCCCGGATACCCTTTCCAACGCTGTCCTCGTTGCCGTAGCACGCTGCGGTATCAATGTGGCGATATCCGGCCTCAAGCGCGGTTCTTACGGCAGTCACCGCGATGTCGCCCTCTTTCGCCTGCCAGGTTCCGAAGCCGATACAGGGGATCTTTGTGCCGTCATTGAGTGTATAACAATCAGTTAACTGATTCATGTGTAACTACCTCCTTTTATAGAAATTATTTTGCAGAAACGGTTCTTTTTGTCAATCAGGAAAGCGAGACAGCCAACCGGCAAAGTCGGTCCGCTGTCTCTTTGACTGGCTCCAATTGATAGGAACAGTATACCAGAATCCGGAAAATTGAGCAATGCAGAATCTGCCTGTAATAATGGAGTATATTATTCAATTATGATTGGAGCAGCAGCCGTTCAAGCTCCGCCACGTCTGCCGCAATCCGATCCGCACCCGCCGTCTCAAGCTCCGGTCTGTTGCCGTAGCCGTACAGCACGCCGATGGAGGGAAGGCCGGTCTCTTTCGCGCCGAGAATATCATGGAGCCGGTCACCTACCATGACTGCACAGGAACGATCCGCGATACCCACCTGCGCCAGCGCATAGTCAATTACCTCGGCCTTTTTCACGCGGGTTCCGTCCAGCTCACTTCCTGCGACATAATCAAAATACTTTGCGAGTCCAAAGTGCTCCAGAATCTGTTCCGCATAGATTTTGGGCTTGGAGGTCGCGAGAATCACTCTGCGGCCGGCGCATTTCAGCGCGGAAAGAAGCTCCGGGATTCCTTCATACACTTCATTTTCAAAGATGCCGGTCACGGAGAAATATTCGCGGTATTTGGAAACCGCTTCGGACGCTTGTTCGTCGGAGAATCCATAATAGACCATGAAGGATTCCTTAAGGGGCGGTCCGATGAAGGGGCGGAGGGAATCCAGGTCTTCTACCGCAATTCCGAAGCTTTTCAAAGCGTAAGCAACAGAAGATGTGATGCCGACCTTTGGGTCGGTTAAGGTCCCGTCCAGATCAAATAAAACAGTGGTATAGTGGTTCATAAAGAGGCTCCTTTCCGATTGGGTTACGCAGTGTGGTGCGCGCGTTGGAATGTCATGGGCCACGCAGCAGCCGGAATGAGACAGCGTGAAACAGTACGCTGATGCGTTCCGGTAGGGTGGTTAGTATGCTTTTTCGCATTATACCGCAGGCGGCGGAAAAAATCCAGACATATTTCAAAAAGATAAATTTCTAACAGTCCGATGAATAAAATGAGGCGCCGGCACTTTTTGAAATGATTCGGGTAGTATCCTGTAAAAAGGCTGTAGTATCTTATAATTCCCTTTCTCGACGCTTACATTACCGGAAAAGATATGCTACGATAAATTCATCTGACAGAGAGGATTCAATGTGGGGTGTTGGCGGAAACGGAGGGATTATATGAGATATGAGGTAAAGCAGGCGCCGCAGACGCAGGCGGTTGCGGCGCTGCCAAGAGAGGAGAGGCGGCCGTTTGTAAAGAGAATGGGGTTCTTAAGCAGCCGCCCGGCAGATAAGCACAAGGATGCGTTAATCTGCGGAAATGGACGGATGCAGATGCTGATCTATGGCCGGCCGGAGTGTGAGACGGCGGTATGTTCGGAGGAGACGCTGTATACACCGAGATGGGCCGAGGCGCCGCAGCCGCCGAGGATTGCAAAGGCGCTTCCGGAAGTCAGGAGGATGCTGCGCGAGGGGGATTACTGGTCGGTACCGGATTATGTGATCGAGCAGGTTGTCAAGGATCCGGTCTATGATAAGAGGATGCCGTTTTCTCCGAACGGGAAGACGCGCTATTCCATTAAACCGCCTGGAAAGCATATCGCGTTCATTATGCAGCTTAGCGGGCTGACTGCGAAGAAGGCTGCCGGGATCTCGGGGTATCTGCGGACGATGGATTTTGAAAAGGGCGAGGCGTATACGAGATTCAAAGAGGGTGAGGACGCTACGGGCTTGGAAGAGGAGACGCTTCAGGAACGGAGAAGCTTTGTGTCCAGAGCGGATCATGCGGCGGTTTTGGAGTATCAATTTCCGGAAGCAAGGAAGGAGCTGCGCCTGAAGCTGATGCATGAGAAGCTCAAGGGTCTGCATGAGTGGGACGGCCTTGGATTCGTGCCGGATCTGGAGCAGAGCGTTACTTATGACGGAGAGCTTGCCTGGTTTATCGGACGCTATCCGGGAGATAACGGGCATCCGGGCGCCGGTTTCATCGCGGGATTTCGGTTTATAACGGATGGGGAGGTAAGCCTGGAGGATGGGGATGCCCTCGCGAACATGGAGGGGGCAGAAGCCGCCCGGATAATGAGTGCGGAACCGTCCGAACAAAAGACGAGGAATCCGGAGATTGTGATTCGGGGTGCGAGAAGGCTGCTGATGTTGTGTACGATCCGCCGGTTTGAACCGCTTACGAAGGAGCTGATCGACGGGATCCGGGAACAGCTGAAGAACCTTCCGGCAGATTATGAGGTGTTAATGGAGCGGCAGCTTACCGTACACGGGGAGCTGATGCGACGCGTGGAATTGAATCTGGCGGAGGAGGACGAACTGACGCTTTCGGTTGAGGAACTTCTGGAAGTGCAGCACTGCAGAAAGGGCGTATCCAGGGCGTTGCTCGAGAAAATGTATCATATGGGGAGGTATTTCCTCATAACAGATACCGGAACGCTGCCTCCCGCGCGCGGGCAGTACAATATCAACGTGAATCTTCAGGTGTGCTCGGGCAATTTGGGAGCACTCCCGGAGATGATGCGGGTATTTTTTGAATTTTTTGAGAGTAAATTCCCGGATTTTCGTGTGAACGCGCAGAATATATTCGGGTGCCGGGGTATCATGGCGAGCATCCATCCGGATATGGAGAGCGGGTACCAGTACCATTTCTCGGGGCCGTGGCCGCATGAATACTGGATCTCCTGTGCGGGCTGGGTCTTCCACGAGTTCTGGGATTACTACCTGACAACCGGAGATAAGGAATTCCTGAAAGACCACATTTATCCGGGCCTGAAGGAAATCGCGCTTTTTTATGAGGATTATTTAACCGACAAAGACGAGGAGGGAAGATATCTGTTCTATCCGTGCTTCTCGCCGGAGAACGGGCAGGATAAGGGGTATCCGATTACCGTGAACGCAGTCATGGACATTACTGTGTGCTGCGAGGTATTGGAGCACGCAATCAGAGCCTGCGAGATTCTTGGAATCACCGAAGAGGAAGCGGACAAGGTAGCGACGTGGAACGAGATGCTGGAGCATATGCCTATTCTGCTGCTTGACGAGGAGGGAGGCCTGAAGGAGTGGGCCCGCGCGGATATTCCGGAGAACTATGAGCACCGCCACGTGTCCCACCATTACGGAACCTGGCCTGCGGCTCAGATTCTGTGGGAGAAGTCTCCGGAGCTTGCCAGGGCGACGTTAATCTCTAACCGAACCCGCGGCCAGCAGAACGACTCGGCGCACGGAATTATGCACCGGATGTTTACTGCAATCCGTTTAAAGGACGCAGAAGGGGCGGAAGGGTATGTCAAGCAGATTATGGAGAGAGGATTTACGAATTACTCGCTGATGACCAATCATTTCCCGCACAAGGCATATTATCCGGATGCGATCGGAGGAATGCCGGCGGCGGTAACCGAGTGCCTGGTCTACTCCGAGGAGGGAAGAATCGAATTCCTTCCCGCGGTATTTGAGGCCCTGAAGCAGGGATGCTTTGGCGGAGCGAAGCTCTTTACTTATATGACTTTAGATAAGCTGGTGTGGGATGAGGAAGACGGATATCTGCGGGCGGAGATGACATCCATGCTTGATCAGACGGTCGAGATCGGAATCCGCCGCACCATACGGGAAGTGCGGCGGAATGGAGTTGCAGTTACGGCGCCGAACGGGACAATGAATGTGGCGCTGAGGGAGGGAGAGCGCGTGACTGTGGAGTATTATTTCTGAAGGATTCTCTCCAGCACGGTCCCGATGACATCCGCCATCCGATAGAATCCAAGATCATTCGGATGACACCCGTCAACCGTGCAGGCATCTCTGCAGTCGCCGCGGAACAGACCCGCGCCGTCGATGTAATAGATATTCTGATCTCCGGCATCAAGTGCTTTCGCATACTGGCTGAAGATAACCTGGCGTCTCTTTATGCTGTTCGGAATGTTTCGTTCAAAATCCGGCTTCGAGATCAGGATAATCGGCAGCTCGGGCTGCTTTGCGCGCAGCGTCTCATACAGGCCCGGAAGGGTCTGCGCCAGATACTCCGCGTCCGGTGCGTTGTAGTCATAATCGCTTACGAACACGGACATATCGAGTCCGGACATATAGTCTACAATCGGCTTTTCCGCCCTGCCGCTGCCGGAGAAGCCGAGATTGATGTAATCGCAGTCCAGCTTACGGGAGATAAAGCCCTGGTAGGAATTGCCCGGTCTGGAGGCGCAGCCGCCCTGTGTGATGGAAGAGCCATAATAGACGATCGGCTTTTCCGTGCGGTAGCGTTCGCCCTCGCACAGGACGCTGCCTTCCTCCAGACCGATATACAGATTGTTCACACCGGAGTAGAGAGGGAAATTCAGTACATAATCGTGTAGCGCTCCGTCCGTGTACACAATGGCTTCGTATCCGTGCGGATTCGTTCCGTTCGGCATGAATGAACCGGTAAATACGCTGGTCTGTCCCAAGTCACGATACAGATCAAAGCCTGCGGAACCAAGGTGGGTCATATGAGCCATGCGGCCAATACTCGGCATATCGGCCTGAAGAGCGATATAGCGGGAGTTCGTCTTGAATCTGACACGGCCTCCCGCGGTGTGATAGTGAAGCTCTGCAACACCGGCGTTGGTTGCGTCCGCAACGTCCTTTGGAAGACGGCAGAATACGGGCTCCTCCTTGTAATTGTAGAGTCCGTATACGCGGAACGGCTCCTGTCTTACATCGAACCATTGAATATTCGGTTCGGATAATGAGGATTTTAATTTAAAATTAGGATCGATCTTTGCGATGTCCATGAAAGGAACCTCCTTTTTGTGTAAAAGTATATACTATTCCCTATAATAATTTTCCAATCACAGTTCCGATGACATCCGCCATCCGGTAGAATCCAAGATCATTCGGATGACACCCGTCAACCGTGCAGGTATCACTGGAATCCCCTGCGAACAGGCGCGCACCGTCGATGTAATATACATTCTTATCTCCGGCTGCGCAGGCCTTCATATACTGGCTGTAGATTACATGGCGTCTCGGGATGTTCAGAGCAAGCTCTCTTTCAAAATCCGGCCTCGATAGAAAGACAATGGGAAGCTCCGGCTGCTTTTCGCGCAGGGTGTCGTATAAGCGGGCAAGCGTCCGCTCAAGATATTCCGCGTCCGGAGCATTGTGATCGTAGTCGCATACGAATACCGACATATCCAGACCGGCCATATAATCGACGATCGGCTTTTCCGCCTTGCCGTTCCCGGAGAAGCCAAGATTGATGTAGTTGCAGTTGAACCTGCGGGAGATAAAATTCTCGTAGGAGTTACCCGGTCTGGACGCGCAGCCGCCCTGGGTAATGGAGGAGCCGTAATAGACAACCGGCTTCTCGTTGCGGTAATGATCACCCTCAAGCAGCTCACAGCCCGCCTCCAGTCCGATGTACAGACTGTTCACCCCGGCGTAAAGTGGGAAATTCAAGGTATAATCGTGCATCTCCCCATCCGTGCGCACAATGGATTCAAAGCCGCTGTGTTTATTACCGGGGGGAATAAAAGCACCGGCGAATACGCTGGTCTCGCGTTCGTTCCGATACAGATCAAAGCCGGAGGAACCAACGATGGTCATATGCGGCATCAGCCAGATCTCCGGGATCGAAGCCTGGATTGCGATATAGCGGGAATTGGTCTTGAAGCGGACACGGCCGCCTGCAGTATGATACTGAATCGCTGCAACTCCTTCGCTGGTCGCGTCTGCGACAGCCTTGGGAAGACGACAGAATACAGGCTCTTCTTTGTAATTGTAAAGGCCGTATACCGTGAACGGATCCTGCTTTACGTCGAACCACCGGATATCGGGTTCGGATAAAGAGGTCTTTAACTGAAAGTTAGAGTCAAGTTTTGAGATATCCATAAAGAGAACCTCCTTTTGCATGCGTGAGATGTATTATAAAAATTATGCCCGCAAGCGCCGCGTATGTCAAGCGTAATCTGCCCAAATACGAAGCGCCGGCGGGCAGTTCTATCAAGGAATTCGATTCGGAATTCACCGTGAAAAATAGGAAATGGCCTGCTGCGTTACAGAAAGAGCGACTGAACTGCATACAGCACTGCGAGGAATCCGAAGTTAATTGCTGAGAACTTTACAAGGTAGCTTTTTACCAGCCCGGGATTGTGCTTCCTGTACTCGGTAAAGGTAATCAGGCTCGCGAGCGAAGCGATCAGAGTTCCAAGGCCTCCGATGTTCACAGCCGGAAGCAGGCTTGCATAATCCGAGGTAAAATGCGAGAGCAGAACCGCGCTTGGCACGTTGCTGATGAACTGGCAGGAAAGAATGCCGAACAGCAGCGTGTTCACCGGAAGAATCTGCGAGAACAGATTGCTGACAGCCGGGATGCGTGCAAGATTGCCGCTGAATACGAAGAACGCGCAGAATGTCAGCAGAAGCGGATAATTCACTTCTTTAATCGCGTCGCGATCCAGCAAAAGCAGCGCAAGTGTAATCACAACGGTGCCCGAAAGATAAGGAACAACGCGGAATACGATCAGAATACTGCTCACGAACAGAATGGAATACAGCACCGTGCGTCTGACATTTAGCTTGTAATTATCATCCTTCTTTAAAGTAAGAGGAGTCTTTTTTACAAACAGGCAGACTGCAAGGATCATTACGGTAGCAGCCGCGAAGGCGGGGAACATGATGCGGACAAATTCTGCATTCCCGATATTATAATAGGCGTACAGATACAGATTCTGTGGATTGCCGAAGGGGGTAAGCATACCGCCGAGGTTCGCCGCGATATTCTGCATAATAAAAGTAAATGCCATCGCCTTGCGGTTATCCGTGCTGTCGAGCACATAAAAGCCAAGAGGCAGGAAGGTTAACAGCGCCATATCATTTGCAAGGAGCATGGAGCCGACGAACGTAATAAATACAAGTCCGAGCACTGCGTTGCGCAGATTATGCAGATGTAGCACGATGTTCTTCGATATAATCTCAAATACGTGGATATGCTTAAAAGCCGCGACCACTGCGAGCGTACAATACAGCGTTGCCAGCGTCCGAACGTTAAAATAACCGAGGTATTCCTGGTCGACCGGAACGAAGATACAGGTAATCAGCATCGCGATGATCGCGATAGTAAGGACCGCCTGCGACTTCGCTGCGTGAACGATTCCGGAAAGCGCACCGGTCAGCATATGCCAGGGCGTTCCAAGAGCTCGTTCCGGGGAATGGATTTCGGTTCCGGTGTGAGAAAATCCGTTCCCTGTGTGCGGGATACCGGCTCCTGCCAGGGCAGGTCTGTGTGCGAAATGATGAGAGTTTGCTTCGCGTGTCTGTGCGAGCGACACACGTTTGGGATGCGTTTCCTTGACGGATTCTGCAAAAGCCTGGGGCTGTACGTCCGTATTGCGTTCGGCTGCCTGATTTCGATTCATACTGTAATCTCTCCTTATATGAGTATCTATGTAAATAGAAGCATAGGAATAGGTTCATTGCTGTCCGTAGAGATTTTAACAGATTTTCCCTGAATTGCAAGCGGCAATATGGAGAATTTTGGGCATGTGGGAAAAAAGTTATGTGCACTTTGCCGGGAGCATCCTACTTTACAATCCCGCTAATTTTCGTTATACTCTAAGAAAGATTAGTCAGAAGCGAGGTTATCATATGGTTCAGTGTCCTATCATCAGAGAAGAAATTGACGAAGCGGAGTGCGCCTGCATTCAGTCGGAGGCGGTAAAGGACGGCAAGGGCGGTCAGGCGGCAGTCGCAAAAAAATATAAGAGAATTGTTGGCTGGAAAGCAATCTGTAAGACGTGCAAATATCATAACAAGGGTACGGGAAAGAAGAAATGAGCGAGAGAACGGGGCTTTATGAGCGACTGCGCGAATATGCGCGGACGGATTATTATCCGATGCATATGCCGGGACATAAGCGGAATTCGGAGCTGTGCGGAGATATTCTTCCATATTCGATGGATATTACGGAGATTGACGGATTCGATAATCTGCATCTTCCGGAGGGAATTCTGAAGGAAGCGATGGAGCGTGCCGCGAACGTGTTCGGCGCAGAGCAGACGTATTTTCTGGTAAATGGAAGTACGTGCGGGCTGCTCGCCGGAATCAGCGCGTGTACGAATCCGGGGGATCGGATTCTGATGGCAAGGAATTGTCATAAGGCGGTGTATCATGCGGTGTATATAAGGCAGCTTCGGCCGGTGTATCTCTGCCCGGAGGAGGTGCCGGAATTCGGAATATGCGGCGGAATTGATCCGGAGCAGGTGCGGGAAGCGCTGCGCCGATACCCGGATGTTAAGCTGATTGTGATTACCTCTCCTACGTATGAGGGAGTCATTTCCGAGGTGGAAGCGATTGCGCAGATTGCGCACGAGGCGGGTGCGGTGCTGTTAGTGGATGAGGCGCACGGAGCGCATCTGGGCTTTGGACATGGGTTCCCGGAGAGCGCGATACGGCTGGGAGCGGATATTGTGGTACAGAGTGTGCATAAGACGCTTCCGTCTCCGACGCAGACGGCGCTTTTGCATGTATGCAGACGGAAAGCAAAAAGTCCGGAGCAGGAGTGCGGTGACGGCATAGGAATGAGCTTCGAGGAGAGAAAGGCCAGAGTGAAGCGGTTCCTTGGAATCTATCAGAGCAGCAGCCCGTCCTATCTTTTGATGGCCGGGATTGACCGGTGCGTAGAGCTGATCAAGGAGCGGGGAGACGAGCTGTTCGCTGCCTGGAGAGAGCGGCTTTTGTGGTTTTCCTCGCAGACGCGTGGGCTTCGCCGGATTCGGATTCTGAAAGAAGAAGAGATGAGACGGGGGGATGGATTCGATCCGTCCAAATTGGTACTGTCCGTTCGCGGGACTGGGAAAAGCGGTGAGTGGCTGTATGAGAGGCTTCTTCTTGATTATCATATTCAGCCCGAGATGGCGTCCGGGGATTATGTAATCTGTATGACCGGACTCGGTGATACCAGCGCAGGGATGGAACGGCTTGCGGCGGCTTTGCAGGAGCTTGACAGCGTGCTGGAACATACCGAAGATACGCCGGATAAGCCGCCCTATGACCCGAATGCGGACATGGCGCATCGTTCATGTGCCCGCATCCTGGTTCCGGAACAGTATTCCTGGGAGATGCCGGAGCCGGGAACGGAGACGGAGCGGCTTGCGCTCCCGGATTGTGCCGAACGGGTCAGCGTGGAGTATATCTATCTCTATCCGCCGGGAATTCCTCTTGTTGTACCGGGAGAGAGGCTGACAAAGGAACTGCTCCTGGAGCTTTCCGAATATAAGCGGGGCGGACTTGCCCTGCGCGGAATGGAGGACGAAAGCGGAGAGTATCTGAATGTCCGGCGGCAGTGAGAAATATGGAAGCAGTAAGGAGAACGCAAAGAGAATCATGGGAACGATCTATATATTAATGGGCAAAAGCGCGACGGGGAAGGATACCATTTACCAGCGGCTGATTGAGGATGCGTCGCTTGGATTAAAAAAGATGATCGGGTATACGACCAGGCCGATCCGGAACGGCGAAGAGGACGGAAGAGAGTATCATTTTGTAGATATGGCCGGAAGAAAGGCGCTCAGGGAGAGCGGGAAAATCATCGAAGAGAGAGTCTATCATACTGTGTACGGGGACTGGTATTATTTTACTGCGGATGACGGGCAGGCGGACGCGGACGATTCGGACTGCCTGCTGATTGCAACGTTAGAGGCGTATCAGAATATCCGCCGGTATTACGGCGAGGAGCGGGTGGTGCCGCTCTATATTGAGGTGGAGGACGGAGAACGTCTGCTGCGTGCAATTGAACGGGAAAAGCGGAGCGGTTCGCCCAAATATGCGGAGATGTGCAGGCGCTTTCTGGCGGATGCCGCGGATTTTTCCGAGGAGAAGCTGAAAGAGGCCGGGATTGAAAAACGGTATGAGAATCGGACGATGGAGGATTGTCTTTCGGTATTAAGACAGGAGATTGCAGAGCGGTCGCGACGGAATCGGGAAAGTAAGCCTGGAAAAGCAAGCGCTCGAAACCCGGTCGGGACGGTGCCGCGAAACGGAGCGGGGATCTGAAAAACTGCCGTTCGCATTGCATTTTTAAAGGTGATATGTTATAATATAATATACTGGATTATTGGCGAATGTCGGCATAGAGAGCGGACGAAAGGAATGTGTCAGCGTGCCGGTTTGTATAAAGGGGGTGGAAGGATGCCGGATTTTCGAGATGTGGTTGGCCATGAACAGGTGATAGAGCATTTACAGAATGCAATTCGAATGAAGAAAGTATCGCATGCGTACCTGTTGGAGGGAGAGAACGGATGCGGGAAGAATCTGCTTGCGAATATCTTTGCAGCGGCGCTGCAGTGTGAAAAAGAGGGGGCGAACCCCTGCGGAGTCTGTAAGTCCTGCATGCAGATGGCTTCCGGGAATCAGCCGGATGTGATTCGGGTGACACATGAGAAGTCGGGCATCGGAGTGGATGATATCCGAACGCAGGTGAATGCGGATATCTATGTAAAGCCCTATGCGAGCCGGTATAAGATATACATGATTGATGAGGCGGAGAAGATGAATGAGCAGGCGCAGAACGCACTGCTGAAGACGATTGAGGAGCCGCCGGAGTATGCGGTGCTGATATTGTTGTGCAGCAACCGGAATAAGCTCCTTCCGACGATTTTATCCCGGTGTGTCACACTGACTCTGCGGGCGGTGCCAAAGGATGCGATTCAGAAGTATTTGATGGAGAAGTGCCAGATTCCGGACTATCGTGCCGGGCTTGCGGCGGAGTTCGCGGGCGGGAACCTGGGACGCGCGGTTCGTTATGCGTCTTCGGAGGAATTCGGAGCGCGGAAGGATGAATTGATTCATATCCTGAAGTATCTTGAGGACTGTACGATGGCAGAGCTGATGGACGCGGTGAAGCATCTTGCGGAGAACAAGGCTTCGATTGATGATGAGCTGGATCTGATGATGCTGTGGTACCGGGATGTGCTTTTGTTCAAGGCAACTAAGGATGTCAACCAGGTGCTGTTCCGTGACGAAGTGGCGGCGATCCGCAGACAGGCCGGCTTATACAGCTTCGGACATTTGGAAGCGATTGTTGAGGCAATTCAGAAGGCGAGAGTGAGACTGAACGCCAATGTGAATTTTGAGGTTGCAATGGAGCTGATGCTCCTTACGATAAAGGAAAGTGAGAGCGAATATGATTAATGTAATTGGAGTCCGTTTCCGAAAGGCCGGGAAGGTATATTATTTTGATCCGGCCGGGATGGAGATTGTAAGCGGAGATAAAGTAATTGTAGAGACAGCGCGCGGCGTAGAATATGGAACTGTGGTTCTTGGGCCGAGGGACGTGGAGGATGAGGCGGTTATTCAGCCGCTCAAGCAGGTGATCCGCATGGCTACGCCGGAAGACGACGAGATCGAGCGGAGGAACCGCGAGAAGGAGAAGGAAGCGTTCCAGATCTGTCTGGAGAAGATTGCAAAGCATGGCCTTGATATGAAGCTGATTGACTGCGAATATACATTTGATAATAATAAGGTGTTATTCTATTTTACGGCGGACGGGCGAATTGATTTCCGCGAGCTGGTTAAGGATCTGGCCTCTGTATTCAAGACGAGAATCGAGCTTCGTCAGATTGGGGTACGTGACGAGACAAAGATTGTAGGCGGAATCGGCATCTGCGGCAGGGCGCTGTGCTGCCATTCGTACCTGACAGAATTTGCACCGGTGTCGATTAAGATGGCGAAGGAGCAGAATCTGTCTTTGAATCCAACCAAGATATCCGGCGTCTGCGGACGTCTGATGTGCTGCCTGAAGAATGAGGAAGAGGCATATGAGGAGCTGAACAGCAAGCTTCCGAACGTCGGGGATTTTGTTACGACGAATGATAAGCTCAAAGGCGAGGTTCAGAGCGTAAGCGTGCTCAAACAGCTTGTGAAGGTTGTGGTGACGCTTGAGAATGACGAGAAGGAAGTCAGAGACTATAAGGTAGAGGATTTGAGGTTCAAGCCGAAGCGAAGAAAGGAAAAGGTCGCGATTGACGATGAACTGAAGGTGCTGGAACTGCTGGAAAAGAAGGAAGGCAAGTCCCACCTGGATGGCGGTGTATAAGAGGAGACAGGTGAGGTAGGGTGAAAAGAAGCTCTAAGGCGCTAAAAGACACTGCCTAAGAACTTCTAAGCGCGAAGCGCCTTTTCACCCAGGAATTTGTGCCTGGCGGCCCAAATTTCCAGGGAACTGGCAGGCATATGGTTAGTGTGAAAAGAATCCGGCGGTTACTCATGGGGTACGGCCGGATTTTTGGATCAGAGGAGGAATGGAATGCAGGAGGAAGGAAAGCGGCTGTCCGAAGAAGAGCTTAGGGCGTGCGGACTTCTGAAGCCGGAAGAAAGACTCGATGATCTGCAGAGGAATCACTGCCGAATTATTCAGAATACCGGCAAATTCTGTTTCGGCATGGACGCGGTGCTGTTATCGGGATTTGCGAAGGTAAAGGATGGGGAACGGGTGCTTGATCTGGGAACCGGGACCGGAATTATACCGATTCTGCTGGAGGCAAAGACGAATGGGCGGCATTTTACGGCGCTGGAGATTCAGGAGGAAAGCGCGGATATGGCGCGCCGCAGCGTACGGATCAATGGGCAGCAGGACAAGATAGAAGTGGTCACAGGAGATATCAGGGAGGCGTCGGGCGTGTTTGGAGCCGCATCATTTGATGTGGTGACGACGAATCCGCCGTATATGAATAACAGCCATGGGCTGGTGAATCCGGATATGCCGAAAGCGATTGCAAGACATGAGCTTTTATGCTCGCTGGAGGATGTGATCCGGGAGGCGGCAAAGGTATTGAAGCCGAACGGGCGGTTCTATATGGTGCACAGGCCGTTCCGACTGGTGCAGATCATCCGGCTGATGGCGGAATATAAGTTGGAACCAAAGAGGATGAAATTGGTGCAGCCCTACCAGGATAAGGAGCCGAATATGGTTCTGATTGAGGGGCTGAAGGGAGGCGGGGCGAACCTCAAGGTGGAGCCGCCGCTTGTTGTGTACCGGGAACCGGGCGTGTATACGGATGAGATATATGACATTTATGGCTATTAGTGTGAGAAGAGGGACTAAGGCGTCGGCAAGACGCCGTCCAAGTCCCTCTGCGGCGCAAAGCGCCGACTCGCTCGGCAGGATCAGAAAGGGGGACGGATAACATGGCCGGGACTTTGTATTTGTGCGCGACACCGATCGGGAATCTGGAGGATATGACGTTTCGGGTTGTCAGAACGTTAAAAGAGGTCGATCTGATTGCGGCGGAGGATACGAGGAACAGTATTAAGCTGCTGAATCATTTTGAGATTAAGACACCGATGACGAGTTATCATGAATATAACAAGATTGAGAAAGGACGCGAGCTGGTGGAAAAGCTGCTTGCGGGGCAGAATATCGCGCTGATTACGGACGCGGGAACGCCGGGCATCTCGGATCCGGGCGAGGAGCTGGTGAAGATGGCCTATGAGGCGGGAGCTACCGTGACCTCTTTGCCTGGGGCGTGCGCCTGCATTACGGCGCTGACACTGTCCGGACTTTCGACAAGACGGTTTGCGTTCGAGGCGTTCCTTCCGACAGATAAAAAGGAACGAAGCGCCGTGTTGGCGGAGCTGAAGGAGGAGACGCGAACCGTTCTGTTGTATGAGGCGCCGCATCATCTTGTGCGGACGCTTGCAGAGCTTGTGGATGTCATGGGGAATCGCAGGGCGACGGTGCTCAGAGAGCTGACAAAGAAGCACGAGACCGCATTCCGTACGACACTTTCTGAGGCACTTGCATATTACCAGGAGAATGAGCCGAAGGGCGAATGCGTGATTGCGATTGAAGGCCGCAGCCGTGAGGAGAAGCGGGAGGAGCAGAGAGAGCAGTGGAGGGAATGGCCGCTTGAGAAGCACATGGATTTTTACATGGAGCAGGGCTTAAGCCGGAAAGAGGCGATGAAAGCCGTCGCGGCGGACAGAGGAGTAGCAAAACGCGATATTTATAAGGAACTGCTGGAAACAGGAGAGGAATAAAAAGAAGACCGCCTTACAGCCGATCGGAATTCGGCAGGCGGTCTTCTTCTGGAAAGTGATTGCCCAGGCGGGCGCCGTAAAATGATAGGGAGATGCGCTTCCGCCCAGGCAACCGGAAAGTGGAGCCTATATCCACATTGACGGACTCTATAATAAAAATTCTCACCGGGTGGGCGTTCCCGGGAAAGAGAATTATTCTAAAATACCAGCGAGCTTGGCAAGCTCTGCGATTGTAGCCTTGGATACTTTTTTGCCATGATAGTCAATGAGATCTTCTCTGCTTCCATTGAAAATATCACTGGGCTCGTACTTCTGCAATACAATCTTTTCTTCATCAACAAATATTTCAAGTGAATCTCGTTCGCCGACTCCCAAGGTCCTTCTTAATTCAATCGGGAGTGTGATGCGTCCGAGCTCATCTAACTTTCTAACGATACCGGTGCTTTTCATAATATCCTCCTTTTATATACATGCACTCTGCATAACATCGTGTGTAGCATCCTGCGTAACATCTGTAAGAATTAACATTACCTAAAATAGCATAGCAAATTTAAGAAGTCAATTAAAATAATTCCGTTAGAAAAAGGCGAAAAAGAGCAGATTGCACAAATTACATAATTTGACAAAAACAGAGTTCAAAAGAAAGTGGATTTTTTGCTGGAATTATATGGGAAAAGCATAAAAAGAGGAGGGAGTAAAATTTGGAATGTGAAAAAATGACGGAGTGTTTCCGGAAAAATACTTGTTTTTTTGAGCAAAGTATCCATTCAGAATAGGAATAACAACTGAATAGGAAGAAAAACAGAATTAATAAGAACTTTAAAAATATAAAAATACAGTGGAAATGAGAGAAAAGATCGTGTATGATAAAAGAGACAAGATACATTTACTTCATTTACTTCTTTATACTTTTGAGATTAAAGGAGGATCTTACACATGAAATGGATCAATAGGGTGCGAAAAGGGATTGCTGTTATGGCAGCGGGGATGTGTATTGTGCAGAGTGTGCTGGGGATCGGAGGATTCCATGCCGCAGCTGTGAGTGCGTCGCAGATCGATGAGGAGAAAGAGAATCTGATTAAGGCTGTGATGGGGATTACGTTAAGTGAGACAGAGCTTACGCTGAAAGCGGGAGAAGAGGCGGTTATTTCTCTGGAATATGGTGAGGAATTGTTTGGAGGCTGGAAGATCAGTGATCCCGGCTGTGTGTCAATTGAGGCGAACGGGACGGAGGTTACGGTTAAGGCAAGGCGTCCGGGAACCGCGGTATTGACGGCGCAGAACAAGAATTATGGGACAGGGGATACCTGTACGATTACGGTAACGGATGGCCCGTATGCATTCCCTATGGACGAGCTGACGATGGTGTCGGGAGAATCCGTTCAGATAACGATGCCGGCAGAGGTGGCGACGCGGCTGAACTGGTATCTGGCCGGCGGACCGGTTACGATTACACAGAACGAATGGATGCCGAATGTATTTACGCTGACGGCGGGTACGGTAACGGAAGAGAGCAGCAATCGACTGTTCGCGAGCTTTTATGATTGGGTGCCGTATGGAACCAGAGTGGATTCGGGTACATACCGCTGCGGGGACGCGATTATCGTTACGGTGCTTCCGATTGGAATTACGGAGAAGGAGATCGTTATGGTTCCCGGAGCAAAGGAGACGATTGCAACTGCAGGTATGATGGAGGGACTCCAGATGCAGTGGAGCAGTGCGGATTCTTCGATTGCGGAAGTGGATGAGTCCGGAACGGTAACAGCGAACAAGAACGGAAGCACGACGATTACAATGACAGGATTTGATCGATATGGAATGTATGGGACATATACCTGTGAGTTACATGTGTATGAGCCGACGCTGAGCGAGGAGAAAGCGGCGGCGGCGATCGGCAGCCGGATCTATCTGGAGATCGAGGGAGCGGGTGAGAATCCGGAGGTCAGCTGGACCAGCAGCGATGAGAAGATTGCCTGGTATTATGATTATGATCAGAGCATTATCGCGAGCGCGGAAGGAACTGCGACGATTACGGCAAAGGTCTACGGAAAGGAACTTACCTGCGAGATAACGGTGACAGATCCGTATCTGAAAGAGTCAATGGCACTGTTGGAGACGGGGAAGACAAAGAAGCTGAAAGTTCTTGGTACATCGGAGGACAGTAAGATTACCTATAAGAGCGCGAATAAGAAGGTCGCAACCGTCAGCCGCTCCGGCAAGATTACGGCAAAGGGCGATGGAAGCACGCAGATTACCGTAACGGTGGACGGCCGGGAGCTGAGCTGCTACGTTCTTGTGGCAAAGGGAAAGGCTGTGCAGGCGGTAAAAGCGGCACAGGCCGCAATCGGTTCGAAGTACAGTACCTCCAAGAGAATGAAGGATGGGTATTATGACTGCAGCTCGCTGGTGTGGAAATGCTATAAGGAAGCCGGCGTGTACATCGGCTCTAAGACCTCTGCACCCACAGCAGCCGAGCTGGCGCGTGCGTTAGTTAAGGAGAAAAAGGTAGTTGCGTATGAGATGGTGAGTACAGATGAATTAAAGCCCGGCGATCTGTTCTTTTACGGCGGAAGCAACAACGACCGGTATATGGGAATCTGGCATGTCGCGATGTACTGCGGCTCCTATGAGGGACCGGCGTTCTCGTTCTTTGGATTTTCCTTTGGCGGGACGGCGGAGTACGGAATCTTCATTGAGGCAAGCACCAGCGCAGGCGGTGTGATCCGTTCCGATATGCTGATGGAGTATGCGGACGGCGTGACACTGATTGCACGGCCCGTGCAGTAAAAGCGGCCGACGCAGCTGAAAGCAGGTATCGGGAAGCAAATGTCAGGGAATACATGTCTGAAAGCATATAATCCGGAAGCACAATGTCCGGAGGCCAAAGCACTCCTATGGGTGAGAACGTCTGCGGGGACGATCCATAATCTTGCAGAACAGGATGGCCGCGGACGAGCTGATCAGCGTTGCTGCGATCGCAGGTGCGATAATGGAAGCGGGATTGGCGCTGCCATATTGGCTCCGGTAGGCGATCAGGTTGACAGGAATTAGCTGAAGCGAAGAGATATTTATAATTAAGAAGGTACACATTTCATTACTGGCAGCCCGGATTTTTGAGAAGTCCGGGTTGCGTTCTGTCTCAAGCTCGGCAAGGCTTTCCATTGCTTTTAGACCGAACGGGGTGGCTGCCCAGCCAAGACCGAGAAGATTTGCGATCATATTGGAGGCGATATATTCCAGAGACTTATGGTTTGCCGGTATTCTGGGAAATAAAAAGCGGAGGAGAGGGCCAAGCAGCCTGGTCAGCCGGTCGATCAGGCCGGAGGATTTGGCGATTCGCATCAGGCCCATCCAGAGGGACATGATTCCAAGCATGGTAATGCACAGCGTAACGGCCTCTTTGGAGGAATCAATTGCAGCAGCACCGACTTCTGCGACGCGGCCGTTGATGACGCCGAAGATGACGGCAAGGATGATCATGCCGCCCCACAGATAATTTAACATAACTACCTCGTTCCTGCAGGCAGGCCGCATACGTATTAGCAAAAGTTCGCGGCCTGCCTGTATAGTTTGCTATGTTATAGGTATATTCGGGGAGAATGAAAGAAATTACTTTATGAATAGAACGGTATCCTCCGGAAGCTTACAGGAAAAGAAACGGTGATACAAAGATTGAATTGTGCAAAATACACAAAAATGAGAAGGATTTATATTGCGGTTATTCACAAAATTGTGCTATATGAACAAAAAATCGTTGACACGCTTCTCCAAAAGATGATAAAATGAAAACATATAAAAGAAGTGAGGTAGCAATCATGAGAAGAATTGCCAGTGCCTGCCTGCTGCAGACAATGAGATTCGACACCATGAATGGAGCCAATCCGGCAGAAGAGCTGGAGATTTATTGCAGGAAGCTTCACAGGAGCGGGACCCGTTATGTGATCGAAGAGAAGATAAGCGAGCCGGACGGTTCTTTGCTGGTCAAGGTTAAGAAGCAGTACAATTCTTATAAGACCGACGGTTATATTGACTAAGTGAAATTGGCATTTTAGAAAGCAGTTTTTCTAAAATGCTTATTTTCTTTACGGAGTAGGAAGCGAATAGGGTTAAGGCCGCCCGGGGCGGCAGATTGGAGCGATGTTATGTTCAAAAAGGGTGATTATATTGTATACGGTACGACAGGTGTGTGTGAAGTGATGGATGTCACAACGATTGACATGGAGGGCGCTGCCAAGGGAAGGCTGTATTATATCCTGGCTCCTCACCATGATAAGGGAGGAAAGGTATTTACGCCGGTTGATAATGTCAGAGTTCCGATGCGGGCGATTTTGACTCAGGAAGAGGCGGCGAGGCTGATTGAAGAGATCCCCCGGATTGAGGAATTGTGGATTATGAACGATAAGATGCGTGAGGAAAGCTATAAGACGGCGATGAAGAGCGCGGACTGCAGAGAGTGGATCAAGATTATTAAGACGCTGTATTTGAGAAAGCAGAAGCGCATCGCACAGGGGAAGAAGACAACATCAATGGATGAGCGGTATCTGAAGCTTGCGGAGGAGAATCTGTATTCCGAGCTTTCGATTCCGCTTGGAATTCCAAAAGAGCGGATGGCGGAATACATCGCGTCCCGGATTGAGTCTGCGGAAATGAACGAATAAAGGAGTGGCGGCCGTGAATACAGAAGAGAAGACGGCGGAAAAGTCGGAAAGTCCGGAGAAGCTTGAAAGCCTAAAAGAACCGGAGAATCCAAAAGAGCTGGGAATCCCGGAAGAATCGGAGAGCCCGGAAGAGCTTGAGAGCCTGGAAGAGCTTGAGAACCTGGAAGAACCGGAGAATCTGGAAGAACCGGAGAATATAGATTTGCTCGAAGAGGAGGAGCTAATTTCGGGGGACTGGAATCCGGAATATGCTCTGGATGATTCTGTTAAGCTATATTTAAAAGAGATTGGGACGGCTGCGCTTTTAACGGCGGAAGAAGAACTGGAGCTTGGCAGACGGATTGCTGAGGGGGATGAACAGGCGAGAGAGCAGCTGATTAAGGCAAATCTCAGACTGGTTGTGAGCGTCGCGAGGAGATACGCAGGCGGAAGCGGTATGACCTTTCTGGATCTGGTGCAGGAGGGTAATATTGGCCTGATGAAGGCGGCGGAGCGGTTTGATTATCGAAAGGGGTATAAGTTCAGTACCTATGCAATGTGGTGGATCAGGCAGGCGGTTACGCGTGCGATTGCCGACCAGTCAAAGACGATCCGAATTCCGGTGCATATGGGGGAGACGCTGAACCGGATTCGGAAGCAGGCGAGGTATTTCCTGTCCGAGCAGGGGAGGGAGCCGACCGTGAAGGAGCTGGCCGAGCTGACAGAACTTACAGAAAAGCAGATTGAGGAGATTTTGATGGTATGCGGCGATACGGTATCGTTGGAGACGCCGGTCGGAGAGGAGGAGGATTCCTGCCTGCAGGAATTTCTGCCGGATACAAGAACGCCGGAGCAGTTTCAGGTAATGGAGCATGAGATGATGCGAAAAGAGGTCGAGGAGGCGCTGAAATGCCTGACCGACAGGGAGCAGAATGTTCTGAAGCTGCGGTTTGGATTCGTGGACGGGCGGGGCTGGACACTGGAAGAGGTCGGGAAGATCTATCATGTCACCAGAGAACGGATTCGTCAGATTGAATGTCGTGCGCTCCGGAGACTCCGGCACCGAAAAGCGACGAAGAACCTGAAAAATTATATTGAATAGCAGCCGGAAAAAAGAAGCGATGCCTTTCGGAGGATGGGGATACGCTTCTTTTTTTTAGAAACTGGCCTGAAAGGGGAGACTCAGGCGTGAGAGTTTCGATTCATAGGGAAAAGAGACCGTGCATAAATATTAGTAATAAGAAAGGCTGCAAAGCATCCATCGGAGGTTCTCTGTGAATATTCTTCTTTATCTGTCCGACTATATGATACCCGTCGTTATATTATATCTGATTGTATTCGGAATCCTGATGAAGGTACCTGTCTATGATGAGTTCGTAAAGGGAGCAAAGGAGGGGTTCCGGGTGGTGCTCGGGATCCTTCCGACGCTTGTTGGCCTGATGGCGGGGATTGGAATGCTGCGCGCATCGGGCTTTTTGGACTGGATCGCGGGGCTTCTTGCACCCGCGGCAGAGCTTGTACATTTTCCGGCGCAGCTGGTCCCTTTGGCAATCGTGCGGATGTTCTCCTCTTCTGCGGCGACGAGCCTGGTTCTGGATATCTTTAAAGAATACGGGCCGGATTCGTATCTTGGAACGCTGACCTCAATTATGATGAGCTGCACGGAAACGATATTTTATACAATGAGTGTGTATTTTATGACAGCAAAAGTCACGAAGACAAGGTATACGCTGTCGGGAGCCCTGTTCGCGACATTGATCGGAATTGCGGCGAGCACAATTTTGACCGGAATGCTCCTACAGTAAATTTATAGTAAAAATGCCCGAATAATCCAGTAAATTACATGGATTTTTTAGTTGACAAAATGTATACAGGTATAATATACTTGTTTTGTAGTGCGGACAGTTGATTTACTATATTGAATTTTAGCAGGGAGGCTTTTAAGACAGGCATGTATGTTCTCGTGACGTGATCCTTAAAGGCTTTTTTGTGTGACTTGCTATTTTTTGATCAACTCATGGCTATAATAAAGATAGGAGGGACCTATTATGAAAAAAAGAATTTTAGCTCTGATTCTTGGTGTTGTAATGGTAGCTTCTTCCCTGACCGCTTGCGGTAAGAAGGATTCGACAGATTCCGATCAGGGAACAACAGCCGGAACGACAGCAGCCGGAACACAGAGCAGCGGATCGGAAAATGATTCGACAACTACGGCAACCTATACTTATAACGATTATGTATCCGGTTCGCCCGCAACCTGGAACCCGCATGAGTGGGAGACAAACTCCGATGCTTATATCATGGACTACACTCAGTTGGGTCTGTACAGTTTCTATCTGAACGATGCGAAGGATGGATACAAGATTGTTCCCGGTATGGCAGCAGCTGACCCGGAGGACATTACAGCAACCCTCGCAGGCAACGAGACCTATGGCATACCTGCAGATGCAACCGAAGGATATGCGTTCAGAATCGCACTTCGTCAGGATGCATGCTGGGAGGACGGAACCCCTATTACATCTGAGGATTATGTATATTCCATGCAGCAGATGCTGAGTTCCGAGATTAAGAACTATCGTGCAAGCTCCTACTATGAGGGACAGCTCGCACTTGCGAACGCAAAGAATTATGCGAACAACGACGTAGCCGGTCAGCCGAAGTATGAGAGCATCGGCTCCATGGGCTATGCAAGCGTTGACGATGCCGTTGCTGCAGGCGTAACCGATCTGTACATTGATATGGAAGGCGCTTGGGCTGTAACCGATGAAGACGGCAACAATATCTTCTCCATCACCGACGAGAACAAGCTTCGTGACGAGGCTGTTGAAGAGGGTGAGGAGGGCGATTATATCTCCCCGAAGGAAGTATACGACGGATACTTCGCGAACGGAATGGCTAACGCAGCTTACCAGGCAGATTACATCTATGCACAGAACGGTGTATATGAGGCGACTGCATGGGAGAACGTTGGTCTTTACGCTGAAGATGACTATACTATCGTACTTGTTCTTACAAGCCCGATTTCTGATTTCTATTTATACTACAACCTGTCCAGCAACTGGCTGGTTAAGAAGGACCTGTATGAGGCTAATATGACTCAGACTGGCGATATCAAGAAGACCACTTACGGTACTTCCGTTGATACTTATATGTCCTATGGTCCTTACAAGTTAACTGAGTACCAGGTAGATAAGCAGATCACAATGGAGAAGAACGACACATGGTTCGGTTACTCCGATCCTGCTTATGAAGGATTATATCAGACAACCAAGATTAACACTCAGGTTGTTGAGACTCACGCTACCGCTCTTCAGATGTTCTTAAAGGGCGAGCTGGATAATGTTGGTCTTGATGCTGAGGATATGGAGACCTACAGAACATCCGATTTCGTTATGTACACTCCTGAGTCCTATACTTCCAAGCTGACCTTCAACTGCAGCAAGGAGGCTCTTGAGACTCTTGAGGAGACTGCAGGCGCTAACATCAACATGACTATGCTTGCTTATGAGGATTTCCGTCATGCAATCGCTCTGTCCATCGACAGAACTGCATTTGCGGAGCAGTGTACTGCAACCCATCAGCCTGGTTACGGTCTGCTGAACTATATGTATGTATATGATCCCGAGAGCGGTGCTCTGTACCGTGATTCCGAGCTGGCTAAGCAGGCACTCTGCGAAGCATACGGCGTAAGCGATGAGTCCGAGATTACCGGATTTGATAAGGTACAGGCTGCTGCGTTATACACCAAGGCTTACAACGATGCAATCGCTGCAGGCGACTTAAAGGAAGGCGATACCGTTCAGATCAACTTCCATATGTATAAGTCTGATGACGCATACAAGAAGATGTTCAACTTCATCGAGGCCGGTATCCTTGAGGCAGCTAAGGGAACTCCGTTCGAAGGCAAGATTAAGCTTGAGTTCGTAGAAGACCCTGATTACTATGATAACGCAATGACCGGTAAGACCGGTATCATCTTCTCCACATGGGGCGGTTCCTCCATGGATCCGTTCGGAATCATGCAGTGCTACGTTGATCCTACCATGTACCACGAGTACGGTTTCGATCATGAGGCTGACCTGACTCTGACTGTTAACGGAGAAGAGATCACCAAGAGCTGGTACGATTGGTATGACGCACTGTGCAACGGCGAGTACAAGCTTGCAGATGTTGATACCAGACTTGAGATTCTTGCTGGTTTCGAGTCCGCGTACCTTCAGACCTATGTCTGCACACCTATGTACTACAGAACATCCGCTTCTCTGTGCTCTCGTAAGGTAACTTACGCAACGGATTCCTATGTACAGCTTGTAGGATTTGGCGGAATTGCAGAGATGACCTACAACTACACCGACGAGGAGTGGGCTGCATATCTGGCAGAGAACAACAATCAGTTAACCTACTAATTCACACAGCCCTACGGGGATGAGGAATCAGAAGGAAATATGATTAAGGTATAAGCATGAGGGCACAATATACGGGAGGAGAATTCTCGTATATTGTGCCTGTTTGAGGATACATCCGAAATTTGCATTCGCAGGAGGCCTCTGCGGCAGGCTGCGAAGCAGGATTAACAGAGAGAAGAGGAGTGATTGTATGGCAAAATATGTAGCAAAACGAATCGGGCTCATGTTTGTCAGCTTCTTCATTATTATGACGATATGCTTTGTACTGGTGCGTTTGCTTCCCAATCCCAATGTTGCGGTTGTGGGCGGCATGGATAAGCAGGTAGAGGCAATGCGTGAGGCATGGGGATACAATAAGCCAATTATCGTGCAGTATGGTATTTATTTGAAGAAGGTATTGACAGAGTTCAACTGGGGAATTACAACGTCGCTTGCTCCCAAGTATACGTCTGTAGTTTCTATTATTGCGCAGAAGCTTCCGGCAACCTTGCTGGTTAATCTGCTGTCTATTGTAGTTAGTATACCGCTTGGTATTCTGTTCGGCATTTATGCCGCGTTAAAGAAGAACAAATGGCAGGATCAGGTAATCTCCGTTTTGATTATGCTGTTGATATCCGTGCCGTCTTATGTATACGCATTTTTAGTGCAGTATATCTTCGCATTTAAGCTGGGATGGTTCCCACTCGTATTAAAATCAGGTACGGACTGGCTGAGTCCGGAGATGATTCACTCGGCAATTCTGCCGGCTATGTCGCTGTCGTTTGGTACAATGGCAGGACTTATGAGATATACCAGAGCAGAGCTCACAGAGACTCTGACAAGTGAATATATGTTATTAGCCAGAACAAAGGGCTTAACAGGAGCACAGGCTACGACGAGACATGCCTTAAGAAATGCCATGGTTCCGATTTTACCGATGATTTTAGGTGAGATTGTTGGTATTCTGGGCGGTTCTCTTGTTATAGAAAGTATTTTTGCTGTGCCGGGTGTCGGTAAATTGTATACGTTATCCATCAGTGTAAGAGACTATGATATGTTCCTTGCGATTGCGATGTTCTACGTGTTTATCGGGCTTTCGGCGAGCATTTTAACGGATATTAGTTACGGTTTCATTGACCCCAGAATTCGTATGGGAGGTGGCAAGAATAATGAGCGATAAGACGAACAACACCATTCAGAATGTGGATCCGAGTAAGTTTCGATTCGTTCAGAAGGATGCGAAGCTCCACGATATGAAGTTTGAGACGAAGCCGGTAGGATATTTTAAGGACGCCTGGTATCGATTCAGCAGGAATAAGGGTTCGGTTATTGCGGCAATGATTATTCTTGCACTTATGCTGTTTGCAATTTTGGTACCGATGTTCTCAAGATTTGATGTAAGATATTCGGATACGCATTATAATTATGTACTTCCGAAGAATGAGTTCCTGGCACAGTATGGAATTATGGACGGGTGCAAGGACTTCAGCGGTTATAACCAGCAGTTGTATGATTATTACAGTTCTATCCCGGGCGCGGTGGTTGAAGTGTATGACAGCTATGAGATTACCGATGCGGGAAGAACCAATACGTATTACGACATTAAGATGGATACGTATGCAAAGGTAGGCTATGCGACAGTTGCTTTGACCAAGGCAGAGTATGAGGCTTTGGCTGCCTACGAGCAGGAGAGCGGACGTCAGGTTATGTATCCGATCGTAGATAAGACAAAGATTAAGTACGCCTCCTATCAGCAGGATATCAATGTCTGGTATCTGCATGATCAGAAGGGTAAGGCTGTCTATGATGAGAATGGAAATTTCCAGAACATCTTTAAGAAGGCCACGGACAGCGATATTGAGATCGGCAATGTAATGCAGGTCAACGAGTACGGAGAATGGGATGAGAATGGAGAATATATGGTAAAGAAGTATACGTCGAAGAATGACGGCAATACGTATGAGACCAGAGTTCTCTATAATGAGTATTATGTATATCAGCACGGTTTTGAGCCCTGCTTCCTGTTCGGTGTGGATTCGTTCGGTAAGGACATCCTGGTATGTCTGGCAAGCGGTGCGAGACTTTCGTTCCTGCTGTCTATCAGCGTATCTGTGATTAACCTGTTCATCGGTCTGATCTATGGTTCGATTGAGGGCTACTACGGCGGTAAGGTCGACCTGGTCATGGAGCGTCTCGTTGAGATTCTCTATGACGTTCCGTTCATTGTGGTTGCTACGTTGTTCCAGATCTATTTCGCACAGAAGGTGGGAACCTTCTGGTCACTGCTGTTCGCGTTCGTTCTGACCGGCTGGATTGGCATTGCGGGACGTACCAGAACACAGTTCTACCGTTTCAAGGGTCAGGAATACGTTCTGGCGGCGAGAACACTGGGCGCGAAGGACAGAAGAATTATCTTCCGTCACATTCTCCCGAACGCTCTGGGTACAATCGTTACTGCAGCAGTGCTGATCATTCCAGGTACAATTGGTACGGAGTCCATGCTTTCGTTCCTCGGTATCGTTAATTTGCAGACCGGTAATACGACGAGTATCGGTACCATGCTTTCGGCAGGACAGTCTTCACTGTCCACCTATCCGCATGTTATCTTCTTCCCGGCAGTGTTCCTTGCGCTGCTGATGATTTGCTTTAACATGTTCGGTAACGGACTGCGTGACGCATTTAACCCGTCCTTAAGAGGATCCGAGTAAAGATTGTAAAGACGGTGACCTTTCAATCTGCGAATTTGCAGCCGGTGTACCTAACGGTTCGAATTCGTGGGACTGTTGAGAGTGTGTAGGGTAAGCAGATAACCAGCCGCGCAAGCGGCAGAATGTGAGGAACGAATGGAAAGAATATTAGATGTCAGAAATCTTAGAATTTCATTCAGAACGAATAATGGTACGGTTAAGGCCGTCCGTGACATCAACCTGCATCTTGACAAGGGTGAGACCCTTGCGATTGTGGGCGAGTCCGGGTCCGGTAAATCCGTTACGGCGAAGGCTATGCTCGGTATTCTGGCACCGAACAGCATTATTGAGGGCGGTGAAATTATATATGACGGTCGTGACCTGTTAAAGACCACGGAGGAAGAATTTCATGATTATCGCGGCAACCGAATCTCCATGATTTTCCAGGACCCGATGTCGAGTCTGAACCCGATCATGAGAATCGGCAAACAGCTGACCGAGGCTATGATCCTGAACGGTAAGGCAAACCAGAGAACCGCGAAGAAAGAGCTTACATCCAAGACAAAGCTCTTAAAGGATGCTATGCTGAAGGCAGCGGCCGACGGCAAGAATATTACAGCGGAGAAGGCGAACTCCATGATGGCGGAGTTCGAGCAGTTCTCTAAAAAAGCTATCACTTTATCGAAGGAATATAACAGAGCGTATAATAACGCGGTGGAATGTTCCGACGAATTAGCACTGTATCTTGCGGACATTAAAAAAGATGAGCCGAAGAACATTGTTTCGGAGTTAAAGCAGACCGCGTCGAAGGCAATGAAGGTATTCAGCCCGTATGTGGTAGATGAGAGCAACAGCGCATACAAAGCAAAGGCCGAGGCTTATAAGAAGATAGCTTCTTCCTACAGGAAGGTAGAACAGGCGGATGAACTGATTGCGGCTATGAAGGATTTGAAGGCGGAGCTGGAGCAGAACATTCCGAAGGTGGCACCGGATTTCTTTTCGATGGGGTATTACCTGCTGAAGAAGGGCGATGTTAAGCTGGATACGAAGAATATTGAGGCCCTGAATCAGACAGTGGAGAAGTTCCTGGAGGAGAATTTCCTGGGAGAATTCACGAAGATTGTATCGGTCGCAATGGAGTATTCGAGCGAGAAGTCGCTGGAGGCTAAGAAAATTGCGGCAGAAGAATTAAAGAAGGCGCTTCCGACCTATGAGAAGGAGAAGCTTGACAAGGCAGAGTGTGAACATGTTGCGTCAGCTCTGACGAAGGTTGTGGATAAGTCCATTGATAAGCTTGCTCTGAGGAAGGATAATCTTGCCTATGTATTTGGAAGCAGCCTGAACTCGGCTATTAAGACGTACTTTAAGGGAATTCCGCATAATGCGAAGGAAGAGAAGCGCTTCGCAAGAGAGAATGAGAAGTATGAGAAGAATGTGGCAAAGGGCAAGGATGTCGGCAAGCCGGTTCCGGCACTGATTGTTGATCTGGAGCTTGCTCATACGAACATGATCCGCACCGTATCCGGTCTGTACGAATCGTATCAGAAGGATATCGCAGCGAGCAGCAAGGTGGATTATGATGCGCTTGCAAGAGAGATGATTCTTCACCTCTACACACAGGAGACGAAGGTTGTCCACAAGGTTACAAAGGGTATGGCCAAGCATCATGCGATTGAGCTGATGGAAGAGGTTGGTATCCCGGAGGCCAGAAAGAGATATAAGCAGTTCCCGTTCGAGTTCTCGGGTGGTATGAGACAGCGTGTCGTTATTGCGATCGCACTGGCGGCGAATCCGGACATCCTGATTTGCGACGAGCCTACCACAGCACTTGACGTTACGATTCAGTCCCAGATTCTGGAGCTGATTAATAAGCTGAAAGAAGAAAGACAGCTGTCCATTATTTTCATCACGCACGACTTGGGCGTTGTTGCAAATATGGCGGACAGAATTGCCGTTATGTATGCCGGTAAGATTGTTGAGTACGGTAATGTGGACGAGATCTTCTACGAGCCCGCACATCCGTATACCTGGGCGCTTCTGTCGTCCATGCCTGACCTGGATACGAAGGAGAAGCTGGAAGCAATTCCCGGAACTCCTCCGAACATGATTCATCCTCCGAAGGGTGATGCATTTGCGGCACGTAATAAATATGCGATGGAGATCGATTTCGAGGAGCAGCCCCCGATGTTCGAGATTACCCCCACGCATTACGCGGCAACCTGGCTGCTGCATCCGAATGCGCCGAAGGTTGAGCCTCCGAAGATTGTTACCGATCGTATCGAGAGAATGAAGAAGCTGGAGGTGGGCGGCAATGAATAATAAAGAGAACCAGGAAGTATTATTAAAGGTTGAACACCTGAAGCAGTATTTCAAGATGGGTAAGGGCGAGTTAAAGGCCGTTGATGATGTCAGCTTTGATATTAAGCGCGGTGAGGTATTCGGTCTGGTAGGTGAGTCCGGCTGTGGTAAGACAACCACAGGCCGTTCCATCATCAAGCTGTATGATATTACCGGCGGTAATGTCTGGTTTAAGGGTGACCGTATTGCGGCTGGTACAAGAGACTATGAGGACAAGCTCAAGGCCCTGAAGGAATCCGGTGCTTCGTCCGCTGAGATCGCAGCCGTTAAGAAAGAGATGGCAGCTGCCAAATACGATCATAAGCATGCAGATCCCAAGGAAGTAACCCAGATTCAGATGATTTTCCAGGATCCCATCGCTTCTCTGAATCCCCGTATGACCGTTCGAGAGATTATTGCGGAGGGACTGATCATCCAGGGAATCCGAGATAAGAAGTTCATTGATGAGAAGGTATATGAGGTTCTCGAAATGGTAGGTCTCGTCAGAGAGCACGCGGGTCGTTACCCGCATGAGTTCTCCGGCGGTCAGAGACAGAGAATCGGTATTGCCCGCGCGATCATCATGAAGCCCGAGCTGATTATAGCCGATGAGCCGATCAGTGCGTTGGACGTATCCATTCAGGCACAGGTTATCAACCTGCTGAATGATTTAAGAAGCAGCATGAACCTGACCATCATGTTCATTGCGCATGACCTTTCCGTTGTAAAATACTTCTCCGATCGAATCGGCGTTATGTATTTCGGTAAGATGGTAGAGATGGCGGATTCGGATGAGCTCTTTGCACATCCGCTGCATCCGTACACGAAGTCTCTCCTCTCCGCGATTCCGCTGCCCGATCCGCACTATGAGAAGAAGAGAAAGAGAATTATCTATAAGCCGGACGAGGAGCATGATTACTCCAAGGAAGGCCCTGAATTCCGTGAAGTAAAGCCGGGACATTTCGTATACTGCAATACGGAGGAATTCAAGAAATATCAGGAAGAAGTGAATCGATAAGGAGCGCGGCGAATGATACGAGACAGAATAAAAGAGATCCCCATTCGATCATACGTCACCACCCTTATCTTCGCCATAGCCGGAGCGGTGATTATCGCCGACTACCGCGGTGCGTTCGTCGGGCAATCGCAGGCTGCGACAATGTCCGCTGTCTGTGACGGCTGCTTTACGGTAGGCATTCTGCTGGTCTGCTTCGGACTCCTTGCCTTAACGGCATCGGGAGGAGCCTTTGATATGTTAGGCTTCAGTATGCAGCTGCTTTTAAGTCTCTTCTCCAAGGAGAAGCGCAAGGATAAAGACTTCTATGCTTACAGCGAGCGTAAAAAAGAGCTCCGGAAGGAGAAAGCGATTCCGATGAATCTGTTCCTGGTAGGGCTTTTGTTCGTGCTTGCGGCGGTCGTTATTCTGGTGGTATTTAAGCTATATTAGAGAAGATAGATACCCTGATGGTTAGGCACAGAGAAAGAGTCTGTGTTAGACTATCAGGGTATTTTATTTCCTGATTGCATAGAATACAACAAAAGGAAAACAGGAAAAAGCCTTGCGCCGGATGGCTGACGGGATTTATAATAAAAGAGAAGAACCGAACTGGGGCCCTCAGAGCCGCAGAGCAGAATCCTGCGTTCGCACCGTATTCGCGGATTCTTCGGCTACATAATCGGTGCAGAAATGAGGAAAAGAATGGAATACCGTAAGATGGAGAAATTAGGGGTTGCCCCTTCGCTGCTTGGATTTGGCTGTATGCGTTTCCCGACCGCAGACGGTAGGATCGACGAGAAGGAAGCGGAACGAATGATGGATCGTGCGATTGCCGGCGGAGTAAACTACATAGATACTGCTTACCCGTATCACGGCGGCGAGAGCGAACCGTTCGTTGGCCGTGTTCTGAAAAAATACGACCGGAACAGCTACTACCTTGCAACAAAGCTTCCAATGTGGAAGATCAAGACTTTGGATGACGTAAAAGAGACCTTTGCGGAGCAATTAAAGCGTCTGGACGTAGAGTATGTAGACTTTTACCTGCTGCACGCGTTGAGTGCCGAGCGTTGGAAGCTGATCAAAGAGCTGGATATTATAAGTTACTGCGAACAGCTGAGGGCGGAAGGCAAGATCAAGTACCTCGGCTTTTCCTTCCATGACACGTATGAAGTATTTGAGGAGATCCTGACCGCATATCACTGGGATTTCTGCCAGATACAGTATAACTATATGGATACCGACATTCAGGCCGGAGAGAAAGGCTATGCGCTTGCCGAAAAACTCGGAATCCCAATGGTCATCATGGAACCGATCAAAGGCGGCTCCCTTTCCGCGCTTCCCAAGGACATCACCGGAGAATTCCGCGCTTACGCGCCGGATGCATCGGATTCCTCCTGGGCACTTCGCTGGGTTGGCAGTAAGCCAAATGTCAAGGTTATCTTAAGCGGAATGTCAACCATGGAGCAGGTTGAGGACAACCTAAGGACCTTTACTAAGTTTGTTCCGCTGAACGAAGAAGAACAGGGAATCGTATCCCGGGTTGCCGATACCATACAGAGCCGCACAAAGAATGGCTGTACCGGCTGTGCCTACTGCATGCCCTGTCCGTTCGGTGTAGATATTCCAAGAATGTTCAATATCTGGAACGAATACGCAAGATACGGCAGTGAAGCAGCTGCAAAACGCAGATACTACCGCGACACCAAGCCCGAAGCACGGGCTGACCAGTGCAGAAAATGCGGCAAATGCGAAACGGTCTGTCCCCAGAAGCTTTCGATTCGGCAGGATCTCGAACGCGTAACCGCTGACATGCCGGGAATTTGAATTCCGAACACGACACATAGACAGGAAAAAGCGAAACAGCCGTCCGGGCATGCCTTTTAAGGCCTCTGTCCCGGACGGCTGTTTCGCTTATGGGAAGAACGTCAATCAATTTGCATTCCCTATCTTAATATGGAATTGCGCCAACAGCTCCTTTTGATATGCTGGGTCCAAAGCCGCGCGTACTACATCTTCCTGGCGTCCAGAGCGAATGAGTGCCTGATTCAAAGCGTTGATTTGAACAATGCCCTGTTCGATGCCCTGTTCGATGCCCTGTTCAATGCCCTTTTCAATGCTTTCTTCTAACCAATCATCTAATGCCTTACACATGTTAACAACCTCCTTATCTTGGGACTGAGTATCTCCAGACCCTTGCTGTTCCAGAAGTTTTCTCAGACGCCTTTGTGAACGGGTGACAACAGCGATAACCTCGCTTGTTCTGCGGGACAAATGTTCAAAAATTCCTGTATTTTCCTGAATAAATGTGCGGAGCCTGTTCAAATCCGCTGAGTATTTGATAAAGCCGAGCAATGCTTTCATATCAGGACTGTAAGCATCCAGCTTTTCTATCTTTCGAACCTGAATCAGATTCAGGGGATAATTCGATATGACAGATTCATAGGGGCGGTATTGCTCAGGAATCCGCAGCATATCCTTTAGACAGGTAGGGCCGCTCCATTCTTCCTCACCCCAGTATAGCACCAGGGTAATAACTGGAATCAGCTTATCTGTCTTTTGGAAGCCCGAGAGAAATTCCCCTTTTTTACCGGCTTTGGCAGCGCGATTAGCGGCAATAATCGGTTCCAGCTGCTCTTTGTAGCGGATGTAGTCATATTCCAACACCCGAAATGGCATAATAAAATCAACCTCGGACTGATTCTCAAGGCCGAGCAGTAAGAAAGCCGGACCGGAGCGGGATAACTTCAGAATGTATCCTTTCTTTTAGTATATCGAAATTCCTACTGTTTGTAAAGTACCGTGCGGCAGGATTCTGCCAGATAATCCAGATGTTTTAGAAGCTTCAGAAAATCATGCAGATATTTTAACATGAGAAGGAAGAGAATACAAGGAAAGAAAGCGAATTCATACAGAGAAATAAAAGCTTTATTTTTGGAAGATTTATCTGAAACGTCTGTTTGGAGAGAATCGCGGGAATGCCCGAAAAAAGGGCAGTTCCGGACTTTTGAGTATGAAATATATCCGGAACTGCCAAGCTGTTAAATCCTATTTTTCCGTACAGAACTCCACTTTCTTACCTTCCAGGATCAGATTCGTGGTACGGACTGCGCACATCTTGCCGCACATGGAGCAGGTGTGGCGATCCGCGGGCGGGGTGCTCTCAAAATATTCTCTGGCCTTTTCTCCGTCGATTGCCAGCTTAAACATCTCCTCCCAGTCGAGCTTATGTCTGGCCGCGGCCATGCGGTTGTCGATATCCCTTGCACCCGGAATTCCCTTGGCGATATCAGCTGCGTGCGCTGCGATCTTACTTGCAATAATGCCCTCCTTTACGTCAGACAGATCCGGCAGACGCAGGTGTTCTGCGGGCGTGACATAGCACAGGAAATCCGCACCATTTGCTGCGGCAATCGCGCCGCCGATTGCGGAGGTGATATGGTCATACCCGGGTGCAATATCCGTAACCAGAGGTCCGAGAACATAGAACGGAGCGCCGTGGCAGATGCGTTTTTCTATCTGCATGTTGGCAGCAATTTCGTTCATCGCCATGTGGCCGGGGCCTTCGACCATAACCTGAACATCCTTTTCCCAGGCGCGTCTGGTCAGATTGCCGAGCTCGATCAGTTCTCCGATCTGACCGGCATCCGTGCTGTCATCAATACAGCCGGGGCGGAGCGCGTCGCCAAGGCTGATCGTCACATCATATTCGCGGAGAATCTCAAGCACCTCGTCATAATATTCAAAGAAGGGATTCTCATTGCCGGTCATCTCCATCCAGGCGAACAGGAGGGAGCCGCCGCGGGAGACAATATTCATTTTGCGGCCTTCTCTGCGGAACGCTTCAATGGCTCTGCGGTTGATCCCGGCGTGAATCGTCATGAAGTCAACGCCCTCCTCGGCATGAGCGCGGACAACCTTCAGAAAATTCTGCGCTGTGATATCGAGCAGATCCTTTTCTAAGTATCCGATTGCGTCGTACATCGGAACCGTTCCGATCATCGCGGGAGACTTTTCGATCAGCTGTCTGCGGAATGTATTAGTCTTGCCGTAGTTGCTCAGATCCATAATAGCCTCCGCGCCGAAACGGAGGGCC
Source organism: Lachnospiraceae bacterium (assembly GCA_017623215.1). Lineage (GTDB taxonomy): Bacteria > Bacillota > Clostridia > Lachnospirales > Lachnospiraceae > Caccomorpha. Next base: position 13,570 of record JAGAPO010000012.1, on the reverse strand, counting down.
ATATCGACCTTCTGCATTTCCACGTCATAATTCTTGCAGTCGCCGGATATTCCGAGATTGACATTAATCTTAGTCTTTAAACCGCTTCCGATCCCTTCTGCGGAAAGAGAGGTGTGGCGAATATTGGCGGGAATTGCGACCTGACCGCGCGCAACAAGGTCCATGAGCTTCGCGGTGTCCATGCCTTCCTTTTCGGCAACAAGTGTAAGTTCAGGAGTCAGGATTCCTTGTCTGGCTGCTTCCATTTGTGTTTGATATGTTCTCATAAGTACCTCCATAAGAATAGTGACGAACGGGGAGCCGGCTGACGCACCCGCAGTTCTTTCAATGATATCCGGCTTAAGAGCGCTTATCAGACGGCGGCGAATTCCTGAACTGCGAACTTACGAACTGCGAACTTACGAACTGCGAATTCCGGATTGTGAATCCCAGCGGTGCGAATCGCAGGGCTGTGCATTCGAGAGCGCCAATTCCCGGGCGGAGCAAAGAAAAAAGACCGCCCGGCTCTTCGAAACACCTGATTGAAAGGAATTCCAAATACACACCGTGCGGTTCTATGACTATTGCGTGTCGATACAGGCTTCCTACGTTGGCATTACCCAAATCAGGTTATTAGGGTCGAAGTTGATTACTTCCTCTCAGCCTGCATACAAGCTCCCCTGTCCATCCTATTTATATTTACAAGGAGCATTTTAGTGCGAAAAGGCCGTAATGTCAAGAGATTTTTAGAGGCGTCCGTCGATTTTCGGATAAAAGGATTTCATGCTGTTTTTATTTATAATTATGCAAAATTTATGCTTGAATTCTGGCAAGGATCCGTCATAATAGACATATAAGAATCAAGGAGGGCACATATTACGCTTTGTCGGATAATTATGACGGGATCCACGGCGTCTTGGGCTGAAGAGCCGGGAATGGTCGGGAATTCACGGGTTATCCGCGGAAATGGAGGTTATAATGGCAGATTATTTAAAAGAGTTCAAGAATCCTTCCGCAAAATTTCGGGGAGCCCCCTTCTGGGCGTGGAATTGCAAGCTGGATAAGGAGAAGCTGGTGAAGCAGGTAGACTATTTCCATGAGATGGGGCTCGGAGGCTTTACGATGCACTGCAGAACCGGTTTGGATACCCCGTATATGTCGGAGGAATTCCTTTCGATGATTTCCGCGTGCGTGGAACGGGCGAAGGAATTGGACATGAAGGCGTATCTGTATGATGAGGATCGCTGGCCGTCGGGCTTTGCCGGGGGCATGGTGACGAAGGAGGAGAAGTATCGGGCAAGATGCCTGGTATTTACGACGGTTAATGGAAAGGGTCGCAAGGCGCAGATCAATCCGGAGGAGTTAACCAGCCATGCGCAGGGAAAAGCGACGGATAAGGGAAAACTTCTTGCAAGCTATCGCGTTATTCTTCAGAACGGCTGCCTTAAAAGCTATGAGAAGCTGACGGCTGCAAAGGAAAAAGAGGCCAGGAAGAACGGGGATACGATCTGGTACGCATATCTGGAGGTCAGTCCGGAGAGTCCCTGGTACAATAACCGGACGTATGTGGATACGCTGAACAAAGAGGCGATTGCCCATTTTATTGAGGCAACCCATGAGAAATACTATCAGGCAGTCGGAGCGGATTTTGGCGGTGTGATTCCATCCATATTCACAGATGAACCGCAGTTCGTACCGAAGCAGAAGTTCGGACGTGCGGACGATACGAAGGATGTTGTAATTCCGTATACGGATGATTTTGAGGACACGTATAAAAAGGAGTACAAGGAGAGCTTTCTTGACCATCTGCCGGAGGTATTCTGGGAGCTTCCGGAAGGGAAAGTCTCGGTGACAAGATATCAGTATCATGATCATCTGACGGAACGGTTTGCGAATGCCTATGCGGATACGATTGGCGAGTGGTGTGAGAAGCATCATATTGCGCTGACCGGGCACATGATGTCGGAGCCTGCGCTTGGATCGCAGACGATGTTCCTTGGAGAGGCAATGAGGCACTATAGGGGATTCCAGGTGCCCGGAATTGATATGCTGTGCGACTGGAGAGAGTACACGACGGCAAAGCAGGCCCAGAGCGCGGCGCACCAGCTTGGCCGCAATGAGATAACGAGCGAATTGTACGGTGTTACGAACTGGGATTTTGATTTCAGAGGACATAAGCTGCAGGGCGACTGGCAGGCGGCGCTCGGCGTGACACACCGGGTTCATCACCTCTCCTGGGCGTCCATGGCGGGCGAGGCAAAGAGAGATTATCCGGCTTCTATCTTCTATCAGTCCCCCTGGTACCGGAAATACAGAATCGTGGAGGATTATTTTGCAAGAGTAAATACCGCCCTGATGAGCGGAAGCCCGAAGGTGCGTATTGGCGTGATTCATCCGGTTGAGAGCTTCTGGATCAGTTTTGGGCCCGATGAACAGACCGCCGCGACAAGGGAAGAACTGGAGAAGCAGTTCAAATCCATTACAGAATGGCTGCTGTTCGGACTGCAGGATTTTGATTACATATCGGAAGGCTTGCTGCTGTCGCTGAAGGATGAGAACGCAGGAGAGGCTGCACCGGAGGAGAATGCGGCAAAGAAAGCCGGCCGGATAAAAGCAGGGGAGACATTTAAGGCTGGAAAGATGGACTATGATATGATTATTATCCCCGGCTGTCGGACGCTTCGCAGTACAACGGTGGATAAACTCACAGAATTTGCGAAAAACGGTGGAAGGATTATCGTAATGGGCCGTATGCCGGAGTTCATCGATGCAAAGCCTGCAGCGCTCCCGGATGCGCTGCGGAACAGGATTGAGCAGATTGCATTTGACCAGGTAAAGCTGATGGAGGCGCTGGAACCGGTAAGAATGGTTGAGGTAAAGACAGAGCGCGGGATCCGAACGAATCAGTATCTGTACCAGATGCGTGAACTTGGCGGCGATGCGGTATTGTTCCTTGCAAACGGCAAGACCGACCCGAAGAAGGATACCCCGAAGGCGGAGACGTATACCATTTCGATTGCAGGCCGCTATTACGTGACTGTGCTGGATGCGATGACCGGAGAACAGTATGAGATTCCGGCAGAGTATCAGAATGGACGTACGGTTATTACGAAACAGCTGTACTGGCAGGACAGCCTGCTTTTATATCTGAAGAAGAGAACAAGAAGCAGAAAGAAGGAGCCGGAGGCTGTCAAAGAGGCGAAGCTTGAGACAGTCTGCACACTGCATATGCCGATCGATTATGAGATGAGCGAACCGAATGTGCTGCTGCTTGATCAGGCGGAATACTCGCTGGATGGAGAACCGTATGCACCGTCCGAGGAGGTATTGAGAATTGATAATATTCTAAGAACCCGACTTGGGTGGCCCCTGAAGATGGAAGCATTTGCCCAGCCGTGGACGGTGGACGAAGAGGAGAAGGCTGAGCATAGGATAAGCCTTCGGTATCGGTTTGAAGCAAGCAGAAAGTTCTCCGAGGTGAAGCTTGCGATGGAATACCCGGAGGAGTCGGAGGTTGTGCTGAACGGGCAGAGCGTTCCGGTTGTATATAAGGGATATTTTACGGATGAATGTATTCGTACGATGAAGCTTCCGAAGCTAAAGGAGGGCCGGAACGAGCTGACTATTACGTTCCCGTATACAAGAAAGAGCAACCTCGAGTGGAGCTATCTGCTTGGGACGTTCGGTGTCAGAGTGAGCGGAAATAAGGCGCGCCTTGTAAAGAAGCCGGAGACACCCGGATTCAGCGATCTGACTGCGCAGGGCTTCCCATTCTACGCCGGAAATATGACCTATGTGTGCGAGGTCGATGTCTCCGAGGGCGACTATGTTCTGGAGACGACAAAGTATCGTGCACCGCTGGTTACGGTGAGCGTGGATGGCGGAGAAGAGATTCCGTCGGTATTTGCACCGTATCAGGCGGATCTTGGGCATCTCTCCGAAGGAAAGCATGTGATTCGGATTACGGCGTATGGCAGCAGGATTAATGCGTTCGGACAGGTACATTTGTCTGATGAGACGCTGACCTGGTTCGGACCGGGAGCGTGGAGAACGAAGGATGCTTCCTTTAGTTATGAGTACCAGCTGAAGAGGGTTGGAGTGTTGGCTGGGCCCATTTTAAAAAGGAAGGTTGTTGAAGAATAGAATGAGGTGTTGAGGACGGACGCCCCGAGGTGCGTGGCAGGTCCGATTACGGCTGGTTCTTGCGAAAGGCCGTATCGGACCTGTCACGCGCCTCGGGGCTGTTGGTTCCTGGGGTATGGGATTCTATTTTTCGACAATGGGGGGAGTAGGAAGAGGGACGGAGGGGTTCGAGGGGAGGAGGGAGATTTGGAGAGGAATTGGATTTTTGGGATATTGTTCATAAAATATGGGATTTCGGCTATTGTTTCTTGGGGAAAATTGGGATATTATTTTGGTATGATGAGCAGAATGGGTCGTATGCCGGAGGCTTGGCGGTGATCGCGGCCTGGGGGCTGCGGAGGAGTTTGGATTTGGTTTGGCTTTGGGTTGATTGGGATGAGAAGGGAGAGGCGTATGCTGCAGGTTAAGAACAGGCTGAAACGTGAGATTGACAGGGTGGAGTATTCGGCGGATTGGGTGGATTTTTATTCTGAGGCAGGGGTTTTGAGGATCGAGCCGAAGGATGAGCGAATAATTCGGGTTATGTATACGATGAGGGATGGATTTACGGATGAGGTTGGAATCGGGATTCTGGAACCGCCCGGGAAGGCGGAGTGGCTGGTTGAGGAGACGAAGGAGGCATATCTGGTAAAGACCTCCTGTGTGACGGCCGAGGTGAATAAGAGGACGTCGTCGATTCGGTATTTCGATGCGAAGGGAACACTGCTGCTCGCGGAGAAGGAGAGGGAGAGCAGGGTTCTTGAGGAGTTTGATTCGTATCGGCTCGTGGTGGATGAGAATACAAAGGTTGATCTGGTGGAGACTCCGGACGGGGTTAAGAAGATTATTCGGGAGGCGAATAAGGAGTTCGACCGAAAATTATATCATACGCGGCTGTTTTTGAACTGGCAGGAGGATGAGGCGCTGTATGGGTTGGGGCAGGCGGAGGAAGGAGTTCTGAATCTGCGTGGGACAACCCAGTATGTTCATCAGGCAAATCTGAAGATTGGAATTCCGATGCTTCTGTCCACGAAGGGGTATGGGCTCTTGTTGGCCACGGGCAGTCCGGCCGTGTTCAGTGATACGGCGTATGGGTCTTATCTGTATACGGAAGCGGATCCGCAGATGGATTTTTATTTTATTGCGGGTGAGAATTTTGATACGGTGATTGACGGATATCGAACGCTTACCGGGAAGGCGGCGATGCTGCCGAAATGGGCGTTCGGGTTCGTGCAGTCGCAGGAGATGTATGAGACGCAGGAGGAGATTCTGAAGATTGCGGGAGAGCATCGGGAACGAGGGATCGGGCTTGATTGTATCGTGATGGACTGGAGCTCCTGGAAGGGGAATCTTTGGGGGCAGAAGACATTCGATGAGATTCGGTTCCCGGATCCGAAGGCGATGACGGATCAGCTGCATGAGGAGAATGTGCATTTTATGATTTCGATCTGGCCGAATATGAATGAGGCGAGTGAGAATTATAAGGAGTTCTTTGATAAAAAGCTGCTGCTTCCGGCGAATAATATCTATGATGCGTTCCGCCCGGAGGCAAGGGCGCTTTATTGGAAGCAGGCAAAGGAAGGATTATTTGATAAGGGGATCGACGCGTGGTGGTGTGATTCGAATGAGCCGGTGACGCCGGAGTGGGGACACAGGCAGAAGCCGGAGCCGTTCGATATGTACCGCGAGTTCACGGCGCAGGCGGGCAAGTATATGCCGCTTGAGAAATGCAATGCGTTCGGCCTGGTTCATGCACAGGCAATGTATGAGGGACAGAGAGGAACGGATGAGAGCAAACGAGTGGTGAATCTGACCAGGAACGGATATACGGGCGGACAGCGCTATGGCACGATTCTGTGATCGGGAGATACGTATGCAAGCTGGGAGACGCTTAGAAAGCAGATTCCGGCGGGGCTTAATTTCTGTGCGAGCGGTCTTCCTTACTGGACGCTGGATATCGGCGGCTTCTTTGTGAAGCGTGGCGTGCAGTGGTTCTGGGCCGGAGATTATGACGAGGGAATGGCGGATCTTGGATACCGGGAGCTGTTCGTTAGATGGTTCCAGTACGGCGCGTTCCTGCCGATTTTCCGCAGCCATGGTACGGATGTCAGAAGAGAGCTGTGGCAGCTTGGTGAGCCGGGGACGATGTTCTTTGACGCCGCGTTAAAGATGAACCGCCTCAGATACCGTCTGATGCCCTATATCTACTCGCTGGCGGGCGATTGCTGGCTGAATAACGGCACGATGATGCGGATGCTCGCATTTGATTTTAAGAACGATAAAAAGGCACGGGAGCTTCCCGAACAGTATCTGTTCGGGAAGAGCATGATGATCTGCCCGGTAACGGAGCCGATGTATTATGAAGCAGGCTCCATCCCGCTCGAGGGGATAGAAAGGACCCGTAAGGTCTACCTGCCCGAGGGAACGGCCTGGTATGATTTCTGGACAAATACCCGTTATGAGGGCGGTCAGACCGTTACCGTGAACACCGATATCAACACGATTCCGATATTCGTAAAGGAGGGAAGTATCATTCCGATGACGGAGGCCGGAACCTATGCGGCTGAGATGGACGATGCGCCAATTGAATTCCGGGTATATCCGGGCAGAGACGCGGCCTTTACTCTGTACGAGGATGCGGGAGACGGGTATGGGTATGAGAACGGGGAATATACTGCCGTACCGGTAACGTGGAACGAGGAATCAAAATCCCTGACCTTTGGGGAAAGAACCGGAAGCTATCCGGGAATGCGGGAACAGAGAGAATATAAGCCGGTATTGGTTGGGGAATGGCAGATATCCGCCCAATAGTGGGATGCCGGCGTATTTGGATTCCTACAAACGGCACAGGAATTGAGATATTGCAAAAGCCGTGCGGATCATAAGACCAAAACAAGACCAAATCAAGGTGCGAGCGGCGGCTATTGCTCCGAATCCGGCCGGAATGCCGGGTCCGAAGCAATAGCCGCCGCTCGGGCATCTGTGTTGCACATTGCTAACACGTTTTCAAAACGCTCAATCACCAAACGTAATTCCAATCTCCCGTGCGCTGAGAATCTCCTCGCAGTCCACCGGAACTGTCTTGAGCTTCCCGGCAACCTCTCCCAGCGGAACCGGCACGATCGCTCCGTTCTGCAGTGCGACCATATGGCCGTACTTCTGCTCTTTGATCAGCTTGGCAGCAGCGGTACCGAACCGTGTGGAAAGTACGCGGTCGTATGCACAGGGACTTCCGCCTCTCTGGAAATGCCCGGGGACAGTTACGCGGATCTCCTGGCCGGTCTTTTCCGAAATCTCCTTTGCGAGGCGGTAGGAAATCGAAGGCTGCTGCATCCTGGCGCGCGCCGCCTTGAATTCTTTCTTGCTGAGCTTGGACTCCTCAACCGAAAGAGCGCCCTCTGCGACAGCCAGAATCGAGAAGCTCTTGCCTGCCTTGTTTCTCGCCTCAAGCGTTGCCGCAATCGAATCAATATGGTAGGGAATCTCCGGGAGAAGGATAACATCCGCGCCGCCAGCGACACCGGCATAGAGCGGAAGCCAGCCAACCTTGTGTCCCATAATCTCTACAATAAATACTCGTCCGTGGGACGTAGCAGTTGTATGAATGCAGTCCACCACGTTCGTCGCAACCTCTACTGCGGAGTGAAAGCCAAAGGTCATCTCCGTGCCCCATACATCATTATCAATCGTCTTCGGAAGGGATACTACATTCAGACCTTCTTCACTTAACAGATTCGCGGTCTTATGCGTTCCGTTGCCTCCCAGAACAACAAGGCAGTCCAGCTTCATCCTGCGGTAAGTATCCTTCATCTCCTTGACCTTATCCCTGTTGTCATCGCCGATGACGCGCATCATCTTGAAAGGCTGGCGGGACGTTCCGAGAATCGTTCCTCCGAGCGTCAGAATACCGGAGAAATCCTGCGGAGCCATGCGGTGATAGTCGCCGTCCATCAGGCCGCGGTAACCGTCATGAATACCGTAGATCTCAACACCGTCCTTAAATTCTCCATATAAAGCTTTGCAGACACCGCGGATTGCGGCGTTTAAGCCCTGGCAGTCGCCCCCGCTGGTTAAGATACCGATTCGTTTCATTCCAATATACCCCTTTCCGTATGATAAGATTCTTGTCAAATAAAAAAGAGCCGGAGCATATGAGGATGTCCGTGCTCTTCCTTTGTCTATCATTATAACACAGCCTGTCCGAATTTACAATTAAAATGATTATGGGAAACAGTGAGCTGATTCGTTCCGGCAGGTCAGTTAGAATGAAACAAAGGTATGCTGATTTTATAATAGATTTCTGAAATTATTGGTGCTACAATAGAGAGGATGAAAAGAATGTTGAAAGCAATTCGGAGCAATCCGGATGATTGCGGCAGAAGAATACCGATATGGAGACAGGGACAGGAGGAAGATTCGTATGACAACGATTTTATTTACAGGAGACAGTATTACGGACGGCAACCGCTATAAAAGGCCGGACCAGGCGTGGGATCTGAACCATCAGATGGGGCACAGCTTCGCTTATATTATTAACGGACTGCTTGGAAGCAAATATCCGGAGAAGGACCTTCATTTTATTAACAGAGGAATCAGCGGCAACAAGATTTCGGATCTGTATTCCAGGGTGGAGGGAGATCTGAATGAGTTAAAGCCGGATATTGTCAGTATTCTGGTCGGAATCAATGACGGCCCTTCAGAGGGTAGGGGCTTCCGCCCGACCGCGAAGGCACATTATGATGCGATATACCGTATGATGCTGGATACGGTGCGTGCGGTGCTGCCCGAGGTCAGATTTATCTTCTGTGAGCCGTTCGTATGCAGGTGCGGAAAGATTGGAGAGCGGTATGACGAGTGGAGAAGCTGCATGGAGGGCTATTCGCAGGCAGTTCGCCGGATTGCAAAGGATTATAATGGAATCTTCGTACCGCTTCAGGAGGCATTTGATGAGGCATGTGAGAAGAAGGAAGTGAGCTATTGGTGCTGGGATGGCATTCATCCGACCGAGAACGGACACGGCCTGATCGCACGCCAGTGGCTGAAATATGTGGAAGAGACTCTGTAGGGAAAGGAGATCCCGATGAAGAAGATTGAAAAGCAGGAATTGTTCGGACGCGAGGTATACTGTCTGGTGAATGGATTATGGACGGTATATTGTGACCCGGAGGATGGAATGAATCTGTGCAGGATTCTGTATGACGGAAAGCTGGTGGTGGATTCGGATGCAGCGCGAAGAAAAGAAGGCGGAACCTATGGGGTTCCAATTCTGTTCCCGACACCGAACCGGGTAAGAGACTGGACTTTTACGTTCGCGGGGAAGTCGTACCCCGCGTGGATGCACGGAATTGTGAGAAGAGAGCCGTTCGGTAAGATAAAGACAGTCGCGGCCGGCAGCTGTTTTGAGACTGCTAAGACAGGAGGAGAGGAGATCCCGTTTGAAGAAGCGGATGTCCCTTCGGATGCGGTGAGGATTAGCGGAACGCTTTCGGTGAGGAAAGGGGACGCGCTGTATGAGAAGTTCGCATTCGAATATGATTTGACCGTTCATATTACGGTATTTCCGGATCGGATTGAGTATGATTATGAAGTACATAACCTGGGTGAAGAAGCGCTTCCGTTCGGATTCGCGCTGCATCCGTTCTTCGTAAACGAAAGCGGGGATGCGAAGCTTCAGTTCTTTGCAGACCGTTTCATGAATATGGATGAGGCCTGCCTGCCGGACGGAAGTCTTGCGGATTATACGGGAGAGGGACGGAAAGCTCCTGCGCTGGTGAGCGATCTGGACCTGAATCTGGTCTATCTGAATCCAAAGAATCCGGCGGCTGTGATGTGGCTGGATGCTGGAACACTTACGCTGGAGATGGGGCCGACGTTTACACATCTGGTCATCTATACGCCGCAGGGCAAACCGTATTTTTGCGTGGAGCCGCAGACCTGTTCGACGGACGCGCACAATCTTTATGCGCAGGGGCTGATTGAGGAAGCGGGGCTGCTGATTGCGAAGCCGGGAGAGACGATTCGCGATACGGTTGTCTTTCGAATGAACAACTGATAAGGAAAGGACTGACAGTTGGATGAGTGTACAAGTTTGATGATGCCGAGGAAGAATTCGGGGACGATTGAACTGACCCGAAAGCGGCGGAATGTATTGATGAGTGAATATGGAGAATAGGCTGAGGGGACGGGTTACGTCCCCTCAGCGCTGTATGACACCTTTTCGGCCAGCTTCATCTGAACCTTGATGGATTGGTTGTAGTTGCCGAAGCCTTTGCCGTAGAGAGTCAGACCGCCGCACTCGCCGCCTGTGTCGGGAGCGCTGATGCGGTAGTGAATTTCGGAACCCTGCGTGATGGCGAGGTCGTCAATCGTCAGATTGTTGATTTTCTGGCCGTCTAAGTAACAGCCGGTACGGTTGATGATAAGGGCCTTGAGCATTCCGTACTGGTTCTTGCCGTAGACCCACCAATCCGGGGAGTAGAGACCGGTCTTCAGACCAAAATCACCGGGACAGATGAAGCTTCCGATGGGGGTGCCGTTGATGGAAAAGAAGATCTCGCTGGGCCATTTTTCGCAAAAGCCCGGGGCCTCCGAGGAGAGCTCCTGAGTGATCTGGAGCTCCTCTAAGACCTGGTCGGCGTCCATGTAGTTGGGAAGGCGGTACTCAACATAGCCTTCGGTCAGCCAAAGGATGCCTGCGTAGATGTGCTCCGGGTCGTCGAAATACCGGGGATCATCATAGTGCCCGATATTTTTTTCAACCGTTGCAAGGCCGCAGGTGGATTTGGCCTGGTAGGAGCAGTAGCTTCCAATCGGGATTTCGGCGTGGAAGGTGTTGCGGCGGCGTTTCTCCTCAATAAAATCAATGAGAAAACGGGACTCGTTGATGTAGCATTGTTTTTGCATCCCGTGTCTGCCCGAAGTGGATTCGACGCGCAGAATTCCGGCTTTTTCCAGCTGGTTGATGTGAGCTGTGATGGCGCTTCCGGTGATGTTCAGCTGTTCAGCCAGCTCATTGAAATTTTTGCCGTCGTTTTCTGAGAGCAGCTTGATTATTTTTACCCGAATCGGAGAGGATATGGCTTTGCCGAACTCCAGGATTTTAGTTTCTTCCAATAATTCTTTCATTCTGATACCTCTTCCTTCCATGTGTGAAATCTATCTGTTCTGACCACGGGTTCCCGGAACGGCAGAGCCTATTCTGCCCTGCTCGCAGGAATACGGATTACGCTGAAGGAATAAGCCGGTACCGTGAAGGGGGAGGTCGGGTCAAGCGCTGCAGCTGCCGGAGCGACGCGGGTCGGGGCTGCGAGCTCGTTATAAGCATCCTTGTCCTCGTGAGTCAGGATCTGGGCGGATGCGGTGCCGGTGAAGGTAAGCCCTTCCTCCGGGCAGAGTGCGATGTCAGCCGGAGTGTCGGAGGCGTTGACCAGCTTGATGATGACCTCGGAGGCTGCTTCGTCATAGGAGACGGTCTGGTACAGGGTCGGGACCTCTTCGCCGAACGTGTTCGGAAGGGTGTAGGTACCCATGTTCAGGCTGTAGAGCTTCTGGACGTAGTAGCTTACAGAACCGTAGCAGGCGGTTTCATCGAACCAGATTAGGTCAGGCGCCCACTGGCTGTAATCGACGCGGCCGAATAAAGGAGCGTAGGAAGCGAGGACTACAACGTCCGCATTGCGCTCAACGCCGGTCAGGAAAGCGGCTTCGGACAAAGCTGCGTCCAGGGTGTTCTTATCGTATTTGTACTGGCGGATTGGGCGATGAGCCGCGTATTCCCCTGCAAATACCTTTACATCGCGAGGGTAATTGTCATAAAAGTGGCTGTTGCTGTACAGCCATTCGGGAGCCATGTAGTAGTGTTCATCCACTGCATAGGTGAAATTCGGCTTCTTTGCCGTCTGCTCCCGGTAGAAGTTCCAGGCTGTCATGAGCTTATCCTGCCATGGTTCGCTGACACTGGGACCTGCGGATCCGAGCAGGCGGATATCGGGATATACGTCATGAACCGCTTTTTCGATGAGGGCGTAGCGCTCCAGAAAACGGGACTCTTTGGTATCCCACTGTTCGTTGCCGATACCGATCATTTTAAGGGCAAAGGGTTCGGGGTGGCCCATCGAGGCGCGTACCTTTCCCCAGGTGCTGTCGACAGGACCGTTCGCGAATTCGATCAAATCCAGAATGTCCTGTACGAATTCCCGGAATTCGGGAGCTTCCGGCTCGATGAGCTGCGTGGACTGGAACTGGCAGGCGAGACCGACATGCTGGACCGGAAGCGGTTCGGCTCCAATGTATTCGCAGAGCAGGAAATATTCATAATAGCCGATGGCAAGCGTCTGGTTGTAATGGCTGAACGGGTTGTTCGAGAATTCCTTGCGCATATTCGCGCTGGTTGCCCAGCGGTTCCAGTTGGAGATTCGGCCTTCCGCCGGTCCGACGCTGCGTTTCCACTGATAGCGATTGCTTAAAGTGTTGCCCTCCACGATACAGCCGCCCGGGAAACGTAAGAAGCCCGGGTGCATGTCGCGCAGGATATTCGCAAGATCCCTGCGGAAGACGCCGCATACCGCATCCGTGGGCTTTAAGGATACGTGATCAATGTCGATTCCGCATACTGCGGCATCGGCAGGTGCATCAATAACGAGCGCAAATACTCCGTACCGGAGCGTGGAAGCTGCGGTGAACTCGGCCTCATAGCGAACCCATTCGGAGGTAACCTCTCCGGCAAGAACGACCTGTGCCGCAGGAACGGTATTCTTTTTGTAGTCGGCACCTTCTTCGAGCGAGGAATCCGGAAGATAGACTGCGGCCGTGACAGAGCCGGTATAGCCGGTACTTCTTAAATAAGCGCTGACCTTGTAGGTATGTCCCTCTTGCAGATAGACGCCGGAAAATGCTTTGTTGGCAGCCGCATTCTGTGTGCGGGAAGGAACAAAGTGCAGGAAATGCGGCGTGTTCGGATGAACCGGAGAATCAGTGCCGATGGACAGCCTTCCTTCATCGCCGGTCAGCGGAAAGGCGCTCCAGCCGTACAGACCGTCATATTTGGTCGAATAATGATCCTTCCAGCCGAAGCTTTCTACGAACTCAAACGCCGGATTCTCCAGCATCTCCGCGTTCAGGCCGCCGTCGCAGGCGTAGTTAATATCCTCATAGAATAAGCCGATCATTCCGGGCGAGATCGGCACACCCTTTTCTTTTTTTATGTGCAGATTATACATGATAGCGTGGCGCACCCCTTTCTAAATGTTGGTAAAACAATTATACAATATAAATATTTATCAATCAAGAATAGGATTGAATAAATAAATCGCTCCATCGTAGCGGACGAAGAAATCGAAGCAGAAAAAAAGCTTCCGCCAAGCCGGGAAAGGCAGCGGAAGCGAAAGAACCTAAGATAGCTGTAAGTAAGCGGAAAACTAATTTTTGCAGACTCGTTTCCGTACGATAAAGAAGCAGATAACATGTACTG